>CAZQHE010000124.1:0-12605 GCA_964593155.1 uncultured bacterium
CCGCTGCCTTCCGGAGGGGTGCCATGCCCGTGAGCCTGTCGATCAAGAACGTGCCCGAGGATCTGCTCGAGCAGCTTCGCAGCCGCGCCGCGCGCCATCACCGATCGCTCCAGGGCGAGTTGATGGCGATTCTGGAGGAAGCCGTCGCACCGACGCGACCGAAGTCCGCGCAGGAGATCCTCGAGGAGATCCGGGGACTGAGCCTGCCGCCGTCCGATCTCGACAGCACAGAGATGATCCGCGAGGACCGGGACACGGATCATGGCCGCGACGCCTGATCACGCAACGGCGCTGGTCGTCGATGCGCCGGTCCCTTCGCGTCCACGGAGACACCGCGGAGCGACGCCACGCACTCGCTGCCGCCGTTTCACGCTACGATGACTTCCGGGTCGAACTCGTCGACGTCGGACACGCGCCGATCCTGCGCCGAGCGCTCCGGAACGATCTCTCGGTCTACGATGCGAGCTATCTGGAGTTGGCGACGTGGCTCGACCTCGAGCTGGTCACCTTCGACGAGCGCCTCCGCGCGGCGTACGACGCTTCTCGAACGCAATGAGATTCCGCCCCGCCCAACAGCGCCTTCGCACCGAGCGGGTGGACCACGCCGTCGGTCACTTGCACGCGGCGCGCGTTCCCTCGTCCCACGCGGCCATCCTGGTCTTCCAGCTCGGCGGCGCCGTGACACGCACCGGAGCGCCGACGTCGGCCGCGCACCGCGACGCCCGTTTCATCTCGACGCCACACTGCGGGCAGAGCAGCGGGTCGACCTCGAAGATCCTGCGCGACTCGATCCTCGTGGGCGCGCCCAGCGCCGACGCCGCGACCGCGCGGCGGGGGAGTCGTCGTGGGCTGCGGGGTCGGGTGCCGGTGTACCGTCGCCGCATACTTCGACCTGCTCCCGAGCGCGATCGTCGCGCGCACGTGACGAATACCACCCGAAGCAACGGACGGGGTGCTGGCGTGGGGCAGCCATCTGCGCGCACAGGCGGCCGAATGAGGTCGAGGCCGTCGAGCTCGAGGTTGTGCTGGCCGGTGCGTGGGTCGTAGGGGGGCGGAAAAGGCGGTCGTGCTGCGCGTGCTGTGGGACTGCGCTGCGGGGCGCGAAGCGCACGAGATGGTGCTGTCCGAACTCGAGGGCACTCGACTCGAAGAAGGCCGACCGCGAAGCGATCGTCGCTTTTCGAGCTCCGACGGATGGCGACCATGCGCTTCGAGTGTTTCTGCCGAGCGGGACTCGTGCAACGGACAGGAGATCGGGCGACACTCAGGATGGCCCATGGCCTGCCGGCCCGGAGGACCGTCGAACGACGCGTTCGGGTCCTCCAGGCGGCGTGAGTTCGTTGATGGATCGAGGCCAGGTACCAGAGGCTGGGTGTCCCTGGACAGTGCTGCGCGGGCACGATACGCTGCATCAGCGCTCAGGCTCCCGTACGTCTGTACACCGTCATGCTGATGTCCTGGAGTTGTTGAGCCCTCACCGATCTGTGTCGAGATGCCTCAGCGTCTCCATCTCCCCGTGCATGCCAGCACGGAGTCCATGAGTTCGATCAAGGCGCGTTACCTCCCGCCGGTGGAGGATCGATGATGATGATGTCGAACTGCGGCCGCGATTGGTTCTACGTGTCCCTCGTCCTTGCCCTCCTTTTCGTCGCCCCCGGGAGAGCGATCGGCGAGAAGGGTGATCCCTGGGACGACCTCCAGTTCCGCCCCCTGGACCCGGTCGAACTCGTCATGTTGCGCGCGAACTGCATGGCGGGTGGTTACGACGGCTCCGGGGGCTTCGCGGAGATCGCCGCCATCATGCGGGAGACGAGTGAGGCCCTGGCGGAGCTGGACGTGCCATGGGACGAACTCACTCCGGAGCAGCGGGAGCAGCAACAGTCCCTTCTCGACGACATGGAACAGCGAGACTGGGACTTCTGGGCGAAGATCGCCGTCGTCGCCGAGGTGCACGAGATCCTGGGGACCAGACCGGACCCGCACCAGTCAAGGGTCTTCGAACAGATGCGGCGTGCCTTCGACCCGCTCTTCGCGCTCGTCGACCGGACCGGCGGTCGAATTCGGAGGGAGGGCTCCGAGGGCGGTTGATGCGACCTCCTTTCCTTCTCCCGAGGGTCAGGTCGGCGGCCGGACGAGATCGACGTCGCGTCCGCCGCGGTAGCGCGAAGACTTCCGCCGTGGAACATCCCCGGACATCCCCACGTGTCACCCGACCGGACGCGGGTCACGGGGACTTTCTCTGGTACCAAGGTCGGCGCCTGGCCGCGGCCCCCGACGGCTTGCCCCAGCCGTTGGTGCAGTCAGACGAGCGATGATTCCGTCGCTCGACGGGACGGTCGAGTCGCGCGTACCGCTAGTACCGCGCCTTCAGTCCCGACCAGGTGGCGGTCTCGGTCGGCACGGTTGCGGCTCGTAGCTGCAGGCTTCCCTGCGACAGGACGTCTCCCTGCTCGTAGGGACAGGTCGGGCAGTCGAGTTCGACGGCCACCAGCTGCTCGTCCATCGCGACCGGCCCGACACCGGACACGAAGGTCACCGATCCCGTGCTCTCCCACCGCTGCGTGCCGAGCACGTTGCCGCCTTCGTCGGTGATCATCGCTTCGCCGTGGTCGATGGTGTACTCGAGCACCCAGGCGCGGTCGAAGGTCCACGAGCCCACGGTGACGGTCACGTCGGCCTCGGCCACGGTTCCGTACAGGAACACGTCGTCGGCCAGGTCCGGGACGAGTTGCAGCGTGAAGTTCGGCCCCACGTCCGTCGGATCGGCGACGTACAGCCACGACCGTCCTGCGATCTCGTCGCGCCAGTCACCGATCTCCGATTCGGTCTTCAGGAATCCGATGTTGCCGTCGGCGGGGTGCAGGAAGCTGAAAGGCCAGAAGTCGACGGCCTTCGTGGAGCGAGTGACGAGGGCCGGTCGCAGGTCCGGCCGCGTGTGCCACAGCCGGGTCTCGAGCGGTCCGAGACCGGCCGGCCGGCCGGGAACCTTCGCCACGACGCCACCGTCGACCCGCCCGATCAGGTTCTGCACCGTCCGTCCCCCGACGGTGCTCGTTCCCTCGAAGGTGAGCGTCGCCCTGAAGTCGTCGGAGCTCTCGAAGCCGGGGACGTTCTCTTCGAACGATCCGTCGTAGACCCATTCGAGCCCGTCGGCGTTGGGCCAGAGGGAGTCCAGCGGAACCGTCCGGGCCGTCGCCGGCGCGGTGATCAGGACGAAGAGGACGAAGGCCGGTACTGCTCGACGAAGGATCGCGATCCTCATCGGTGGGTCTCCCGGGCTCGAGCGAACGGGACGACGCGGTCCCGACGATCATAGCGATCCGGGCACGACCGGGATCGGGGTTTCCGCAGCGATCTCGTGATCGGGTGTGCCGGTCGTACCGGCCCGAGGGCACCCCGAACGCATTCGGCAGACCCTCGGACCGGCCCCAGGCAGCCGACTACGCAGCCTGGAAGTCGTTCTCCAGCACGATCCGGTACCGTGCCTTGCCCGCCTCGAGGTGCTCGAAGGCCTCGTTGACCTTGCTCATGGGGAAGGTCTCGGTGACGGCCTCGATGCCGTGGCGGTCGCAGAACTCGAGCATGGTGCGGGCGGTCTGGGGTGAGCCCAGCGGGGTGCCGCTCAGGCTCTTCTGCCCGCCGATCAGCGTGAAGGCGGCCACCTCGATCGGCTCGGGCACCGCACCCACGGTGTGCAGCCGGCCCTTCGGCGCGAGCGCGGCGAAGTACGCCTGCCAGTCGAGCGGCACGTTCACCGTCGACAGGACGAAGTCGAAGCGGCCGGCGACTTCTTCGAGGGCGGAGGCGTCGCGCGAGTTCACGACGTGGTGGGCGCCCATGCCCAGCGCTTCGTCGGCCTTGGCGTCGGTCGAGGTGAAGGCGGTGACCTCGCAGCCCCACTTGGCCAGGAACTGCAGCGCCAGGTGGCCCAGGCCGCCGATGCCGAGAACTCCCACGCGATCGGTCGGCTCGACGTCGAACTCGACGATCGGGTTGAACACGGTCAGGCCGCCGCAGAACAACGGTCCGGCCTTCTTCGCGTCGACGCCGTCGGGAATGGGCACGGCCCACGCGCCGTGGCAGCGCACCTTCTCGGCGAAGCCGCCGGGGCGGCCGATGATGGTCGACTCGACGCTGCGGCAGTGGTTGTGGTCGCCGCTCATGCACTGGTCGCAGTACATGCAGCTGCCGCTGAACCAGCCCAGTCCGACGGTCTGGCCCACCTCGAGGTGATGCACGTGCTCGCCCTTGGCGGCGATGGTGCCCACGACCTCGTGGCCGGGCACGATCGGGTACTCGGTGAACTGCCAGTGGTTGTGGGCCATCGACAGGTCGCTGTGACACAGGCCGCAGGCGGTGACGTCGATCTCGACCTGGTCGGGGCCGAGGGTGCCGAGGTCGATGTCGACGAGTTCGAGCGGTCCGTCGGCGGACTTGGCGGCGTAGGCGCGGGTCATGGGACTCCCTTGGGCTGGCCGAGCGCGGGGGCTCGAATGGGCAGCGCCGACCGTCTTGGTGTGGCGCCGGGAAACCGGGGGCGATCAGGATCGGCCGCGACCGAGCGGAGCGCAAGTCACGAGGCCACTCGGCCGTGGACGCCGGCGTCGATCGAAGCGAGACTCCTGGAATCCCGATCGGCTCCCCGACCCCGAGACGCGCCGACATGTCCCGCGAGACCTCATTCCCCAAGAACAAGATCCGCGTGCTGCTGCTCGAGGGGATCCATCCCGCCGGCGTCGAACGCCTCGAGCGGGAGGGCTTCGACGTCGAGGTCCTGCCGGGCGCGCTCGATGCCGAGGTCCTGGCCGCGCGGATCGACGGCGTGCACCTGCTCGGTGTTCGCTCCAAGACGAGCCTGCCCGACGCCGTGTTCGATCACGCCAGGCGATTGCTCGCGGTGGGTGTGTTCGGCATCGGCACCAACCACGTCGAACTCGACGGCGCACGCCGGCGCGGCGTGCCGGTGTTCAACGCCCCGCACGCGAACACGCGCTCGGTGGCCGAACTCGTGATCGGACTCGTCGTCATGCTGCTGCGCGGTCTGTATCCGAAGATCTCCGCCGCCCACGCCGGCCGGTGGGAGAAGACCGCGTCCGACAGCGTGGAGGTCCGGGGCAAGACGCTCGGCATCATCGGTTACGGACACATCGGCCAGCAGGTGTCGGTGCTGGCCGAGGCCCTGGGCATGCGCGTGCTCTTCCACGACGTGGTCGACAAGCTGGCCCTGGGCAACGCGCGGCGGGCGGCGTCGTTGCCGCACCTGCTCGGCGAGGCCGACGTCGTCACCGTGCACGTGCCGGCCGATCCCACCACGCACCACCTGATCGGCGCTCGCGAGTTCGAGGCGGCGAAGCCCGGTCTGCAGTTGATCAACACGAGCCGCGGAACGGTGGTCGATCTCGAGGCCCTGGCCCGTGCGCTCGACACCGAGCGGGTGGCCGGTGCGGCCGTCGACGTCTTCCCCGAGGAGCCGCGCTCGCGGGGCGACGACTTCGACACGCCCCTGCGCGGCCGGCCGAACGTCCTGCTCACCCCGCACATCGGCGGATCGACGCGCGAGGCCCAGCGGGGCATCGGCGAGGAGGTGGCCGAGAAGCTCGTGCGCTTCACGAACAACGGCTCGACGCAGGGCGCGGTGAACTTCCCCGAGGTCGCCCTGCCCGACGTGGCCGACCACCACCGGATCCTGCACGTGCACGAGAACGTTCCCGGCGTGCTGCACGAGATCAACGAGCTCTTCGCCGAGGAGGGCGTGAACGTGGGCCAGCAGGTGCTGCGCACGCTCGACGACGTGGGCTACCTGGTGGCCGACGTCGACGAGAGCTGCACGCTGGACATGGTCAAGCGGCTGCGCCGCCTGGAGCACACGATCCGGGCGCGGCCGTTGTTCTAGGGAGTGGCTCGTCGGAATTCCGGGTCACAGGTCGAGGTAGCCCGTCAGCGGCCGCACTCCGTCGCGATCGAGGATCGAGTCCACGGCTGCGATCACCTCGGTGTCCATGACCGAACCGTCGAACAGGGTGGGCGGGTCGATGTCGGTCGCCCGGTGACCGTGGGCGAGCACGTGGTCGACGGCGCGGTTGGCGTTGGCGAAGACGTTGCCCGCCGGCACCGACGCCACCGCCTCGAACAGGTCGGCCACCCGTTTCTGTAGCGCACTGGAATGGGCCTTCGCCGCGTCCAGGTGTCCCGACAGCGTCGCGCGGACGATCGCGGCCAGCTCCTGGCCGAAGTTGTTCGCGCTGCCGAGGAGCAGGCCGTCGTAGAGGCCGCCACCGGCGCGCAAGGAGGTCGCGTAGTCGCTCTCGGCGCCGCGCACCAGGACGGGTGCGTTCAGGGGCGAGGTCTCGCCGGCCAGACGGTCTTCACCGCTGGAGTCCTTGAACAGCACGATCTCCTCGTGCGCGCCGACGAGCGCGCGGAAGGTCTCGGCGGCGATGCGACAGCCGGTGACCTGCGGGATCTCGTACGCGGCCATGGGCATGCGTGCGCGGCGGCCGATCTCCTCGAAGTGGTGGGCGATGCGCAGCTGGTCGACGTCCTCGCCCACCGGCGGCGCCACGCAGATCCCCACCCAGCCGCGGGCACGCAGGACGTGCAGGTTGTCCTCGAACGACGCGGTCGGCGAAGTGCCGAGCGCTTCGTGCAGTCGTTCCAGTCGTGCCAGCGCTTGCTCGGTGTCGGCAGCGAGCAGGGCGAACAACAGATGACCGTCGATCGCATCGGCCTCGGGCGCGGTGACGGCGTCGAGCAGCTGTCCGAACTGACGGTCGTCGATTTCCCAGCCGTCGCCGGTCGAGCCGGCCACCATCCACAATGGGGTGTGGCCGCGCAGCACGCGCTGGTGACGACGCAGGCGCTCGACGTCGACGTCGGCCGTGCCCGGGCGGTAGGGCGTCAGCAGGGGGACCCAGAGCGGAAGGGCGGCACCGGGGATCACCGCGCGGAGGATCTCGGCGCGGGGCGGGGGCGTCGGGTCGGACATGGTGGATCGGCCGTCGATCGGGCTGCGGTTGTCGGGACGCCCGAGTACAGCCGATCCGTGGGCCGGTGTCCACCGTGGGGTGTCAGCGGCCAGAGGGAGCGGTGCGGGTGACCGGTCCCTGGGCTTCGAGTTCGTCGCAGTGCGGCACCGGACGCCCGAAGCCGTCGGGTCGCGGTGGAGTCCCGCGACGGTATTCCGATTCCACCCGCCGTGCGCCCTCGATCACGCGTTCGATCGAGCGTCGCAGCATGCGCGCGCCGAACTCGACCACGAAGCCGTCGGGGATCGCACCGCCGGCGGCGACACGTGACGAATAGACGAGCAGGGTGTGCCGGCCGTCCAGGTCGAACACCAGGAACGCCCCCTCGTTCACGGGCAGGGCACGCGAGGCGTCCAGGTCATCGGGGCCGAAGTGGCCGAGCGCGCCTCGCCGCGCCAGCTCCCGCACGTCGGTGCTGTCGTCCAGCGTCCACCGCCGGGCCCAGATCCGACCGCCCGAGACCTCGGCCATGGGGACGTCCATGCGCACGTGGGCGATCCAGTGGCGATCGTCGAGGGGCCACGGCAGGTCGGCGTGCATGAAGGTGCGCGTGCGCCCGTCACCGTGGCGTTCGATGCCCACGGTGGTGAGCACGTCGGAGTCGCCGAAGCCGGGACGGGTGGCGGCCAGCCACAGGTGCAGACGCGGCTCGGTGCGTAGGGCGTAGGCGTGGATCGAGTCGAGCCGGCGTCCGGTGCGTTCGCAGCGACCCGGCCGGCGCACGACCACGGTTTCGCCGCCGAGTAGTCGGTCGATCCGTGCACCCCCCGGGTCACCGATAGGGTGTTCGGCGTGCTCGTCGTGGAAGGCCACCGCCCCGCGGACGAGATCGGCGAGCCGGGCGCGGTCGGCGGGCTGGGCAGGGACGTGGGCGAGGCAGACGAGGGCGGCGGTCAGCACCAGGACCAGGACGCGCACCGTGGACCTCCCGGATCGGGAATGATCTCGACCGACGACGCGTAGAACTTCGGCGAGGTACCGCGGGTGGTCCCGTCAAGATCGCGGGAAACTCCGGTGAAGTGGGCGGCGCGGCCACGAGCTGGTCACGGCGGTGCCACGGTGGCACACTCGACGCAATCTCCAGGAGGAACCATGCGCACGCTGGCTCTGCTCTGTGTCCTGCTCGTCGCGGTATCGGCTTCCGCGGCGGAAGTCCTCGACCGCGAAGCGGTGGCCGGCGCCACCGTCACCGGTATCTACGAGCAGCCGATCGCGCTGGTCGACGGCGTGTACGAGGGGCCTCCCTTCGTCGAGGGCGGAGCCGCTCGCCCGCAGGTCGTGCTCCTGCCCTGGCTGCTGCACACGGCCGACGTCGACGGCGACGGCACCGAAGAAGCGGTCGCCTATCTCGAGGAGAATTCGGGCGGCACGGGACATCTGCTCTACGTGGCCGTCTTCGAACGCCGCGACGACGGCGTGGTGACGACGGCGATCCACGACGTGGGCGACCGCGAGCAGATCCGTCGTTCGACGATCGAAGGTCGCACCGTGGTGCTCGACCTGATCGCCCATGGTCCGAACGATCCGGGTTGTTGCCCCAGCCAGCTGCAGCGGCGCCGCTACACGCTGAACGATGCGGGGCGCCTCGAGGAGACGCGCGAGATCCTGGGCGAGGCCACGGTCGATCTGCTCGACGGCAGCGCGTGGCGCCTGCAGTCATTCACGTACCGGGGCGAACCCGTCGAAGCGGCCGAGGTGATTCTGCGCATCGACGATCGACGCGTGTTCGGCAGTGCCGGCTGCAATCGCTTCGAGGCGACCTTCACCGTTCCGCGGGACCGCGAACTCGAGTTCGGGCCGGCGATCCGGACCAAGAAGATGTGCCCGCCGCCGGTGATGCAGATCGAGGACCGCTTCCTCGCCGCCCTGTCGCGGGCGCGGCAATGGAACTTCCTCGCCGGCCGGCTCGCTTTGACGTACGTGGACGAGGACGGGCAGTTGGCGAGCCTGGTCTTCGAGCGGCCGTGACCGCCGACCACGCGCGCGGACCGGATCGTGTTAGGCTCGCCGTCCCCACGCATTCGTCGGAGGACTGCAATCGCCATGCACCGTGGACTCGCCGTCGCCCTGCTCGCCGTCCTGGCCGCTCCCGCCCACGCCGCCACCGAACCGCTGAAGCCCCACTCCGCGATCGTGGAGGAAGTCGTCGCCTTCCTCATGAGCGACGTCGGCGAGAACGGCATCCTCACCATGGACGGCGATCCCGACGGCGAACCCGTACCGCCGTACTTCTACCACTACGCGATCCAGCACGACGACAACCTGCGCAGCATCATCAACGGGTATCCGGGCTACGCGAGCATCAGCTATCCGGGCTACACCATGGCGATCGCCATCGACGCCTTCCTCGGCTGGTGGTTGTACAGTGGCGACCCCGAAGGCCTGGCCCGGGCGATCGAGTGCGCGGACTGGCTCGTCGACCGACGAACGCCGGCCACCGACCTCTACGGCGACTGGGTGTACAGCACCCAGACCGACGGCGTCATGGGCGGCGGTTACGACCTCGACGCCGTGATGAGCGACAAACCCGGCATGTTCGGAACGCGCCTGTTGCGCCTGTACGACATCACGGGCGACGTGCGGTACTTCGACGCCGCCGTCGAGATCGGCGAGACCTACCGCGACACGCAGCTCGAGGGCCCGGTCGAGGACGACGGCCGCTGGCCCTTCCGCGTGCGCCCGTCCGACGGGTTGGTCCGGCAGGACTACACCAGCCACCTGATCCCGGCGATCCGCCTGCTCGAAGAGCTCGAGGAACGCGTGCCGGGGCAGGGTTTCGGCGATACCGCCGCGCGTGCGTGGAGCTGGCTGGAGAACAATCCCATGAACCCGTCGAGTGTCTCGTACCAGCGATGGGAGGGCTTCTACGAGGACATCGGCCCCGAGAGCGCGGGCCTGCGCGACCACTATTCCGCCGAGGCCACCGCGGAGGCGCTGCTGGAGCGCGGCGAGCCGGGGGATCTGGAGAGGGCCATCGACATCCGCGACTGGTCGACGGAGGTCTTTCTCGCCCCCGACAGCGTGCAGAACGGCGACGGAGTCTACACATGGACACTGCTCGAGTGGCAGGCCTGGATGAACAGTACCTACGCCGCCACGGCCCAATGGGGTGTGTTGCACCTGCGACTCGAACGCGCGGCACGGGGAACACCGCTGCACGATCCCACCTGGCGCGAGGCCGGTCTCGAGGCGCTGCACAACCTGACCTACGGCCAGGCCCCGGCGTCGAGCGTGCCCACCGACGACGGTCGTATGCTGACCACGATCCGCGAACTCACCCGGCCGAACTTCGGCCGTGAGACCTGGTACGAGCAGAACTTCAACACGGTGCTCTACCTGTTGCAGGCCTTCGATCTGGAGCCCTCGCTCGCGCCGGACGACGAGGATCACCTGCTCGGGGTCGACGGTGCGCAGCCCACGTCCCTGCTCTACGAGACCGGTTCGATCACCGCCGACTTCGGCGGTCCCGGCCAGGTGCGCGCGAAGCTGGCTGTCGAGCCGGTGGCCGTGTTCGTCGACGGCGCGTGGATCGACTCCACCGACACGCGGTGGGACTTCGATCCGGCGACCCAGGTGTTCACGCTCGATCATTCCGGTGGTCGGGTGGTGTTCGACCGCGCCGGCACTGCGACCGATGCTCCGGCGAGCACCGTGACCGCCGCGCGCCTGGAGGTCGCGCCGAACCCCTTCAACCCGCGGACCACGATCACCTGGTCGCTCGATCGCGACCGCGCCGTCGGTGTGCGCGTGGTCGATGCCCGCGGGCGTCACGTGCGGTGGATCGCGCGGGCGGCCGCGGCGAGGGGCTCGGCCGTGTGGGACGGTCGCGACGACGCCGGGGCGCCGGTGGCCAGTGGCGCGTACCACGTGATCGCGTCGAACGGGGCGGAGCGCGTGGTGCGGGCGGTCGGGTTGGTGCGGTAGCCGCGCTCGGCCACGGCGACGCGCTTCCGGCGTGGAAGTGGGCCGGGTCCGCCGCGCGTCCTCAGAACCTTCCGCGCAGTGCCAATGCCGGTCCGTCGTGCCAGGTCATTCCGACCGTGCCGTCGGAGCCGACGAGCGGCACGTGCTCGGTGGTGATGGCCTCGACGATCATCGCCGCGGTGAAGCTGCCGACGACGGTGGCGGCGTAGTATGCCGGCAATCGATCGCGCTCCTGCTGCATGTAGACGGCGCTCGCGACGTAGACCGCGGCGGCCGCGAGCAGCGAGGCCCCGTGGTTGCCCCGCTCCTGGTTGCCCACGTGGGCGCCGCGGACCACACCCATGGTGTAGAAGATGGGCATGGCGTAGTGCGCGGGATGGATCCGGTACGAGTCGGTGTCCTGGGCGAGGAACCACCCGATCCCGAGCGCACCTCCGAAACCATGGCCCAGGGCGCGCCAGGCCATGCCGAAGGGGGTGGGGTCGAAGGGATCCCGGGGATCGACGTTGCAGCGCGGGGCCTCGGGCCGGTCGCGAGACCAGTGGCGGCACAGGCGTCGGGCCAGGGGTTCGAAGGAAGATCGGATCGATTTCCCGATCGCCCGCTCGGCCTGACCGGGCAGGGGCGACTGCCCGTCGCTCGGACTCACCTCGAACCATTCACGCAACGACGGGAGTCCGGCGATCCGAACCTCGAGGTCCATCCGGAAGTCGAACCCGCCGGTGACGAGGGCCCAGAGTCCGCTCTTCTCGACGATCTCGAAGTGCTGGATCTCGATGACCATGTCGAGGGTGTCGCCCCGACGACTCCCGGAAACCCCGACTCGAACGCCCGGATCAGGATCTCGTCGATCGGTGCGTCCAGCCGCGGCCGTGTGCCCCAGCTCTCGAGTGTCTCGAGCGAGCGCACGAGGTCCCGGACGCCGACCTCGACGGTGTCGATCGGTTCCTCGGCGCGGACTCCGCCGACCGACGAATCTGCAGGAGCCCGGACCGGCGGGATGATGCGCGGACCCAGGTCTTCCGAACGATCCGTCGGCTTCGCCGATCGCTCGTTGACGGAAGAACTGTCGTACCTCGCGCTTCACGAGTGTCGCGCGAAGGTCCGATCTCCCTCGCTCCGCCAACCCCCTCAGTTCATGTATCCCAGCGCCCGCAGCGCGGCCTCGGTCTCGGGATCGATCGACGCCTCGGCCCTGCGGTTCGTCGACAGCAGTTCGAACACCCGCTCCTCGAGCGCCTTGCGCCGGCGGTCCACGAGCTCGGGGTGCTGCGGCGCCACGTCGTCGCGTTCCCCCGGATCGCGGGCCAGGTCGAAGTAGCGGACCGTTTCGCGGTCGACGTTCCACACCAGCTTCCAGTCGACGCCCCGATGCGCGTAGCGCGTCGACGGTGCCTGCGGTGTGTTCGTCTGCACGAGCACGGTGCGATCGCCCGGTGTGTGCTGGCGAAGGCTCAGCCCCTCGGCGGCATCGGGAATGTCGATGCCGACGAGGTCGAGGATGGTGGGGAGCACGTCGATCCCGGCGGCCAGGTCGTCGCGGACCACGCCGCGGGGTTCGTCGCGCCCGGCGGGTGGGCACACGATCAGCGGCACGCGGACCGAGGGCTCGAAGAGGTTCTCCACGTGACCGATGTGGTTGTGTTCGCCGAGCGA
>CAZQHE010000125.1:0-12372 GCA_964593155.1 uncultured bacterium
GCGTGAGGCCGCCAGCGCGTTCGGCGACGCCACCGTGTATCTCGAGCGCCTGCTCCAGAAGCCCCGCCACGTCGAGGTGCAGGTCCTCGGCGACACCCACGGCCACGTGTTGCACCTCGGCGAGCGCGACTGCTCGGTGCAGCGCCGCCACCAGAAGGTCGTGGAGGAGTCCCCCGCGCCCGGATTGTCCGACGATCTGCGTGCCCGCCTGCACGACGCCGCGGTCCGCGCCGCCCGCGCCGTCGACTACGTGGGCGCCGGGACCGTCGAGATGCTGCTCGACGCCTCGGGCGACTTCTTCTTCCTCGAGATGAACACGCGCCTGCAGGTCGAGCACCCGGTGACCGAGCACGTGACCGGCGTCGACCTGGTCGAGGCGCAGCTGCGCGTGGCGGCCGGCGAGCGCCTGGCACTGACGCAGGACGAGATCCGCGCGCACGGCCATTCGATCGAGGTGCGTCTCTACGCCGAAGACCCGTCGAAGGGCTTCCTGCCGCAGACGGGGGTCCTGCACCTCTTCGAGCCGCCCGCCGGACCGGGCGTGCGCGTGGACACCGGCGTGACCACCGGCAGCGAGGTCACGCTGCACTACGATCCCATGATCGCGAAACTGTGCGCCTGGGGCGCCGATCGCGAGCAGTCGCGCCGTCGCCTCGTCGAGGCCCTGCGCGAGACCACGGTGCTCGGTCCGACGACCAACCTGTCGCACCTGCTGGCGATCCTCGAGCACGAGGCCTTCGCGGCCGGCGAGGTCCACACCGGATTCCTCGAGCAACACCTGGCCGACTGGTCGCCGGACGGCGGTGGGGGCATCGACACCGACGACGCCCTCTGGCTGGCCGCGGCGGCGACCTTCGCACTCGATCCCGGCGGCGGCCGAGCGCACCGGTCCGACGGCGAGGGGGCTGCCGACGTCTCCGGACCCTGGGAGGACCTCGGTCCGCTGCGTCTCGTCCCCGGATCCCGGGAGGACCGCTGATGGAGATCGATCTGGAACGCGACGGCCGGCTCCGGCGCGGTCAGGTGCACCGCGAGGCAGACGACACGTTGCGCGTGGAGTTCGACGGAGGCGAGGCGCGGACGGTTCGGGTGATCGCCCGCGACGAGAACACCCTGCTGCTGGACGTCGACGGCCGGCGGCACCGCCTGCGCTGGGTGCGGCGAGGCCGGGAACTCCACCTGGGGCTGCGGGGCCAGTCCGCCCACTTCCACTGGGTGGAGGAGGACGAGGTCGACGAGGCGGTCGCGGCCGTCTCGCCGGTGGTCCGCACCCCCATGCCCGGCAAGGTGCTCGAGGTCACCGTGGCCGAGGGCGACACCGTCGCCGCCGGTCAGGTGGTCGCGCGGATCGAAGCCATGAAGATGGAGATCGCCCTGTCGAGCGAGGTGGCCGGACGGGTCGTCACCGTCCACGCGGGCAAGGACGCTCTCGTCGAACCCGATCAGGCCGTCGTGACCGTCGAGCCGGACGGCGACGCCGATTGAATCGTGGCACGCGCATCCGGGCCGATCTCGCACTGGTCCTGGTCACGGTGTTCTGGGGAGTCACCTTTCCCCTGATCCGCAGCGCGCTCGCCGACGTCGGACCGCACCAGTTCATCGGGTGGCGCTTCGTGCTCGCGACCGTGGCGTTCCTGCCGCTGGTGGTCCTCGACCCCGGCGCGAGGGCGGGGCTGCGCCGGGCGGTGCGGCCCGGACTGCTGCTCGGGCTGATCGCATGGGTCTCGTACGCGACGCAGACCATCGGTCTGCAGACGGTTCCGGCGGGGCGCGCCGCGTTCATCACCGGCACCGCGGTGATCCTCGTGCCGCTGATGGCGCCGTTGTTCCGGGCGGGGCGGCCCACGGTGGTGGACTTCGTGGCGGCGGTGGTGGCCGCGGCCGGACTCTACCTGCTCACCGGGGCCGGGGCGACGAGCGGGGCCGGGTTCGGCGTCGGCGACCTCTGGGTGCTGGCCTGTGCGCTCGGCTACTCGACCTATCTGCTCGTGTTGCAGCGGGTGCTGCGTTTCGAGCACCATCCGACCAGCCTCGCCTTCGTGCAGGTGGCCAGCATCGGACTGCTCGGTGCCGTGGTCCTGGGCGCCCGCGGGGACGTGGCGATCGAGTTCTCGGCCGAGGTGCTGCGCGCGCTCGCCTTCTGTGCGCTCGTGGCCACGGTGGGCACCTTCTGGCTGCAGACGCGCTTCCAGGGAGCGACGACGCCACAGCGCGCCTCGCTGATCTTCTCGCTCGAGCCGGTGTTCGCCACCTTCTTCGCGTGGTGGTTGCTGGCGGAGATCCTCACGCCGCTCGGGGCGCTGGGGGCGGTCCTGATCCTGGCCGCCGTGGTCGCCTCGGAGACCTGGACCGTGCGTCGAACCCACCGATCGGAGGCGATGGCTGGCCAAGGCGGCGTGACCCCGGTAGACTCGTAGGACCATGAGTTCTTCCGCCGCACGCGAACGCTTCGGTCGCCTGGCCGCCCTCGAGGACGAGCACATCGACCTCCTGGAGGGGGCCTTCCTGATCGCCCAGGAGGAGTACCCCGACCTGGTCCTGGACGAGCAGATCCAGCGCGTCGAGGCCATCGCCCGCCGCTGCTCGGAGCACCTGGCCGGGGCCGAGGACTTCTTCCACGCGGTTTGGGTGATCAACCGGGTGCTCTTCGACGAGATGGGCCTGCGCGGCAACGTCGAGGCCTTCGACGATCCCGAGAACAGCTACCTGAACCGGGTCCTCGACCGCCGCACGGGGATTCCGATCACGCTGTCGGTGCTCTACCGCGAGGTGGCCCAGCGCTGCGGCTTCCACGTGGAGGGCATCGGTCTGCCCGGGCACTTCGTCGTGCGGGTGACCGACGACTGGGGCGACACCTACGTCGATCCCTTCCACGGCGGCAGCGTGGTCACGCGCGACGATCTGTCGCGCCTGCTGCACGAGCGCTTCGGGCCGCGGGCGCGGCTGCTCGAGGAGCACCTCGATCCCGTGTCGCCCCGCCGGATCCTCACGCGGATGCTGCTCAACCTGAAGCGGATCTACGTGCGCAAGCAGGACGACGTGCGGGCGGTGCTCGCGAGCGAGCGGATCGTCCTGCTGCAGCCCGATGCCGCCACCGAGCGCCGCGACCGCGGGCTGCTCTACCGGCGGACCGGGCGGCGGGCGGAGGCCATCACCGACCTGCGGTGGTACCTGAACGACCGGCCCCAGGCGATCGACGCGCCCCGGATCCGTCGTGTGCTCAACGAGCTCCTGCACGAGCGCGCCGCCGAGGGATGATGCGACGTCGCGGCGGTGTCGCTGCGCTGATCACCCTCTTCCTGCTCATCGGGACCGTTTCCGACGCCCCCGCTTCGGAGGAGCGCGAGGGCTTCGCCCTGGTCCTCGGCGGGGGCGGCGCGAAGGGACTCGCCCACATCGGCGTGATCCGGGTGCTCGAGGAACTGGACATGACGCCCTCGCTCGTCGTGGGGACGAGCATGGGGGCGCTGGTCGGTTCGCTCTACGCGAGCGGGCTCGACGCCGACCGACTCGAGAGCCTGGTGGTCGATCGGAACTGGCTGCGGACGCTCCTCGATTCCGACGGACCGCCCCACCCGGTCCAGGGCGGCTGGAGCAGCCTGCCGCGCGCGCAGCTGCGTCTGTGGCTGGACACGTGGCCGCCGAGCCTGCCCCCGGGGGCGAGCCGTGGACACGCGGTGGAGGGCTTGATCGGCCGGCTCACCGCCGACGCGGCCTACCGGGCGGGCAACGACCTCGACTGCCTGCCGATCCCCTTCCGCTGTGTGAGCACCGACCTGATGTCGGGCGAGGCCGTGGTCTTCGACGAGGGCTCGGTGGCCCGCATGGTGCGCGCCAGTGGCGGGCTGCCGCTGGTCTTCGCTCCCGTCGAGTACCGCGGGCGTCATCTCGTGGACGGTGGCTTCGTCGACAACCTGCCCCTCGGAGTGGCCCGGTCGATGGGCTTCGAGCGGGCGATCGTCGTCGACGTCAGCAACGCCTTCGTGCCTCCGGAGTCGCCTCCCGACGACCTCTTCGGTCTGCTGAGCCGCTCCACGAGCCTGGCGCAACTGGCCGAGAACAGCGTCGACGCCGGGCCGGACGACGTGGTCCTGCGCCTGGACCTCCGCGACTACACGTCGATGAGTTTCTGGGGCGCCGAGGACATCGTGGCCGAGGGCTACCGTCAGGCTTCGACCCGGCGTGACGACCTGCGGGCGGTGGGCGAGGCGAGTGGCCCGGCCGCCTTCCGGCCCGGGCCGGCACCGGTGGCGGTCGGTCCCCTGCGCGTGGAGGCGGTGGACGTGCGTGGCAATCGCCGTCTCTCCGGCTGGTCGATCCGCAAGCGCTTCGGGCTCGCGGAGGGCGACACGGTGCAGGCCGAGCAACTGTGGACACGCGCATCGGACCTGGCCCGTCAGTCGATCTTCGAGAGCGTCTGGGTCGAGGCGATTCCCCGGCCCGACGGCGCGATGCGGGCGGTCGCCCACGTCGACGAGCGCGACCGGCCCGAGCTGGAGCTCGCGGCCAACTACCGCGACGACATCGGACCGGCCGCCATGCTGCGGCTGCGGCTCGACAACCGCCTGGGAGCCGGGGGCGGGCGGACGCTCAGCTGGCAGGTGAGCGGTGAGCGCGCGAGCCTGGCACTGGACACCTCGGTGCCGATCCGCGGCTCCCGCCACGTGGAGTTCCGCGCGGGAGGAACGTGGGTGAACGAGCGCGTCGAGATCGAGGACGGTCCCCGCGGTGAGGACGCCTGGTCGTTCCGGCGCACCGGGGGCCACGCCGACGTGATCGTCGGTCGCGAGGTGGGCGAGCCCGCGCTGCGCTTCGGCGTGGAGGTCCACGACGGCCGCCGGCACCTCGAGTCACGGGCGCCCGTCGGCGACGGGGTACTGCGGTGGCGCGCCGTCCGGGCGCGCATCGAGACCTGGACGGGCGGAGGGCTGAACACCTGGCCCGGTCGCGGCTTCTCCGTCACGGGCCGGTGGGGACTGGAGACCTTCGGGGGCCGGAGCAACGCCTGGTCGGTCGAGGGCGGATGGACGCATCGCCTGTTCGCGACACGGTACTTCGGGGCCACCTCGGCCGGTGGCGCCGCGTGGTCTTCGCCCGATCTGCCGGTGCAGCTCCTGCCGCGGGCCGGGGGGCCGCGGGGCTGGGTGGGTCAGGACCCGGACGAGATCCTCGCCCCGAGGCTGGTGTGGTCCCGGCTGGGTCTCGACGTCTTCCTGAACCGCGAGGTGCGGTTCGAACTCGCCGGCGCGATGGGCTGGTACGGGCGGGAGTCACTGGACGAGCATCGTCCCCGCCCCGGCATCCAGTTGCAGGTGATCTGGGAGTCGGCGCTGGGGCCCGTCCAGCTCGGCTGGGCCGGCGGTCGTGGCAGCGAGCCGCGGATCGTCTTCGACGTCGGCCACGAGTTCTGAGCCGCGCTCGCGGTACCTCTGCGTCAACTCGTTTCCCGACAGGGACCTGGAGGTACACGCCGGGTCCCGGATGCACTCCGTGTCCCGCCGGCGCCCGCCGGGCCGGAGTCGGTCGTCGGGCGAGCTCCCGCTCCAACTGAAGCACTCACAGGCACTTGACACGAAAGTTGGACGAACCCGAGAAAAATCCATTGAGCCCCCCACGGCTTGTGGTAGGTTCCCGCCGTCGCCACCCGATCTTGTGGAGACGGTGGCCCAAACGCCTGCAGGACACCGAATTGCGGCGATGCGCCCCGGTGCTGCAGCCGGTCGACGCCACGGCCACCGACGCGCAGCAGCGCACCTTCGACGTCGAGCATCGGACGCCCGGCGGACGCGGCGGACGGAGAGGTCCGCCCCGGGGATTCGTCGTCCCCGACGACAGCGAGAACCACGAATCGTCGGGCGCGTGCGCACGAGCACCGCGCCCGTCCCGACCCCCCGTATCCATGGACGGAAGGAGCCGAACGACCATGGCCGACGAACTCGAACTGCACACGGAGAAGGACTCCGCCCGCACCGTCGCCCAGGACGCGACCCGCCGGAAGGGCGTCCGCGTCGCCCGACACTTCACGCGCCCCGGCGAGTCGGTCTTCGACTCCGTCGACTGGGAACTCCGCACGGCCACGATCGCCGACGACAAGGGTGAGGTCCTCTTCGAGCAGGAGGACGTCGAGGTTCCCGCGAGCTGGAGCCAGCTCGCCACGAACGTGGTCGTGTCGAAGTACTTCCGCGGCGCCGTGGGACAGCCCGGTCGCGAGACCAGTGTCCGCCAGCTGATCGGGCGGATCGTCGACACGCTCACCGCCTGGGGGACCAAGGACGGCTACTTCGCCACCAACGACGACCGCGACGCCTTCCGCGACGAGCTCATGCACCTGTTGCTCCACCAGAAGCTGAGCTTCAACTCGCCGGTGTGGTTCAACATGGGCGTCGAGGAGAAGCCGCAGTGCTCGGCCTGTTTCATCAACTCGGTCGACGACTCCATGGGCTCGATCATGGATCTGGCCAAGACCGAGGGCATGCTCTTCAAGTTCGGCTCGGGCACCGGCACGAACTTCTCCGCCCTGCGCGGGAGCCAGGAGGAGCTCCACGGCGGTGGCGTGGCCAGTGGCCCGGTCAGCTTCATGAAGGGCTTCGACGCCTTCGCCGGCGTGATCAAGAGCGGCGGCAAGACCCGCCGCGCGGCGAAGATGGTGATCCTCGACGTCGACCACCCCGACATCGAGGAGTTCATCGAGTGCAAGGTCAACGAGGAGAAGAAGGCCTGGGCGCTCATCGATGCCGGCTACGACGGCAGTTTCCGTGGTGAGGCGTACAACTCGGTGTTCTTCCAGAACAGCAACAACTCGGTGCGGGTCACCGACGACTTCATGCGGGCCGTCCTCGAGGACGGCGAGTGGACCACGAAGGCACGTGTCGACGGTCGTGTGATCGGGACGCACCGGGCCCGCGACCTGATGCGCAGCATCAGCGAGAGCGCCTGGCACTGCGGCGATCCCGGCATGCAGTACGACACCACGATCAACGACTGGCACACCTGCAAGGGCACCGACCGCATCTACGCGAGCAATCCCTGCAGCGAGTACATGTTCCTCAACGACACGGCCTGCAACCTGGCCTCGCTGAACCTGCTGAAGTTCCGTGACGAGGACCTGACCTTCGACGTCGAGGCCTTCCGCCACGCCGTCGACGTCACCATCCTCGGAATGGAGATCATCGTCGACAACGCCAGCTACCCACGTGATCGCATCGCCGAGAACAGCTACCGCTTCCGCCCGCTGGGTCTGGGCTACGCGAACCTCGGCGCGCTGCTGATGAGCCGCGGGCTCGCCTACGACAGCGACGAGGGCCGCGATTTCGCGGCGGCCGTCACCGCGCTCATGTGCGGGCAGGCCTACCGCCGCTCGGCCGAGATCGCCGAGAGCACCGGTCCCTTCGCCGGGTATTCCGAGAACGAGAGCTCGATGCTCGACGTGATCGCCAAGCACCGCTCGGCGGTGTCGAAGGTCAACCGCCAGCGCGTGCCGGCCGAGCTGTACGAGGCCGCGGCGACGAGCTGGGACGAGGCCCTCGACCTGGGTCGTGACCACGGTTACCGGAACAGCCAGGTCACCGTGCTCGCGCCCACCGGTACCATCGCGTTCATGATGGACTGCGACACCACCGGCATCGAGCCGGACATCGCGCTCATCAAGTACAAGAAGCTCGTCGGTGGCGGCTTCCTGAAGATCGTCAACCGCACCGTGCCCGAGGCCCTGCGCCGTCTGGGCTACTCGGAGTCGCAGATCGACGAGATCGTCGCCTACGTCGACGACGAGGAGACCATCGAGGGTGCGCCGCACTTGCTCGACGACCACCTGCCGGTCTTCGACTGCGCCTTCAAGCCGCAGAAGGGCGAGCGGACGATCGAGCCCATGGGTCACGTGCGCATGATGGGCGCGGTGCAGCCCTTCCTGTCGGGCGCGATCTCCAAGACCGTGAACCTGCCCGAGGAGGCCACCGTCGAGGACATCGAGAACGCCTACATCGAGAGCTGGAAGCTGGGGTTGAAGGCGGTCGCGGTCTACCGGGACGGCAGCAAGCGGACCCAGCCGATGAACACCGGTCGCAGCAAGAGCGACGACGCCGTCCGCAAGGAGGCCATCGCCGCCGCGCAGGAGCTGGTCGGGCCGCAGCGGCGCCGTCTGCCCGACGAGCGCACGGCGATCACGCACAAGTTCTCGATCCAGGGCCACGAGGGCTATCTCACCGTGGGCCTGTTCGAGGACGGGTCGCCGGGTGAGCTCTTCGTGCGCATGGCGAAGGAGGGCTCGGTCATCAGCGGGCTCATGGACAGCTTCGCCACCGCGGTGTCGATCATGCTGCAGTACGGGGTGCCCCTCGAGGTCCTGTGCACGAAGTTCAGCAACAGCCGCTTCGAGCCCAGCGGGTTCACGCGGAACCAGCAGATCCCCATGGCCAAGAGCATCACCGACTACATCTTCCGCTGGCTCGGGATCAAGTTCCTCGGTCACCGACCGGCCAACGCCGACATCGCCGAGGACGAGCTCGGGAGCGCGGCGGGGGATTCGCTGCCGGAACTCGAGAAGACCGAGACCCCGGCCGAGCAGTCCAACGGACGCAGTGTCGGAGCCGCGGCCGTGGCCGATTCGCAGCAGGAGAGCACGGCGAGCGACGCGCCGCCCTGCGCCGAGTGCGGCTCGGTCATGGTGCCCAACGGAAGCTGCTACCGCTGCGCGAACTGCGGGTCGACGAGCGGCTGCTCGTGATGCAGACTGCCTGACGCGGTGACCGCGAACGGGCGTCCCGGACGGGGCGCCCGTTCCGCTTCCGTTCCCCGGATCTCGGAGGTCGTCTCATGGCGAAGACCGCACTCGTCACCGGAGCCAACCGTGGAATCGGGGCCCGCACCGCCCAGCTGCTGAGCGAGCGGGGCCTGCGCGTGATCGTCGCGGTCCGTGATCGCGCCGCCGGCGAACCGACCCTCACGTCACTGCACGGTGACGGTCACGAGTTGCTCGAACTCGACGTGGCCGATCCCGCGTCGATCCGGCGCGCGCTCGACGCCCTGTCCTCGGGTCCCGTCGACGTGCTGGTCAACAACGCCGGTGTCCTCTGTCCGGGTGACGCCCTGAACGCCGACCCCGACGACATGGACCTGAGCTGGCGGGTCAACGTGCGCGGGCCGTGGATGCTCCTCGAAGGCCTGTTGCCGGGCATGGTCGAGCGGGGGCACGGTCGCGTGGTCAACGTCTCGAGCGGCGGTGGTTCGTTCGGCGAGGGCAGCATGATGACCGGCCACGCCACCTATGCCGTCACCAAGGCAGCCCTCAATGCGCTCACGGTGTGCAGCGCCGCCCTGGTCGAGGGCGACGTGAAGATCAACGCCGCCTGCCCCGGTTGGGTCCGCACGCGGATGGGGGGCGGCGGCGCGCCCCGCTCGGTCGACGAAGGGGCGGGGGGCATCGTCTGGCTGGCGACGCTGCCGGCCGACGGTCCCCACGGGGGATTCTTCCGCGACGGTGAGGCCGTTCCCTGGTGACCGTCCGCCGGCTCGCTTAGCGTATCGGCCGACGCCTCGCTCCGCGGGGCCACCGTCCCTCCTGCGCCGATCCCGAACCCGCCGAGGAGCGTTCCGTGGACCCGCTGCCAGAGGACATCAGCGTCGAAGAACTCGCCCGCCGTCGCCGCGAAGGTGAAGGCCCCGTGGTCCTCGACGTCCGGTTGCCCCAGGAGCTGCAGATCGCCGCGCTCGACGGCGACGTGCTCCACATTCCGCTGCACCTGCTCCCGGTCCGGATGGACCAACTCGACCGCGACCGCGAGTACGCGGTCCTGTGTCATCACGGAGGACGCAGCTGGCAGGCCGTGCGCTACCTGCGCTCGCAGGGTTTCCACGGTCCGCGCAACGTCGACGGCGGGATCGACCGCTGGTCCGCGCTGATCGATCCCGAGGTCCCGCGCTACTGACCGGCCGGCCCCGTCGCCGGCCGATCGGAGGTCCCGTGCGTTCCACGCTCCGCCGCACCCGCATCGTCGCCACCGTCGGCCCCGCCTCGTCCGAGCCGGGGCAACTGCGCCCGTTGATCGAGGCCGGTGTCGACGTCGTCCGTCTCAACGCCAGCCACGCCGACGCCGCCTACTTCGAAGCGATGGTCCCGCGGATCCGCGAGATCGCCGCCGACCTCGACCGGACCGTCGCCGTGCTGCTCGACCTGCGCGGACCGAAGATCCGCATCGGCCGGGTGGAGCCGCCCGAGGGCGTCGAACTGACCGGCGGCTCCGAGGTGGAGATCGCGCCGGGGGACTTCATCGGTACGGCAGAGCGTCTGTCCTGCACCTACGCCGACCTCCCGAACGACGTCGGCGCCGGCGACGTGATCCTGATCGACGACGGTCTCGTCGAGCTCGAGGTCCTCACCGCCGATCCGCCCCACTCCATCCGATGCCGGGTGATCGTCGGCGGAGCCGTGCGGGCGAACAAGGGCATCAACGTGCCCGGCCGGCCGCTGTCGACGCCGGCCTTCGGCCCGAAGGACCTCGCCGACCTCGACACCGCCTTGCCGCTGGGCATCGACTTCGTCGCCCTGAGCTTCGTCCGCCGTGCCGACGACGTCCACGCCCTGCGGCGCGAACTGCACCAGCGGGGATCGATCGTGCCGATCGTGGCCAAGATCGAAAAGCCCCAGGCGATCGATGCCCTCGAGGAGATCCTCGAGGCCACCGACGCCGTCATGGTCGCGCGCGGTGATCTCGGCGTGGAGGTTCCCCCCGAGCGCGTGCCCCGGTTGCAGAAGCGGATCATCGCCCGGGCCAACGCGCGCGGACTGCCCGTGATCACCGCCACGCAGATGCTCGAGTCGATGATGGAGAACCCGCGCCCGACCCGCGCCGAGGCGAGCGACGTGGCCAACGCGATCTTCGACGGCACCGACGCCGTGATGCTGTCGGGCGAGACCGCCGTCGGCCGCTACCCCCTGTACGCCGTACAGATGATGGATCGGATCGCGCGTGAGGCCGAGGCATCGCAGTTCTACGGATCGACGGGCGTGTCCGAGGAGGAACTGGAGGCCTTCGAGGTCGAGCGCCGCGAGGTCGCCGTGGCCGCCACGCGTATCGCGCGGAGGATCGATGCCGACTCGATCGTGGTCTACACCCTGTCGGGCACCACTGCGCGGCTGATGAGCAAGCTACGACCGCGCCGCCCGATCTACGCCCTGTGTCCCGACGAGATCGTGTGTCGGCGCATGACGCTCGAGCACGGGATCGTTCCGCTGCACGTGGACTACTACGCCGCCACCGACGACATGCTGCGCGAGGGCGACCGTCTGCTCACCGAGCTCGGCGTGGTCGAGGCCGACGACCGCGTGGTCGTAGTGGGAGGGACGCGACAGTTCGCCGGGGTGAGCAACATGATCCAGATCCGCCACCCCGCGGGTGACGCCACGCCGGCCGACGGAGACGAGGACTGATGCCCCGGTTGGTGTTGGGGGTCCTTCTGCTGCTCGCCGGCTGCGGGAAGGAGTACCCGCCCACCGCCGAGGGACGCTACCTGGCCCGGTGCGCCCGCTGCCACGAGGTGGACGGCAGTTCGATCACCGCGAGCGAACAGGCCGACAAGACGGTGAGCATTCGCGACCCCGAGTTCCAGCGACTTGCCTCCGATGCCGACATCGAGCGCATCATCACCCGCGGCAAGGGTCGGATGATGCCCGTGTCGGGATTGTCGGCGGCCGAACTCGACTCGATCGTCCTGCACGTGCGCCGCCTCGGTGCGCGCTACGCCGCGATGCTCGACAGCGCGGAGACCACACCCTAAGCTGCCGCCCGTCGCGCGGTCCACACCCGCCACCCGATCGTGCCCTGCCGGGAGGTCCTCCGTTGCTCCGCATCCTCGTCGCCGTTCTCTCGATCCTGCTGCTGTCCCGTCCCGCCGGCGCCCAGATCGACGAGCAGGGTCACTGGAACCAGGACTACGATCCTCACGTCGCCGCTCTGGGGCTCGCGGTCGGCTACACGTCGGGCACCGGCCTGGCCCTGCGCTGGCCCGCCTTCCCCCAGACGATGATGAGTGTGGCCGGCGGTGCGTGGGGCCAGAGCGACGAGCTCGACTGGAACCTGGGCGCCGAGGCGCACTACGTGCTGCGTCAGAGTGGCCGGACGCGCGTGTTCCTCGGACCGGGCATCGGTGCCTACAGCGATCACGACGCCGACGACACGAACGTGAACGTGTCGCTGAACGTGGGCTTCGAGCGCTTGTTGCAGCCGCGGTTGTCGGTGAAGGCGGACATCGGGTTCACGTATCTTGGGGATGATGGGGCGGTGTATCCGCTCCCCCAGATCTCCGTGTATTATTACTTTTGATGTGCCTCCGAGATTGTGCATTCCCCAGCGGGGCGGGCCCATCGGCTCGCCCCGC
>CAZQHE010000126.1:0-7749 GCA_964593155.1 uncultured bacterium
AAACCCTGCCCGACGTCGGAGAGCGCCCCGCAGGCAAAGCGGACGACGGGAGCGGGGCCTTCCGCCCGCAGCGCGGCCACGTCGCACCGCGCGATCGACACGCGCTCGGCAACCACCGAATCGACGCCGCTCGCGGTGATCACGCCCGTTCCGAGGTCGGCCAGCGTGGACCGCCGCAGCTCGAGGATCGTGTCCGCCGCGTGGAGACCCACCGCACCGCGCGACAGCACCACGCCGTCCAGCCGGGCGGGCGCCCCACGGACCACGATCGCCGTATCGGCTCGATCGACCTGCAGCGAGTCGAGCACGGCCTCGACGTCCGTGAACTCGAGCCCCGCACGCCCGCCCTCGATGCGCAGACCGGCAACGCGTGTGGGCGGACCGGGACCGGCGACACGGACGGCCACCGCGTCCGGGTCGACCACCAGCCGGCTCGCGTCCGGCCCGGCACCCCGCAGGCCCACACCGGCGGGAAGGTCGACCACCGCGCCGGACGCACCCGTCGCGAAGTCGAACTCGCCGGCTCCGAGGACGATCGTCCCACCCGGCGTCACCGCGTCCAGAGCAGGCTCGATCGTGGCCCAGGGACGTTCCGGAACCCCGCAGCCGAGGTCGTCGCTACCGTCGACGGCCACGTACACCTCGCCCTCGACCCTGCCGATCTCCAGGGTGATCGCGTCGATCGACCAGCCGAGCGAGGTCCCGCTGTCGTCACTGCTCCGCTGCAGACGGAACCGGACCCGTTCGCCCGCGAAGGGCGTCAGATCGATCCGGTCGGCCAGGAGGTCACCGGGTTGCAGCACGCCGTCGGTCCAGTCGGCGGGATCGTCCCCGCTTCCGTCGTGCTCGGTGCCGTCCCAACGGGCGAGTTCCTCCCAGCTCCACCCGTCGTCGCGGGTGATCAACAGTCGTGCGCGATCGCCGTCGCCGGCGAGGTGCACCGCGTGTTCGAGCGTGATCGACGACCCGGTGGTCGGAACCGTCACCCACCGGAGCGTGGCCGTCGCCGTGTCCGCGTCCGCGTAGGAGGCCTGTGCGACGGGCCGGTCCCAGAGGACGCTCCCCTCGCTCGCGAAGGGGACGTCGACGTCGACGAAGAACTCGTCGACCGGCTCCTCGAACTGGACGCCGGTCATGGGGAAGTCGTCGCGGATGTCGCAGGACACCGGCCCCACGTGGACACCCGTGGTCCGGGGAGTGCCACCGACCCCGGAGACCCTCGGCTCGACGGTGTACCGGTAGCGCCCGAGGGGTCGGAAGAGATCGAGGGACGTGGCGTCTCCGGCCAGGGTCGCGATCGGCGTGCCGTCCTCGAGGATCCGCAACGAGTCGGTGGGAACCGGGACGGTCCAGCGGATCCGGACACTGTCGGCGAGCAGGCCCGTGCCGGCCGCCGTGGCCCGCAGGTCCTCGACCCCGAACAGGCCGAGGGGCGCGACCGGCTCCCATGCGAAGACCTGCAGACCGCTCGAGGTCACCGGAGACACGTCCACGGTTCGCAGTTGCACTGCCGACGACTGCCGCAGGGCCAGCAGCGCTCCCGCCCCGTCGGCTCCGATGCCCGGTTGCGTCGTCGCACTCGTCGCGGCGTCGGCCCCCAGCCGCGGGCGCCCGGTGTCGCGCGTGCGGCGGGCGTGCACCTCGACCGGACCCGTCGCAGTCACCGTGAAGCGATCGACGTCGCCGCGCGGTCGGAGCGTGTGCGCGCGGACGTCCGCCACGTTCGGCCAGCCCGGGGTCGGCATCCGCGGCGAGAAATCCGCAGCGGCGTCGGTGTCGGAACCAGAGGAGTCACGCCCCAGGGCGAAGCGCTCGTCGCTCGGCGCGACGAGGACACCGCCGAAGCCCGTCCCCGGGGGCACGGGCTCGGTCGGCGGGGCGTCCCCACCCCGACCGGCCCAGCGCACGAAGTCGACCACCACCCCACCGGCGTCGCGCAGGATCACCGCGCCGTCGGCGTCGGCCGCCCAGGGAACGTTCCAGTCGGGAGCCGGGAGATCCACGGGCGAGCGCTCGTCCGCGTTCGTGCCCTCGAGCAGGACCACCGCACGCCCGGGGCCGATCGTGGCACCGGCCGGGAGGACGACCGTCCGCTCCGGAAGATCCGAGAAGCCCGCGCGCGAGGCACGGACCGACCACCCGGACAGGTCCACGGCGACGACCCCGGCGTTGAACAGCTCGACGCCGTCGCGAGCGCCCAGGTGGACCTCGTTGACCACGACCCCGCCGGCGGGATCCAGCGGCGGTTGCGTCCAGACCGTTGCCGTCGGCGGTGGACCCGGCGGGTCGTCCGGCTCGAAGGCGTCGATCTCCAGCGCGCACCCCGCCTGGGCAATGACGAAGGCGGTCCAGGCCGGATCGTCGAAGGTGGCCAGCCAGGCGTCGTGGAAGTCCTCGAACACGGCCGCCGGACCGGCCACCAGGCCGAGGATCTGCAGATGGTCCGCCCGGCTGCCGTCCACCGGATCGTCGCCGACACCGTCGATGGTCTCCCACAGCTGGGCGGCCAGCGCCGGCGCCGAGGCCTGGCCGCGGGGCAGCACCGGCCGCGGTGCCGGTCCCAGGGTGGCTGCCTCGAGATCGAGGACCGCGTCGGCGGGTACGGGGAATCCGGGCGGCGGGGCCGTGGGCAGATCCACGAGCACGGGAGGCGATCCCGCGAGCGGCGCTCCGGCCGCGTCGACGCGCTGCTCGCTCCGCCGATCCCGGACCGCACCGGCGAAGGCCCAGCTGGCGGCGCGGACGAAGGCCTCCGGCGGCGCGGCCAGGCCCTCGGCGAAGAACAGGTCCCCCGCCGGTCCCGTTCCGAGATCCAGCAGCAACCGCTCGCCCCACGCCGCCAGCACCATCCCGTCCGACCAGGCGTCGCCGTTTCCCGACGCCGGCGACGCGACGACGACATCCGGTCCGGCGGCGCCGGTCCGGGCATCGGCCTCGGCACCGGGATCGTAGCGCGCCGCCGGGATCGGGCGGGGCCAGCCATCCAGCGTGGTTTCGACCAGATCGACCGCCGAGAGCGAGAGGTCCAGGACGTGCACGGCTCCGGCCGGTGCCGCGGCCGCGAGATCGGGGACACGGCGCTCGCCGAAGTCCACCTCGAGGCCGGGCCCGCCCTCGAAACGCCCCAGCTCCGTGCCGTGGAGCATGCCCTGTGCGTCGACCACCCGGAGGATGCCGCCGGCGCTCGTGCGGGCCTCCGTGGACAGCACGACGCCGAGCGAGCCCGACACCGCCTCGGCCCGCAGCTCGAACGAGCCGTCCTCCTCCGTCCGTGCCTCGGCGATCACCGTGCCGCCGCCAATGGTATGCATCTTGATTGTTGCTCTGCGGACCGGAAGGTCGACCGTTCCCCCGGTGTACCCGTTGCGGTCGAAGAGACGATCTCCGAACACGACGCGCCCCGAGACGGCCAGGGAGTCCGGGTCGAGCGTTCGCCGCGTCGACGGCGTGGAGGGCGCCGGGCCCTGGATCCGCCAGTCGCCGACCCGGATCGCCCTCCGCGGGCCGTCCTCGCCCGGGGTGATCTCGAGCCGGTGGACCGGGCCCTCGTCGGCCGGGGCGGCTCCGGAAGGGGCGACGACCCCGAAAACTGTGATCAGGACCGTCCCGAGGAGAACCGGAGACGGCCGTCGGAGTACCATGGCGAGGTCGTGGATCCGTCGCGGGAACATGGGCCTGCACGGGTGCGGGTCGAAGAGGTTGGGCCCGGAGGACGGCCACGGACGATTTTACCCGCCCGCGACGGCGGATCACAACCGGCACGCTATCTGATTTCGGAGGATCTGGATTTCTGGTGTTCGCGCATCATGAATTCGTGACGTCACGGATTCCGGGATTGGATGCCTGCGTCCGCTAGATCTATATATTCCAGCGTTGTCGGGCTCACACAGACCCGGTGACATCCCCCGCCCGGAGGACCCCGCATGCAAGCCCGCGTCGTCATCGGAATCACCGTCATCGTCGGCCTGGTGGCCTACCTTTCGTTCCTCGGCTTCGAGGAAGGCAAGGCCTACTACCTGACCTGCGACGAGGTCGCCGAGCGTCAGGGCGAGCTGAAGGACCACCGCATCAAGCTGGCCGGCAACGTGGTCGCCGGGACCATCCAGCAGGACGGTGACATCCTCAACTTCGACCTCGAGTACGAGGGCGTGCGCTACTCGGTCCGCTACGTCGGCATGGACCCCGTGCCCGACACCTTCAAGGCGGGCGTCGAGGCGGTCGTCGACGGACATCTCGGCGAGGACGGAGTCTTCACGGGTCAGCGGATCCAGGCCAAGTGCGCATCCAAGTACGAGAAGGAGTACGAGGCCGAGTCCGAGGAACACCCGGAATCGGTCCCGATGGACCAGCCCACGGCCTGACCACGACCGACACATCATCGCGCGGCAGCACCCCGGCCCCCTGCCCGCGCCCGACAGTCCCCCTGTCCTCTTCCTGACGGAGACCAGCCGTGCTGCTCGCCGACATCGGCAACTTTGCCCTGATCGTCGCCTTCGTCCTGGCATTCTTCTCCATCGCCGCTTCGCTGCTCGGAGCCCATCGGCTCGACACCCGGCTGCTCGCCGTGGGTGAGCGCAGCGTGCACGGCGTCACCTTTCTCGTGTTGGTGGCGACCCTGGCGACCTGGGGACTCATCCTGAACGACAACTTCGGGATCAACTACGTTGCCGGGCACTCGAACGCGGCCATGCCGCTGCACTACAAGATCGGCGCCCTTTGGGCCGGTCAGAACGGTTCGTTGCTCCTGTGGACACTGGTCCTCGTCGGCTTCGCGTCGGCGGCCGTGTTCACGCAGCGCAAGCAACACAACCGACTGATGCCCTACGCGATCGCGGTCATGATGGGCACGACCGCCTTCTTCCTGTTCCTGAACAACTTCCGGGCGAACCCCTTCGAGATGCTCACGGGGATCACCCAGAGCGGACAGGAAGTCCCGTGGCAGCCCGCGGACGGTCGGGGCCTCAACCCGCTGCTGCAGCACTGGGCCATGGTGATCCACCCGCCGATCCTCTACGTCGGTTACATCGGTTTCGTCGTTCCCTTCGCGTTCTGCATCGCCGCCCTGTGGACACGCCAGCTCGGCAGCGCCTGGGTGTCGACGGTGCGCCGCTTCACGCTGGTCTCGTGGATCTTCCTGGGCGTCGGCATCCTGCTCGGCGGCAAGTGGGCCTACATGGAGCTCGGCTGGGGCGGCTACTGGGCGTGGGATCCGGTCGAGAACGCGTCGCTGATCCCGTGGCTGACCGGCACCGCCTTCCTGCACTCGGTGATCGTGCAGGAGAAGCGCGGGATGCTGAAGGTGTGGAACGTGTCGCTGATCTCGCTGACCTACCTGCTCAGCATCCTCGGCACCTTCCTCACCCGTAGCGGCGTGGTGAGCAGCGTGCACAGCTTCGCGCAGAGCAACATCGGCCTGGACTTCGGGATCTTCCTGATCCTCTCGACCGTGGGCACCGCGGGCCTGATCATCTGGCGCCTGCCCCACCTGCGCAGCGAGAACCGCCTGGACAGCATGCTCTCGCGCGAGAGCGGCTTCCTCTTCAACAACCTGCTCCTGCTGGCGGCGGCGCTGAGCGTGCTCTTCGGCACGGTCTTCCCGATCTTCAGCGAGCTGATCACCGGCCGGAACGTGTCGGTGGGTCAGGCCTACTTCAACCGCATCGAGATCCCGCTGGGCCTCGCGCTGCTGTTCCTCACCGGCGCCGGACCGCTGCTGGCCTACCGCAAGACGAGCAAGAGCAGCCTGCGAAAGAACTTCACCATGCCGGTCGCGGTGTCGATCGTGTCGGCCCCACTGTTCTTCGTCGGCAGCCAGGCGATGTTCGACAAGGCTCCCAACCACTGGGCCCTCATCAGCCTGGTGCTCTGCGTGTTCGTGACGCTGACGATCGTCCAGGAGTTCCACAAGGGAACCGCCGCGCGCATCCGCAAACACGGCGAGAACTACGTGACCGCCATGCTGAACCTGACGCGCCGCAACAACCGGCGCTACGGCGGTTACATCGTCCACTTCGGCATGGTGCTGCTCTTCCTCGGTTTCACCGGGCAGGCCTTCACGCGCGAGACCCGTGGTGTGATCGGGGTGGGCGAGGAGATGCGAGTCGGCCAGTACGAGCTACGCGTCGACGAGATCACGCAGCGCGAGAACGCGAACTACTGGTCGGGCCAGCTCGAGGTCGCGGTGTCGCGGGGTGGCGAGGAGGTCTTCCGCCTGCAGCCCGAGAAGCGCTTCTACTTCGCCAGCGAACAGCCGTCGACCGAGGTCGCCGTCGCGAGGCAACTCCGCGAGGATCTGTACCTGGTCTACGCCGGGCTCAACGAGGACCAGACCAAGGCCGTGATCCAGGCCTACGTGAACCCGCTCGTCCAATGGGTGTGGATCGGCACACTGGTTCTGATCCTCGGCACGGCGGTGTGCCTGCTCCCGGGTCTGAAGTCACGGCGACGCGAGACGGTCGGAGACCCCGAGCGTGAATTGATGGAGGTCCGGTGATGCTGGAATTCGTCCTGCTCGGATCCGCTCTGTTGATCGCCCTGATCGTCCTCTGGCCGGCCCTTCGCACCAGCGAGACCGAACAGTGGGTCTTCAGTGCAGAGGACACTCCCGTCGGCCGTCTGGAGACGCGCAAGGAAGTGCTGGTGGGCAACATCGCCGATCTGGACTTCGAGTTCGCGATGGGTAAGCTGGCCGAGGACGACTACCTGTCCCTGCGCGACAACCTCAAGCGCCAGACCCTCAAGGTGATGGAGCAGCTCGAGGTGATCGAGAGCAGCGAGACCACGAGCGCTCCGCGCGAGGCCGAACCGGCCACGGCTCCCGCGACCGCTTTCTGCTCCGCGTGTGGTGCGTCGTTGCCGCCACGCGCGGCCTTCTGCCCCTCCTGCGGATCGGCGGTGGGATCGTGAACGCCCGCATCGCAACCCTCCTCGCGCTGCTCCTCCTCGCCGGCACCGCGGCCGAGGCGGCCACCCTGCGCGGGGAACTCCTGAACGGAACCGCCGGCGGGCCCGGGACTGCCGATCGCATCGAAGTGATCGACGTCGCCCAGGGCATGGAGCCCGTCGCGACGGTGGAGGGCGTGACCGGGTCCTTCGAGATCGCCGGCGTGCCCGAGTCCGAGGCCCACCTCCTGCTGCGGGTCGTGCGCGGTGACGTGACCTTCTCGCAGAGCCTCGAGTCGATCGACGAGCCCGTGCAGCTCGAGGTCTACGAGGTCACCCGCGACCTCGTCGGGGTCGACATGGCGCGCCACCACGTGATCTTCCGGCGCGACGCGAACCACATGCTCGTGACCGAACTCTTCGAGTTCGAGAACGCCTCCGATCCACCGATGACCATCGCCGCCGACGTGCTGCCCATGCGCTTCGCCTTCGAGAACCCCACCCACGGCGACCCGCAGGCCTCGGTGGGATCCGGCGAGTTCCCCATCACGCTGCCCGTGATCACGACCGACGTCGAGAACGTGCGTGCCGTCGAGCGGGCGCTGCGTCCCGGAACCTCGCGCATGTTCGTGAGCTACGCCATCGAGTACGACCCGAACGGCACCGACTGGACCAACTCCTACGTGTACGGCGCCCGCGATCGCCGCGTACTCGTGGCCCCGCCCGACGTGCAGGTCCAGCTCGACTCGATGATCCCGGGCGAGTCGCCCATGGAGGGCTTCGCGGCGTACACGGGCCTACCCGTCGAGTCCGGCACCGAATGGACCGTGCGTCTGGCCGGAGGAACGGCCATGGCCCAGGGCGATC
>CAZQHE010000126.1:7759-11909 GCA_964593155.1 uncultured bacterium
CGCACGATCACGACGGCATGCAGCAGCAGGTCGCACGCGTCGAGGTTCGTCCGCACCGCTTCGCCGACCAGCGCATCGTCCTGATGGCCCTGATCGGCGCGCTGCTGCTCTTCGGTCTGCTGTTCGGTGCGTCGCGCCGTCCGGCCGCGACCGGTCCCGGTCGCGGGGGCGTCGATTCGCAGCGCCTGGCCCTCTCGCGCCTCGCCGATCGCTACGTCGCCGGCGAGCTGAGCCGCGAGGAGTTCGAGACGGAACGGGACCAGCTGCTCGGCAGGAAGAGCGCCGCCGCGCGCAACGGCAGTGCAAAGGACGCCGCGCACCGTACCTCGACCGCAGCCCACTCCAACTGACGTGGAGGTCGTGGTCGAAGCCCAGGGCGTGTCCCGGCGTTACGGTCGGTTCTGGGCGCTCCGGGACGTCGACCTCACCCTCCACAGCGGCGAGGCCGTGGCCCTGCTCGGGGCCAACGGCGCCGGGAAGAGCACCCTGCTCTCCCTCCTGGCCACGCTGGCCCGGCCTTCGGAGGGGAGTCTGACCATCAACGGTCTGGACCCCACGAAGAAGGCCGCGGCCGTGCGCGGCGGCATGGGCTACGTGGCCCACCACACCATGCTCGACGACGCCCTGACCGCCGAGGAGAACCTGCGTTACTACGCCGCCCTCTTCGGTGTGCCCGACCCGGCCGCCCGCGCGCACCAGCGCCTCGATGAGGTCGGCCTGAGCGAGCGGGCCCACGATCGAGTCGAGAGCTTCAGCCGCGGTATGCGCCAGCGGCTCAGCCTGGCCCGCGCGCTCCTGCACGACCCGGAGCTCCTGGTCCTCGACGAGCCCTTCACCGGACTCGACGCACCCGGCTGCCGCGACCTGGCCGCCCGCCTGAGCGCCGAGAAGGAACGCGGTGCGGCCATGCTGCTGGCCACCCACCAGCTCGACTACGTGTTGCAGTGGGCCGACCGCGTGCTCGTCCTGCACCTCGGCCGCAAGGTCGAAGAACTGCCCGCGCAGACCTACGACGAGAGGGGTTGGGCCGCGCACCTCACCGAGGTGGCCGCCGAACGCGCCGCCGTCGCCGCGCAGGGGAAGGCCTGATGGGATCGTTCTGGGGCGTGGTGGCGGCCGTGCTCGCGCGCGACGTCCGCGCCGAGTGGCGCCGCAAGGACATCTTCACCACCATCGTCATGTTCGGCCTGCTGACCGTGGTGGTCTTCGTCTTCGCCTTCGACCCCGCGCGGCATGCCCGCGAGGACGTGGTCCCGGGAACCCTGTGGACCGCGTTCTTCTTCGCTGGAATCCTCGGCCTGAACCGCAGCGCCGGCCGCGACGGCCAGGACGACCAGATCAGCGGCGTCGTGACCAGCCCCGCCGACCGCGGCGCGCTGTACCTGGGCAAGATCCTGTCGAACCTGGTCTTCATGGCCGTGGGCGAACTCGTCGTGCTCGTCTTCGCGATCTTCTTCTTCGATCTCGACGGACGGCATCTGACGGGTATGTTCTTCCTACTGCTGGCCCTGGGCACGCTCGGCTTCCTGGCCGTGGGCACCGTCTTCGCCGTGATCGGCCAGAAGACCCGCCTGCGCGAGGTGATGCTGCCCGTGCTCCTGTTGCCGGTTCTGACCCCCCTGTTGCTCGGCGCGGTCGAGGGAACGGCCATCATCTTCACCCCCGGCCCCGACGAGGGCCTGGGCGACTGGGTGCAGCTGGCCGCCGTCTTCGACGTGATCTTCCTGACCGCCGGATTCCTGCTCTTCGGTTCCGTCCTCGAGGAATAGACGCCATGTCCACCACGAATCGCATCCTGCTCGGTCTCAGCGCAGTGGGAATGCTGGCCCTGTGCTGGATGCTCATGACCATCCCGCGCGAAGCCGCTCAGGGATTCGTGCAGAAGATCTTCTACGTGCACGTCCCCGTGGCCTGGGTCGCCTTCCTGGCCTTCGGCGTGACCGGCTACAACGGCCTGCGCTACCTGATGACGCGCGATCTGAAGTTCGATCGCGTCGCGGCCTCCAGCGCCGAGGTCGGGGTGATCTTCATCACGCTGGTCCTGATCACCGGCCCCCTGTGGGCCAAGCCGATCTGGGGGATCTACTGGACCTGGGACCTGCGGCTGACCACGAGCTTCATCCTGTGGTTGCTGTACCTGGCCTATCTGATCCTGCGGCGCAGCGTGAGCGATCGCGAGCGCCGCGCCCAGCTGAGTGCCGTGGTCGGGCTGATCAGCTTCCTCGACGTGCCCATCGTGTACTTCGCGAACCGTGTGAAGGCCAGCCAGCACCCCGCCCCCGTCGTCGGCGGCGGCGAGGACAGCGGCCTGGCGCCCGAGTTCCTGGCCACCCTGTTGATCGGCGTGTTCGCCTTCACCGTGACCTACGTCCTGCTCCTGCGCCTGCGCCACCAGCAGGCCCGGATCGAGGACCAGATCGAAGAACTCCACCTGCAGCGCAGTTGATCCGCTGCCCACGCACCCGACCGGAGGGTTGACCCGATGAACCGCAAGTCCCGCCTGCGTGCCCTGCTCGCCCTGCTTCTGGGCGTGGTCGTGCTCGCGGCCGCTCCCGTGGCCCAGGCCCAGACCGACGACGAGACCTCGGCCCCCTACGCGGCGACCGAGGACGAGCAATGGCGTCCCAAGGAGAACTTCTGGTGGCTGTTCGCGGCCTACGCCGTGATCTGGGTGGCGTTGCTGGGGTACGTGGGCCGCATGGCGAGCAAGCAGCAGCAGCTCGAGCGCGAACTCCGCCACCTGCAGCGCGAGTCCTGATCCTGCGTCGTCGTCACCACTCGACCGCGAGATCGGCGTCGCGCACGATGATCTGACATCCGAGGCGCCGCCCCGGCTCGGTCTCGCCACAGACCGCCAGCGTGTCGGCCTCCACGAAACCCGGTTCGTCGAGTCCCTCCGCCCCTTCGACCACCGTCAGAACGCAGGTCCCGCAGGTCCCCGACCGGCATCCGAAGGGAAGGTCGGACTCGCCGCGGAACGCCACGAGCGACAACGTGGTGCCCGGCTCGGCCTCGACCGTGAGGCCATCGTTGCGGAAGGTGATCAGGGGCATGGTTCCGGCAGAGGGAGTGTCGGGGCCGATCGCGGATGCTAACGCTCCCACCCCGGTATGCAAGTCCGCTGCCCGATCCGCCGCCGGGAGGTCGCTTGCCGGGCCCGCGCGCGGCGACTAGTTTCCCTCGGTCGCCGGCCCGACACCCCCGCTCGACGCCCCCGTCCTCCCCCTCGACCCTCGAGGAAATTCCATGCACCTGACCCTCGGCCACAGCCCCGATCCCGACGACGCCGTCATGTTCTGGGCCCTGGCCACCGACCAGTTCGACACGGGCGAGTACAGCTTCGAGCACGTCCTGCAGGACATCCAGACGCTGAACGAGCGGGCCCAGCGCGGCGAGCTGGACATCACCGCGATCTCCATCCACTCCTACGCCCACGTCCACGACAAGTACGCCCTGCTGCCCACCGGCAGCAGCATGGGCGACGGCTACGGTCCGATGCTCGTGGCGAAGAAGGGCAGCGGTCTGGGCGTGGACGACCTGAAGTCGAAGAAGATCGCCGTACCCGGCACCATGACCACCGCCTACCTGGCGTCACGCCTCCTGCTCGGTGACTTCGACCACGAAGTCGTCATGTTCGACGAGATCCCCGCGCGTGTGGCTGCCGGCGACTTCGAGGCCGGACTGCTGATCCACGAGGGCCAGCTGACCTACGAGGCCGACGGCCTCGAGCTGGTGCAGGACCTCGGCGTGTGGTGGCAGGAGGAAACGGGTCTACCGCTGCCCCTCGGCGGCAACGCGATCCGCAAGAGCTTCGGCCTCGAACGCAACCGCGAGATCAACGCGATCCTGAAGAAGAGCATCGAGCTCGGCCTCGAACAGCGCCGCGAGGCCGTCGAACACGCCATGCAGTACGGTCGCGGCCTCGACGTCTCGACCGCCGACGAATTCATCGGCATGTACGTGAACGACTGGACGCTCGACTACGGAGATCGCGGACGCGAGGCGATCTCGCTGCTGCTGCGGCGGGGGGCGGACGCGGGGATCGTGCCACCGATCGACGAGGTCGAGTTCGTCGACTGACAGGTGCTCGATCGTTCTGCCTCGATGATTGTTCATGGCCCCGGATTCGCAAGGATCCGGGGTCATGCGT
>CAZQHE010000127.1:0-11779 GCA_964593155.1 uncultured bacterium
GATCGCGCGGTGCGACGTGGCCGCGCTGCGGGCGGAAGGCCCCGCTCCCGTCGTTCGCTTCGCCTGCGGGGCACTGTCCGACGTCGGGCAGGGCTTCGAGGGGGCGGACGTGACGGTCGTCCCGCCGCTCGTGACCTTCGCGCCGCGCCACTGCGACGCCGGGGGCGGGATCTACACGCTGGCCAAGGACTCGCCGCTGCTCGACGTCGACGGCTGCGGCACGATCGGTGCGCTCGGCATGGCGTGCGCGGCGCCCACTCCGACCGCGGCGCCGCCGGCGACCTCCGTGCTGCGCCTGGAGCGCCCGCGGCCGAATCCGTTCAACCCGCGAACCGTGATCACCTTCGAGCTGCCGCGGGCGGCGGCGGCGACCCTCGTCGCCTACGATCCGCGGGGGCGAAGGGTGGCGGACATCGTCGACGCGGTGCTCCCGGCCGGCCGGCACCGAGTGGTGTGGTCGGGCCGGGACGACGCGGGGCGGCCCGTGGCGAGCGGGGTCTACTTCCTCCGCCTCGAAGCCGCGGGCGAGGGCCGCACTGTCCGGGCGACCCTGGTCCGCTGACGCCGCTCAGGGCCGTGCGCCGACCTCGAAGCGGCCCAGTTCCCGCAGGTCCTCGGTCGGACGGTCCATCTCCACCGGTCCCGCCTCCGCCGAGGGGTCGACGGCACACACCGCGTACACGCCGGCGGGCAGACCGCGCAGCGGGATGGTGAGCCACCGCCGCGGTGGGGCTTCGGCGGCTTCGATCCAGCGGATCAGCGGACGCTCGGGCAGGATCTGGTAGAGCGCGACGCGGGGCGGTGGGGCCGCGCCGAGGTCGTAGGTCACGAAGCGCCGCTCGGGCCCGACGGGCCCGGTGTCGGCCGGCAGCATCACCGATCCCGCGGGTTGCAGCGTCTCGTGGCGCTGCGCGGCGGCGCGCAGGCCCTGGATCCACGCCGCGGCCGCAAGGCCGACGAGGATCAGCAGCAACGGCCAGGGAACCGGGACCGAGCGCACGAGTCTTGCCAACCTCATCCTCCGGGGACGGCGCGGGCGGCCACGAACGGGGGTCTGCCCGCGGAACGTCCTGCAAAGTAGTCGATTGGCAGTGTTCCGGGCCAGCCCGCTTTGCGGGCCGGTGACCTCGACCGGTCGACTTTGCCGCGGAGGCGGAAACGGGGGACGCGATGAACGTGCAGCAACAGATCCTGATCGGCCGCGACGACGAGCGTGGCCCCTTCGGTGTCCGGACCGTGGCCGCGACGGCCGGCCTCACCGCGGCCGAGCAGCAGGACCACGAGCACCTCTGCGACGGCTGGGCGGGATTCGTCCCCGGACGGTTCGGTCGTGCGCTGGTGCACGTGCCGGTGCCGACGGCCGAGGGAACGGGGATCGAGGCCCACGTCGTCGCCCAGGTGCGCTCGGTGGATCTCGACGCCGGCCCCGGGGTGTCGATCCACCTCGTCCGCCTCGGACGCGCGGGCTTCGCCACCCTCGGCGACGACCCCTACCGCCTGATGCGGACGGGTCACCTGATCGAGGAATGGACCCCGGACACCCCGTGGCCCGCGATCGACGTCGACGCGATCGGCGAGGATCCCGAGCGTGGACTGCGCGCGGTGATCCCCGAGCAGTACCCCGTGCTCGAAGCCCTGCTGCGCCACGCTCTGTCCGACGGTCCCCTGGTCCTGGCCGGCGAACACGACGACGCAGCGATCGAGGACCTGTTCGAACACCTGCTCCATCTGCTCCCGCGCACCACCCGCCAGCGGACGGCGTTCGCCAGTTTCGTGGCGGATCCGGACGCGCCCTTCGACGTGTCGGCCCGGCCCTGCGAAGGCTCCACGTTCCGGGCCAGCCTGCGGGCACTTCTGACCGACACGCCACCCGTCCTCGACGAGGATCGCGAGGCCTACGTGCGCGGTCTTTTCGAGGACCTGCGGGCCGGCGCCTGGGGCCGCGCGGCCGCCAGGATCGAGTCCTTCGAAGCCGAGCCGGCCGCCCCGATGCCGCCCGAGCCGGCCGTGCCCGTGCCGCCGGAGCCGCCCGTGCCGGAGGCATCCGAGCCGGTCGACGACGGCGACCCCGTTCCGACGTCGGACGCCGAACCGGTTCCGACCGACGAGGTCTCCGGGCCCACGATCCGTTTCGCCGAGTCGGGGCCCGTGACGCCGGTCGCGCCCGAGGACGTGACGGTGGTGGGCGACGAGCCCGCGTCCGCCACGGCGGAGGTCGAGGATGCCGCGCCGGCCCCGACCGGGGCCGAGGAGCCCGTCTCCACGACGACCGAGGTCGAGGGCTGGGGTGAAGTCGAACTCGAACCCGACACGCCGAAGAGTGAGTCGCGTTCCGCGCGGCGGCTCGTGCTGACCCTGCTCGTGGTCGCCGCGGTCGCGGCCGGGGGATTCCTGCTCCTGCGCAGTGCACCCTTCGGCGCCGAGGAACCATCGCGGACGGCGGTCGACGTCGATCCGCTCGCCGTCGGCGTGCGCGCCAGTGTTGCCACCTATGTCGACGACCAGTTCGCCCGGATCGAGGAGCACCGCGCGAGCGATCCGCCTCGCTTCGAGTTCAGGCAGACGCTCAGTCGTCGCCGGGTCGGTTTCGAGCGGCAGCTCGAGGCGACACGCCAGGCACAGGCGCGCGCGGTGGACGACGCGATCGCCGCCGTCCTGTCGTCCGACGACGCCAGCGACTCCACGGTCGCCCGGATCCTCCGCGCCGAGGCCGAAGCCACCCGGGACGTGCTGCCACGGCTGTGGCGTCTGCACGCGGGACTGGCGGCGGGTCGGCCCGAACTCCTGCGACCGACCGGATCCGGCTCGGATCTGCCTTCGTCGGCCGCCGACGACATCGCCGGCTGGGCCGATGCCCTGTCCGCGTGGGCTTCGTGGTTCGAGCAGCCCGAGACGACGCCGGTTCCCACGGGCACCCCCACCGACGGTCTGGCCGCCCTGGCGGCGTCGCTGCCGACGGCCGGCGAGGCCGCGCCCACCGACGGTGTGGTGGAGATCTGGGGAGACCTTCCCGTCGCTCTGCGGAGCGAGTCCACCGACCCGGTGGAGACGGCTTCCGCGTCCGACGGCGGGACGACCGACGCGCGCTGACCTTCGCGGGCGGGATGCGCGATCGCCCGCACGGTGCGACCCTGGGCGGGACGATCGTCTCCCGTCGAGCGATGCTTCCATGTCCCGCGAACCCATTGCCGCCAGCGCGTTGATCCTCCGTCGCGCGTCCGACGACGACCGGCTGTTCATGGCCCGGCGCGCCCGGGGCATGCGGTTCTTCGGGGCGGTGTACGCCTTCGTGGGCGGGCGCGTCGACGACGCCGACCGCGCGCTGGGCGGCGACGACCGGTCGACCGTCCTGCGCTCGGCGCTGGTCCGCGAGATGTGCGAGGAACTGGGTCTCGACCTGCGCCCGGGAAGGCGCGAAGCGGTGGATCCGGACTGGCGGCGCTCGTTGATCGACGGTCGCGTGGACTGGAGCGCCGCGTGCGACGTCGCCGACCTCGCGGTCGTGGGCGAGCCGGTCCTGCGGCTGATCACGCCGGCCTTCTACCCGCGCCGTTTCGACACCTGGTTCTTCCTCGGCACGCTGGGCGACCGCGCCATGGGCGCGCTGCAGCCCGAGGAACTCGACGACGCCGGCTGGGACACCGCCGCCGGCTGGCTCGACCGCTTCGACCGCGGCGAGGTGGCGTTGGCGCCGCCGAACGTGCTGACGTTGCGGGCGATCCGCGGACTCCCCTTCGACGACTGGCCCGAGGCCCTCGCCGCACTGCAGCGCGAGATCGAAGGGCCCGCACCGCAGCCGATCTGGAACAACCCCGCCGTGCAGTTGCTCGCTCTGCGTACGCCCACGCTGCCGCCGGCCGAGCACACGAACGCCTACGTGGTCGGGCGCGACCCCGCCTACGTCGTCGACCCGGCGACGCCCCACCGGGACGAACAGCGTGCCCTGGAGCTGGCCCTGCGGCGGGCGCAACGCGACGGCCGTCGCCTGCACGCCGTCCTGCTCACGCACCACCATCGCGATCACGTGGGTGCGGTGTCCTTCATCCGGCGTGCCTTCGACCTGCCGGTGTGGGCGCACGCCGAGACCGCGGCGCGGGTGGACTTCCCGGTCGATCGCACGCTCGCCGACGGCGAGCGCCTCGACCTGGGTCGCGGTCCCGACGGTCGCGACGGCTGGGCGCTCGAGTGCATCCACACGCCCGGTCACGCCCCGGGTCACCTGTGCTACTTCGAGCCGCGCTACGGTTCGTTGATCGCCGGCGACATGGTGAGCACGGTGTCGTCGATCCTCGTCGACCCCGACGACGGGAACCTCGACGAGTACATGGCATCGCTCGAACGAATCGCGGCTCTCGACGTGCGGATCGTCTTCCCCGCGCACGGACCGGCCGACGCCCGCGGCACGAAGGTGCTCACCGACCAGATCGAGCACCGGCGGGAGCGGGAAGCGGCCGTGCTCGAGGCCGTGCACGAGGGAGCGGCGACCGTGGAGGCGGTCACGCGCCGCGTGTACGTCGACGTCCCCGAGCGCGTGTTGCCGCTGGCCGCGCGCAGCGTGCGGTCGATCCTGGGCGCGCTGGAACACAGGGGCCGCGTGCGTTTGCGGGGCGACGACGTCGTCGCCGTGTGACCGTTCTTGTTGGCCGTCCGCCCGCCGGATAGACTCCGCCCGTCCCACTACCGGAAGGAGTCGGTCCATGGAGATCCGTGAACGCATCGAGGCCGTGCGCGAGCTGATGCGCGCCAAGGGGATCGACGCCTATCTGGTGCCCGGCACCGACCCGCACCAGAGCGAGTACCTGCCCGACCACTGGAAGCGACGCGATTTCGTCACCGGCTTCACCGGATCGGCGGGCGACGCGGTGATCACGCTCGACGACGCGGGTCTGTGGACCGACGGCCGCTACTTCCTGCAGGCCGAACGCCAGCTGCGCGGCACCGGCGTGCACCTGTTCCGCATGGGAATGCCCGGAGTGCCGTCGATCCAGCGGTTCCTGGTCGATCGCGCTTCCGAGGGCGATCGGGTCGGGGTCGATCCGCGGGTCGTGTCGATGCAGCGGGCTTCGGCGTTGGAGCAGGCGCTCGCCGAACGAGGAGCACGCCTGAAGCCGATCGCGACGAACCTGGTCGACCGGGTGTGGAAGTCCCAGCCCCGCTTGCCGCGCACGCCGCTGCGGGTGCAGCCCACGCGCTTCGCGGGCGAGGGTCTGGCCGGCAAGCTGAAGCGCGTGCGTGCGGCCATGGTCGACGCCGACGTCGATGCGCTCGTGGTCACCGCGCTCGACGCGATCATGTGGACCACGAACCTCCGTGGCCGCGACGTCGACTTCAATCCCGTGGCCATTGCCTACCTGATCGTCGAGCGCGACGCGGCCACGCTCTTCGTCGATCCGGTGAAGGTCACGCCCGAGGTCGAGCGCCATCTCGGGCGCCGCGTCGCGGTGCGGCCGTACCGCGAGGCCGGGGCCGTTCTGCGTGAGCTCGGGCGCGCGCGTCGTCGCGTGTGGGTCGACGGCGACGGCACCAGTCGCTGGGTCGTCGATCGCCTGCGCGGCGCGTCGCTGCACGTGGCCGCCAATCCGATCGCGGCCATGAAGGCGCGCAAGAACGCCACCGAACAGGAGGGCATGCGCGCCGCCCACGTGCGCGACGGCGTGGCCATGGTGCGCTTCCTGCGCTGGCTCGAGTCCGAGGTGCGCTCGGGCGACGTCACCGAACTCACCGCGGCTGCCACGCTCGAGGCGATCCGCGCCGAAGGCGACCACTACCAGGGGCCGAGCTTCCGCACGATCAGCGGCTACGCCGAGCACGGCGCGATCATCCACTACTCCGTGGACGAGAGCACCGACGTCGTGCTGCAGCCACGGGGGATCTACCTCGTCGACAGCGGTGCCCAGTACACCGACGGCACCACCGACATCACCCGCACGCTGTGCCTGGGCGGGCGCCCCACGGCCGCGCAGAAGGAACAGTACACCCGTGTGCTCATGGGCCACGTCGAACTCGCCACCGCACGCTTCCCGGCGGGCACGCGGGGGCTTCGTCTGGACACGTTCGCACGCATGCACCTGTGGCAGGCGGGACTCGACTACCGCCACGGCACCGGCCACGGGGTCGGCGCGCACCTCAACGTGCACGAGGGACCGCAGTCGATCTCGCCTCGCTGTACGGGCGCGGCGCTCGAGGCCGGCAACGTGCTCAGCAACGAACCCGGCTACTACGAGGACGGCTCGCACGGGATCCGGATCGAGAACCTGGTGCTCGTGGTCGAGGATCCCGAGCACTCCACCGCCGAACAGACCTGGCTGCGTTTCGACACGCTCAGCCTGTGTCCGATCGACCTGCGGCTGGTGAAGCCCTCGTTGCTCTCCGACGCCCATCGCAAGTGGATCGACGCCTACCACCGGCGGGTGCTCCGCGAACTCTCGCCGCACCTCGGAGGGAACGACCGCGCCTGGTTGAAGGAGAAGTGCCGGCGGATCGGGACCTGAGTCCGGATCCGATCCGGATGTCCGGATGCCGGTCCTTGGTACGTTCTACGGAACGAACCAGGGACTGCATCGTGCCCGTCCTTCCCCCGACCAGGTGATCGCTGATGAATCTCGCCGTACGCACCACGGTTCGTCGTTTCCCGATGTTCCTCCTCGCTCTCGGTTGTCTGCTCGCGTTGCCGACGACTTCGAGTGCCGAGGGCGAGCGCGTGCTCGACGTCAACGCCGCCGAGATCGAGAAGATGCTCGACGGGATCCGGCCCGAGGATCCCTCGCGCTACGGCCTCCTTGCTCTCCCCGAGGAAGCCGTCCGGGTCCTCGCGCCCGAGATGCGCGCGATCCGCTCGGCGCTGGTTGCCGAGCAGGACCGGGTGGCCGCGCTGCGCACCCGGATCGAGACCGCCACCGCGGCCCGCGACGGGGCGGCCGTCCTCGCGCTGCAACGCGAGGTCGAGGCGACGCGCCGGGCGACCGAGGTCCGGATCGTCGAGATCCAGATCCGCCACGCCCGCGACCGCGGTGACGACACGACCGTGAAGGACCTCGAGGCCGCGCTCGAGCGCATGCGCCGCGAGGGCATCACGGGAACCCCCCAGGAGCGACGCGAGCCTCCGCGCTGACGCGGTCCGGCTCGTTCCCGTTCGTCCGCGCGCCGGAGCGCGCGGTCCCGATCCACGCTCGCTGCTGCGGAGGTCTTCCCGTGTCCCGTCGTCTTCTCGTGTTCGCGTCCCTTCTGATCCTGTTCGTGCCGACCGCGGCGCGAGCCACCGTCGGACCGCCCGTCGGTTTCACCCTGGTCCACGAGCCGGCGGCCGCCCGCGCCGGCGAGGCCTACCGCGGCGTCCTGCGGGTCCGGGCGGGGCAGCCCCTCACGCTGGCCGACCTCGATCTCGCCGGGAACGGTTGGGCGGTGCGTTTCGAGCGCGCGATCGCCGATCTCGAACTCGGCGCCGGCGACTCCGTCGACCTGCCCTTCGTCGGCACGCCGAGCGATCCGTCCGTGCCGTTGCGCGTGACCGCGCGGATGGGCGAGCGCACCGTGGGCAAGGCCTTCGACCTGAGCCCGCGCGCCTACCGCGAGCAGGTCGACGTGAGCGCGATGGCCGAGAACCCGCTCGGCCGTGCGATTCCGCACCCCGGCGTGGTTCCGGATCCGGACCTGCGCCCCGCGCCGGCTCCGGAGCGGGCGGCGAAGGACCGCACGCCGTCGCTGGCCACGATCGTCGACGAGAGTGGTGACGTGGCGCTCGAGCGCGACGCCGGCGAGCTGGGCAAGCGCCGGTCGATCACCATCGAGGGTCGCTTCGTCTACGCCCGCGACGACGGGCAGACCCTCGGTGTGGACAACGCGACCGTGCGCGTGTTCGACGAGGACAGCACCTTCGACACGGAGCTCGCCGAGGGTCTGACCGACGCCAACGGCTACTACAGCTTCACCTTCGACTGGGATCCCTGCGCGCTGTGCGACAAGCGTCCCGACATCTACGTCGAGTTCGAGCTGGCCAACTCCGAGGTCGTCGTCGAGTCGGCGTCGTTCGAGGTGAACTACCGTTTCGCGAGCGGCACCCTGGGCGATTTCGAGGGCAGCTACCACGACTTCGGGTGGCTCGGGCCCTCCGACGAGAGCCTCCAGGCCGGCCCGCACATCTTCAACCACGTCCTGCGCTCGTGGCGCTGGGTCGTGAACAACACGCCCTACGATCCGCCCTCGGTCGACGTCCAGTGGCCCGACGGCGACACCGGGGCCTTCTACCGTCCCTTCTTCGAAGAGATCCACATGTCGAGCGGGCGCCAGTGGAACGAGGCCACCTGCGCGCACGAGTACGGCCATCACTTCATCCACAACTTCGCGCAGAGCCAGACGCCGGACTACTGCAACGGGATCTGCGACAGTCCCACCGACTGGTACGAGTTCTGGGACGATGGCTGTGGCCACTGCATCTGGTGCGAGGAGACCGACAACGACGCCTGGAACGAGGGCTGGCCGAACTGGCTGGCCGACGTCGTCACCCGTGATCACCTGTCCACCTATGGCTACGCGGTGATGAACACGCGCGACATGGAGGATCCGCGGCAGTGCGACGGCAGTTACGACCCGCCGCGGATCACCGAGGGCTTCCTGGCCGCGCTGCTGCGCGACATCGAGGACGCGGACAACGAGGACCAGCCCGACTTCGACGGCGACGACCGGATGAACTGGGGCGCCGACGAGATCTTCACGGTGACCGTGCAGGACGATCCGCTCACGCCGGTGGACTTCCTGGCGAAATTCCTGAGCCGCTACGGAAGCACGCCGGCCATCCGCGAGGCGATCTGGTTCACCGCGGCGAACAACGGCTACGAGACCGACAACGCGAAGCCGGGCGTGGTGTCGAACCTCACCTCGTCGAGCCACGACGTGAACGTGGCCTCGCCCGACAACACCATCCGTCTCACGTGGACGACGGCGACCGACGACCAGTCGGGGGTCCAGGGCTACGGGATCTTCGTGTCGTCGAACACGGCGTCGATTCCGAGCGCGGTGCTCGACATCGGCGACGTCACCCAGTTCACGACCGATCAGCTCGTTCCCGGCACCTACTACTTCAACATCCGTGCGGTGGACAACTCCGGGAAGTGGAGTGACGACTACGTCAGTGCCGGGCCGTTCGTCGTGCGCGAACCCGAGCCGGCGAACCTGGTGTTCGACACGAACCCCGGCTGGGGTGGCTTCGTGGTTCCCCGCACGACCGCCGACAGTGCGCCCACCTTCGTTCCGGCGCCGACCACGCTGCCCGGGAACGTGAAGGAGACCTACTGGAACAGCCGCACCGAGAACGTCGGCGAGACCTCGGTGGCGTGCTGCCCGCGCGTGAACGTGCGGATCGACGGTTCCAACGCCTTCAGCAATCCCTTCGACCCGAGCGACGTCTACGACATCATTGCCGGTCTCGGGCCGTCGACGGCCGACAACTCGCTCGACCAGGGTCCGATCTACGTCAAGGGAGGACGCCACACCTTCGGCGCGCACATCGACTCGATCGAGGAGGTGGCCGAGACCTCGGAGACGGACAACTTCACCGCGCAGCAGTGGATCTGGACGCCGCTCGACCTGACCACGGGAGCCATCGTCGAACGCAACCATCCGCCCGATCGCGACGGGGGTTGGGACGAGGCCACCGGGAGCAAGTGGTACAACGTCGACGGGCTGCGCTTCGACGGCGACGGCTGGTGGAACGTGGTCTGGGCGCATCCGACCAACGTCGACCGCGACGTCGATCTCCGGTTGCACGAACCCAGCAGCGGGGCGACCGACGGCTTCGACACGAACGTCGGCTGGTCCAGCCGCGGCGTCGGACGCCTCGACGCGGTGCTGGTCAACCGCAACGTGACCGGCGCGCAGGACTGGGACGTCGGCGTCCTGCAGGCGACCGACGACTACGTCAGCGGCGCGTACCGGGCGGAGCACGTCGAGAGCATCGCCTACTCCTTCGGCGACAGCACCGACAAGCAGCTGCCCTCGGGGGACATGCTCCAGGTCTACGAGGTCTACGTGCCCACCAGTGGCGTGGGGCCGGTGAGCGTGACGGTCGAACTCGACCGGGCTCTGGGCCCCGACGACTACCCCGCCTTCCAGGCGGCGTGGTTCGGACCGACCTTCGGCACCGGCGACCTCGCCGACGCCGAGGCCCTGGCGATCACGAGCGCTTCGGACGGCCGGCTCCGGCTGGCCGTCGACGTGCCCGAGGCCGGCTACCACGGTCTGGTCCTGTATCGCGATCCGTCCGAGGGCCAGACCACCTGGGACTACACGATCGAGGTCGACCGGTCCCCGCCGGACTGGTTCCCGCTGAAGCCCGCGAACTGGTACGCGCCGGTGGTGCCGCATCTCGTCGACGCCGATCTCGTGAACCTGGACGCGCCGACGACTCTGCCGGGCAACGCCGATGCGACCTACGTCTCCCTGAACGTGCGCAACGGCGGAGGCACGGGGTCCGACGGGACCTTCCGCATCTTCACGCGGATCGACGGAGTCGACGTCACCGGCTCGGTGTGGAGCAACTGGCCCGCGCAACTCACGCGGACCGTCCTCGGGCGCGGGCCGGTGAACGTCGACGGCGGGCGCCACACCCTCACTCTGGTGGCCGATCCCCTCGACGAGTACGAGGAGGTCTCGGAGGAGAACAACGTCTTCGGCGAGCAGTGGGTGTGGTCGCCGCTGGCCCTGACCCTCGGCACGCCGGTCACGCGCGACCAGCCCTCGGCGCGCACCGTCGGCTGGGACGAGATCAGCACCGCCGAGGCGAAGTGGTTCAACGCCGACGGACTCCGCACCCCGGTGTTCGAGGAGACCGCCTCCGGCGGGACCTGGGGCATGGTCGCGGCGATGCCGGCCAATGGCTCGGACGTCGACATCCGCTGGCACGAGACCTCGACCGGCGCCAAGGACGGCTTCAGCACGAACCTGGCCTACAGCGGTTGGGGTCCGCAGCAGAGCGACCTGCTGCTGGTGAACTTCGGGCAGACCGCCTACCGCGCCTTCGACGTCGGCGTGCTCGACCAGGGCGGGGCGGGCTACACGGCCGAGGCCGTGTCGTCCGTCGACATCGGTTCGCCCGTCGCGCTCGCGGGCGGTCCGCACACGATCCCGGCGGGGCACGTGGGGCGGCTCTTCGAGGTCGAGCTGCAGGCGGGCATCCACGTCATGGAGCTGCAGAACCTGTCGGGGGACGCGAACCTCGGGTTCTCGCTGCACGGTCCGGAGGCCACGTTCGCGGCGAAGAGCGACGCGCTGGCGGCCTCGTGGTTCGAAGGGGCCGGCGAGGGCGAGTGGATCACCGTCGACGTGCCGGTCGCGGGTACGCACGCCCTGGTGGTGTGGAAGACCACCACCGCCGACCTCGAGCTCGACTCCGGGTTCGCCCTGCGGATCGACGCCGGGATCACCGACGCCCCGCCCGGGCCGGGCGCGATCACGGCGAGCCGTATCCACGGGGTGAAGCCGAATCCCTTCAATCCGCGGACGACCGTCGCCTTCGACCTGCGCGAGCGGGGGACCGTGTCGCTGGTCGTGCACAACGTGCGCGGCGAGCGCGTACGGACGCTCGTCGGTTCGGACTTCATGGAGTCCGGCCGCCACGAGGTGGTGTGGAACGGAACCGACGACGACGGCCGTCAGGTGGCCAGCGGGACGTACTTCGTGTCGTTGCGCACGCCGAGTGGGTCGGACCAGCGGAAGCTCACCCTGGTCAAGTAGTCCGCGGACCCGGGAGCCCTCCCCGACGCGACGGGAGGGCTCCTGGCACGAT
>CAZQHE010000128.1:0-11566 GCA_964593155.1 uncultured bacterium
CAGGTGCAGACCTACTCGCCGACGCTCGACCAGTTCGAGACCGACGCGAACAGTCAGTTCACCCTGCCCATCGACCTGGCCGGCCTGGGAGGCTGGGAGGTGCTCGGCACCGTCGGCGACGTGCCCTCCGACGGCAACGCCCAGCTGAGCTGGCCGGGGCTCGCGTCCGAGACCACGTACGAATGGTACGTGACCGTCAGCGACACCAGCCGCACCGTCACCGGCCCGGTGTGGAGCTTCACCACCGGCCTCGGCGAGCCCCAGGTGCAGGTGCTGTCGCCCAACGGCGGCGAGCAGCTCGTGGTGGGCGACACCGCCGACCTGCAGTGGTCGGCCACGGACGACGGCACCATCGTCGGCATCGACGTCCTGCTGTCGCGCACCGGCAGCGCGGGCGTGTACGACACCCTCGCCGTCGACCTGGCCAACACCGGCAGCTTCAGCTGGGCGGTGGCCGAACCGCTCAGCGAGGACGCCTGGCTGAAGGTGGTCGCCCGCGACGACGCCGGCAACAGCGGCGACGACATCAGCGACGCGGCCTTCTCGATCACGTCGGCGGTCGACGCACCTCCGGGATCGGTCCTGCGGACCCAGCTGGTGGGCGCCGCGCCGAATCCGTTCAACCCGCAGACGACCATCCGCTTCGACCTGGCCCAGCAGGAGCGGGTCGATCTGGTGGTGTACGACGTCTCGGGGCGGCGTGTCCGCACGCTGCTCGGCGGTGACACCCTGAACGCCGGGGAACACCGTCAGGTGTGGAACGGCACCGACGACCGCGGCGCGCAGGTCTCCTCGGGGATCTATCTGGTCCGGATGACCGCGGGGGACTACGTGGCCCGGAAGAGCGTCGTGTTGGTGAAGTAGGTCGTTGAACCCACGGGTGACGGGAGTCCGGTCTCCACGACCGGGCCCGTCACCCGCAACACACCGACCGTGCGAGCAACCCGCGCGGCCCCGCGATCAGCGAGGCTCTCGGTCCTCGGGCCCGAACTCGAGGTCCTCGTCGTCCTCGAAGACCTCGCGCCAGCGCTCGACGGGGTCCTCGAAGCGCACGCGCGCCGGGTCGAAGTCGTCGGGGTCGAAGTCCTGGCCGGCCCAGGAGCGGAACCGCAGGTGCTCGGAATGGCCGGGATCCTCGATCGCCCGCAGGAACTCCTCGTAGCCCCACGCCCCACCCACGTCCTCGGGTGGACATCGGCGCTCCCCCTCCAGGCACACGGGCAACGACCCCCGCGCAGCCTCGCCGGAGCCCTCGAGCACGACTTCGTGCAGCCAGTTGTCGCCGAAGTCGTACACGTAGGTCGCGATCGGGCGCATCATCGGGTCGAGGTAGTCGCGGATCGGGGCCGCCCAGCTCATCTCGACCTCGTCTTCGAAATCCTCGTCGGGGATTCCCAGCTCGACCTCGTGCCGCGTCCGCGGATCGACCACGCGGAAGGCGTGCAGGTGCGAGTCGGTCCATCCCATGCCGTTCTGGATCGCCACGTGCAGGTCCCAGAAGGTCGAGTCCTCGGGGATCCGGATCCGCCGCCACACCATGGGATGCACCCCCAGCAGGCCGATGCGGAACTGGGCGTATCTCTCGGTCTGCGGCTCCTCGGACGGCCCGTCTCCGGCGCTCGCACCCGCCAGCGGAACGTCGACACCGTCCTGCGGATCGGTGTCGAGGTGGAAGCGGACGAAATCCTCGAGCTGCGGCGTGGCCCGCACGCGGATCTCGTCGGCGACGAAGCGCGCGTTGCCCTTCGGGTCGACCTCGGCGAGTCCGGCGAACTCCATCAGGTTCTCGAGCATGCGCAGGCGGTAGCCGAGACCCAGGAGACGGCGCGCCGAGAAGAACTGGGTGTCGGGACACTCGTCGATCGCGGCCGGATACGCGCGGGCGAAGAGCTCCTCGTAGAAACTGCTCGGGCGCCACGTGCCGCCGTAGCGCTGCAGCAGGAGCAGGGTGTAGGCGAACGATTGCTGGATGATCCTCAGCGGGGGCAGCCGGTCGCGCGCGCCCACGTCGATCCGGGTGGCCACGGCCTCGAACAGCCGCCGGTACACGGCGCCCGTCGATCCGGTGGCGAGCAGCTCGTCGCAGCGCCGCGTGCGGTGGATCCTGCCCGCGGTGACCTCGAGCAGTCCGGCCTCGATGGCCGCGTGGTGGGTGCGGACCAGCGGCGGGAAGTCCTCTTCGCTCTGCACACCGGTGTGCCGCGTGAACTCGCGGTAGCCCTCCGGACCGAGCGCGCGCTCGGCCGCGGTGCGTGCCACCGCCCGCGGCAGGTTGCCCTTGGCCGTCAGCCGCAGACCCTTGTCGTCGATGGCCTCGACGATCGCAGTGAAGCAGTCGGTCATCTCGCACCGCGGCGGCACGGCCGGTTCCTCGGCGAACTCCACGACCGCGGGACTGTCGAAGGGCTTGCCGAGCAGCGACTGCATGGTCTCGGGATCGAGGCCGTCGAAGTCCGCGAGGCCCTGCCGGTTGTGGCGGCCCACGCGGTCGTCCAGGAAGCCCTGGAGCTGCTCGATCGAGTCGAAGCTCTGCCCGGCGACCTCCCGGCGCAGGGTCGCGAAGATGTCGTCCAACTCACCGCGGAGCTCGTCGACCCGTTCGGCGCGCGGCCGCGCGGGTTCGTCGACCGGTGGTGCGGGCTCGGCGGCGGGCTTGCGCGGATCGCCGCAGCAGCGCTTGTACTTGCGGCCACTGCCGCAGGGGCACGGGTCGTTGCGGCCGGGGCGGTTTCGGCTCATGGTGCCGGGTTCCTCTCGTCGTCGTCCGCGGGATTCTCGAAGCATGGACGGCCTGCGATCCCCCGCGCTCCACCTGTGGTGCCCGGCCATCATCGGATCCCGGTTCCACGCCTGTCACGGGATTTCCCCGCCGTCCCTGCCCCGATGCGCCCTGCCGGCCGCTGTGCTAGGTTCGCCCACGGACGCATCGCCCCGAGAGAAACGAGGACCCGCCGTGCAGAACCTCCAGGGCCAGCTCCTCATCTCCAGCGCGGGACTGTACGACCCGAACTTCCGCCACACCGTGGTGCTGATCGGCGCCCACGGCGACGAGGGCGCGCTCGGCGTGGTCCTGAACCGCCCGGCCGGCGTGGCCATCGCCGACGCCGCACCACCGCTGATGCCGATCACCGGGCGCGAGTCGATGCTCTACCAGGGCGGTCCCGTGCAGCCCGACCAGCCCGTGCTGTTGGCCGAACTCTCCGATCCCTCGCTGGCCGACGTGCACGTCTTCGACGCGATCGGCTTCCTCACCGGCGAGCTGTCGGAGACCGCGCGCACGGCGATCCGGCGCGCGCGGGTGTACGCAGGATACTCGGGCTGGGGCCCGGGGCAGCTGGAGGACGAGATGGCCGCCGACACGTGGATCGTCGAGCCCCCGCGGGTCGAGGACGTCTTCACCGACGACCCCGACGGCCTGTGGAAGCGGATCCTCCAGCGCAAGGGACCGCGCTACAAGCACATCTCGATGATGCCCTTCGATCCGCGCGTCAACTGACGCGGGCCGGCTACTCCTCGCCGACCTTCCGGAACTCCAGCTCGGTCCCCGGCGGCAGCTCCTCCATCGAGGTCAGCCGCAGCGGCGGTGATCCACCCCAGCGCACCTCGAACACGAAGCGCACGCTGTCGCCCGGCGCGAAGGCCGACAGATCGACCTCGTCGGCCACGGGAAAGCCCATGGTCATGGCGTCCATGCCCACGGCCTCGCCGCTGGAGTTGACGAAGTCGGGGATCGCCTCGTGGCGGATCATCAGTTCCAGCCCCCCGGGGCCGGGCAGCTGACGCACGATGCCACGCACGTCGTAGCGCTGCACGTCGGCCTGCTCTTCGGCGGGGGCGGCTTCCTCGCCACCACCACCGCCGCCGCAGGCCACGAGCCCGAGCGAGGACACCACGAGAACGATCGAGAACGAACGAAGGAAGAAGCCGGCCATGGCCGTGCCTCCGATCCGGTCGGAGCCGAGGGGTGCGCGCGAGACGTCCGAATGAATAGCGGAATCGGCCGGTTGCGGCCAATCGCCGGTGACTTCACACCAGCGTCACTTGCCGGCCCGACCCTGCCGACCTACGCTTTTCCGGAACCACTCCGACTCGAACGCGCGGAGCCCTGCGATCGACGTGCGTACACCGCTCGCCATCCTGCTGTTGCTGCCGCTCGCCCTCGGCGTGCCGACCGGCGAAGTGGCGTCGGCATCGACCACGATGCCGGCGGGATGCGGCTGCCAGCAGGAGCCGATGCCTTCCTGCGCGGGTGCCTGCTGCCCGGACGACGCGGCCAAGGATCACGACCGCGCCGGGATCTGCGACTGCGGCACGACCGACGACGCGTCGAACATCCCCGCCGTCCCGACCGCCACCGGCACGGACAAGCCGATCCGCGACGCCGCCCACGAGCGCGCGCCGCGGCTCGCGGGGACGCCGGACGCCGCCACGACGGCTGCGGTGCGCACCCCCGCCCCGGAACCTCCTCCTCCGAGCGAACCCGCGCCCGCCGACCTCGGCGTCTGGCGCAACTGATCCCCGTCGACGACGGCGACCTCGAGGGTCGCCGAGGGCGTGTCCGTGGCGTGGTGCCGCGGACCGATCCACGCACGTCGACCCCGGCGCACTGATGCCGGGCTTCGGGGGAACCCATGCAGACCACACCGATCGCGCGCGTCCTCGTGGGCGCGGGCCTGCTGCTCGCGGCGTCCACCGCGAACGCGCAGACCGACCTGTACGACGAACTGCTCGCCGAGGCCGCGGTGAACAGCCCGGAGGTCCACGCCGCGCACCAGGCGTGGGTGGCCGAACGGGCCCGGGCCGATGCCGCCGGCAAGCTTCCCGACCCGCGCCTGACCTACGGCAACTTCCTGCAGTCGGTCGAGACGCGGGTCGGCCCGCAGGAACACCAGGTGGCCCTGCAACAGACCATTCCCTGGTTCGGCAGTCTGGGTCGTGAGCGCGCCGTCGTGCGCAGCGCGGCCGGGGTCGCCCGCGCGCGTCTGCACGCCACCTGGCTCGACGTCGAACTCCGCGTCACGCGCACGCTGCACGAACTCCACCGCCTCGACCGCACGCTCGAACTCGAGCGCGATGCCTTCGAGCTGTTGCAGCAGTTCGAGGACGTCGCCCGCACCCGCCTGCGCGTGAACCAGTCCACCACGGCCGACCTGCTGCGCCTGCAGGTGGAACTCGGCCGGTCCGAGGACCGCCTGCGCCGGCTCGAGGACCGCCGCACCCCCGTCGTCGCCCGGTTGAACGCCCTGCTCGACCGCCCGCGCGGCAGCGACGTCGAGATCACGCCGACGCTGCGCACGTGGACCGAACTCGCCCCGCGCGACTCGCTCGCCCTTCGACTGCAGCAGGACCACCCGCGTCTGCGCGCCCTGCAGTTCGAGATCGAACGCGAGGAACGGCGCACCGACGTCGCCCGCGACCGCGGCCGGCCGGACCTCACGTTCGGCCTCGCCCACACCTTCGTCGGCGAACGCGATCCGGCCGACCTCGACGGCAACGGCGACGACGCCACGCTGGCCACCGTGTCGATCAACCTGCCGCTGTGGCGCGGAAAGGTCGGCGCGGGAGTCCGCGAGGCGCAGCGTCGCCGCGCCGCCAACGAATCGCGCTACCGCGCCGTGCACAACGAACTCGACGCGGCACTCGAGGACGCCCTCTACGAGTTCGACGACGCCGAACGCCGCATGGATCTCTACGCGTCGACGCTCGTGCCCAAGGCCGAGGAGAGCCTCGGCGCCACTCTCGATGCCTACGCCAACGGCCGCTCCGACTTCGGCGAGTTGATCGACGTCCAGCGCACGCTGCTCGCCTTCCGGCTCGAACTGCTCGAGGCCCGTGTCGACCGGGCGGACGCCCGCGCGCGGATCGCCAGCCTCGTGCCGGATCCGGCCACGATCGAGACCGCCCTCGCCTCCCTGGAGGAATCGCGATGAACCCGCGCACCGTTCTGCGTCATCCGGCGACCCTGGTCGTCGCGGTGATCGCCGCCTTCGCGATCGGACTCGCCGTCGGGGGCGGCGGCGACGAAGCCACCACCGTGGCCGAGCACGACCACACCGCGACGGCCGAGGCCGACGCCGGACCGCAGCTCTACACCTGCTCCATGCATCCGTCGGTGCGCCTCGAGGATCCCGACGCCAAGTGCCCGATCTGCTTCATGGACCTGATCCCGGTGACCGAGGGCGGAGGCCCCGGCTCGGAGCGGCGGCTGCAACTCGACGAGGACGCCGTGGCCGCGGCCCGGATCCAGACCACCGAGGTCACGCGCTTCTTCCCCGAAGCCGAGGTCCGTCTGTACGGGAAGATCACCGAGGACGAGACCCGCGTCGCCCGGCTGACCGCCTACGTGCCCGGCCGCATCGACGAACTGTTCGTGAACTACGTGGGCGTGCCGGTGAAGCGCGGCGAGCACGTGGCCGATCTGTACAGCCCGGAACTGCTGACGGCCTTCGCCGAACTGCGCGAGGCCGCGCGGTCGGCACGCGAGGCCCGCGACATGTCGCCGGTGGTGCGCCGCTCGTCGCAGGACGTGCTCGAGGCCGCGCGCGAGAAGCTGCGCCTGCTCGGCGTGGGCGACGACGTGATCGCCGCGGCCGAGCGCGGCGAGTACGACCGCGAGCGCTTCACCGTGACCGCGCCGATCGGGGGCACGGTCACCGGGCTCGCCGTGCGCGAGGGCGACTACGTCGACACCGGCGAGGCGATCGCCACCGTCGCCGACCTCGACCGTCTGTGGGTCGACCTCGAGGCCTACGAGAGCCAGCTCTCGCGTCTGGCCTGGGGCCAGCGGGCCACCTTCACCGTCGAAGCCCGCCCGGGCGAGACCTTCGACGGACGCATCGCCTTCATCGAGCCGGTCGTGGACCAGCAGACGCGCACGGCCGCGGTGCGGATCGCCGTGGACAACACCGATCGCCGGCTGAAGCCGGGCATGTTCGCCACCGCCACCGTGCGCGCGCGTATCGACGCCCGCGGCACGGTGCTCAACGACGAACTCGCCGGGCGCTGGGTCGCCCCCATGCACCCGACCATCGTCCGCGACGAGCCCGGCACCTGCGAGGTCTGCGGTATGGATCTGGTGACGGCCGAGTCGCTCGGGGTCGTCGGCGATGCCACCACCGCCACGCCGCCGCTGGTCGTGCCCCGCTCGGCGGTGCTGTACACCGGCGAGCGCTCGATCGTCTACGTGCAGGTGCCCGACACCGAGATGCCCACCTTCGAGGCCCGCGAGGTGCGGATCGGTCCGCGGGCCGGCGACTTCGTCACCGTGCGCGAAGGGCTCGAGGCCGGCGACGCGGTCGTCACCCACGGCGCCTTCCGCATCGACAGCGACATGCAGATCGCCGCGAAGCCCAGCATGATGATGCCGCGCGAGACCGGCGATCCCGAACAGCCCGACCTGCCGTCGGCCTTCGTCGCCAGCCTCGACCCGGTCTACGAGGCCTACCTCGCCCTGCAGGAGGCCCTGGCCGACGACGACCTCGAGGCCTCCCGCGCCGCCGCCGCGAAGGTGAGCGAAGCGGTGGCCGGCGTGCGTTCGGAGATGCTCGTGGGCACGCCGCTGTCCGACTGGCGTCGTCTGCGCGCCGGCCTGCGGATCGAGAGCGCGAGCGCCGACATCGAAGCGCTGCGCTCGAGCTTCTACGGTCTGAGCCAGACGATGATCTCGCTGCAGGACCGCTTCGGCCACGCCCTCGACCGCGATCTGGTCATCGCCTGGTGCCCCATGGCCTTCGACGACCAGGGCGCGCCGTGGATCCAGGCCGGTCGCACCATCGACAACCCCTACTTCGGCTCGATGATGCTGCGCTGCGGCGAGGTCCGTCGCGAGCTGCCGTCGCGCGTCGCGCCCGGGGGGCAGGACGATGAATGAGGGAGGACCGGTCAGCGCGCTGATCCGCTTCTGCCTCGAGCAGAAGCTCATCGTCTTCCTCGTTGCACTCGTGGCCGTGCTCGGCGGCGTGCTCGTGGCTCCCTTCGCGTGGGACCTCGAAGGACTCCCCCGCGACCGCGTGCCCGTCGACGCCATTCCCGACATCGGCGAGAACCAGCAGATCGTCTTCACCGAGTGGCCCGGCCGCAGCCCGCAGGACATCGACGACCAGATCACCTACCCGCTCACGGTGGCCCTGCTCGGCATTCCGGGCGTGAAGGACATCCGCAGCCAGTCGATCCTGGGCTTCTCGACCATCTACGTGGTGTTCGAGGACGGCGTCGAGTTCTACTGGTCGCGCTCGCGCGTGCTCGAGAAGCTCGACTCCCTGCCCGCGGGCACCCTGCCGCCCGGCGTGAAGCCCACGCTGGGTCCCGACGCCACCGCACTCGGCCAGGTCTTCTGGTACACGCTCGAGGGCCGCGATCCACGCGGCGAACCCACCGGCGGCTGGGACCTGCACGAGCTGCGCTCGATCCAGGACTTCACCGTGAAGTACAAGCTGTCGAGCGTCGAGGGCGTGAGCGAGGTGGCCTCGATCGGCGGCTTCGTCCAGGAGTACCAGGTCGACGTCGATCCCGAGGCCATGCGCGCCGCGAACGTGGGCCTCGACCAGATCATCGCCGCCGTCCGCCAGTCGAACCTCGACGTGGGCGCGCGCACCATCGAGGTCAACCGCGCCGAGTACGTGGTGCGCGGCGTGGGCTTCGTCGAGTCGATCGAGGACCTCGAGCTGACCACGGTGACCGCGCGCGACGGCACGCCGATCCTGATCCGCGAGGTGGCCGAGGTGTCGCTGGGTCCGGCGCTGCGGCGTGGCGTGCTGACGAAGGCCGGTGTGGAAGTGGTCGGCGGCGTGGTCGTGGTCCGCTACGGCGAGAATCCCATGGCCACGATCGAGCGGCTGAAGGAGCGCATCGACACCATCGCCAGCGGACTGCCGCGCAAGGTCCTCGCCGACGGCACCGAGAGCCAGGTGACCATCGTCCCCTTCTACGACCGCTCGGGACTGATCCAGGAGACCCTGGGCACGCTGAACTCGGCGCTGAGCCAGCAGATCCTGATCACGATCATCGTCGTGGTGCTCATGGTGGGACGCCTGCGCGGAAGCCTGATCATCAGCGCCATGCTCCCCCTGGCGGTGCTGCTCACCTTTCTGGCGATGAAGTACTTCGGCGTCGACGCGAACGTGGTCGCGCTGTCGGGCATCGCCATTGCGATCGGCACGATCGTCGACGTCGGGATCGTGCTCGTGGAGAACGTGCTGCGCGCGCTCGACGAGGCCGACCCCGACGAACCGCGCCTGCGGGTGGTGCACCGCGCGGCGAGCGAGGTCGGCGGCGCGGTGCTCACGGCCGTGGCCACCACCGTCATCAGCTTCCTGCCCGTGTTCAGCCTGCAAGCGGCCGAGGGCAAGCTGTTCGAGCCACTGGCCTGGACCAAGACCCTGGCCCTGGTCGCCTCGATCGTCATCGCGCTGACCCTGGTGCCTGCGGTCGCGCACCTGGTGCTGCGTCGGCACGTGCCGGCGGCGTCGCGACGCGGCCGCTGGCTGCGATACGTCCCGCACGCGCTCGTGCTGCTGGCCGTGCTGGGATTCCTGGCCGCCTCGTGGAACCCCGTCGGCCCGGCGAGCGGTTGGCTGGCCAACGCCCTGTTCATCGTGCTGGTGGTGGCGATCGCCCTGGTGCTGTTCTGGATCGCGCGCGTGCTCTTCCCGCGCGGACTCGCGTGGGCGCTCGACCACAAGCCCGTGGCCCTGGTGCCCCCGGTGCTGCTGGTCCTGCTCGGCCTGACGGTGTGGCTGGGCTTCGACCGCGTGTTCGGGTTCCTGCCCGACGCGGTGCACGACACCGCCGTGGCCGAGGCCTTCCCGGGACTGGGAAGCGAGTTCATGCCGTCGCTCGACGAGGGCGCCTTCCTCTACATGCCCACCACCATGCCGCACGCCTCGATCGGCGAGGCGACCGAGATCATGAAGGAACTCGACCGCCGCATCCTGAGCGTGCCCGAGGTGGAGAGCGCGGTGGGCAAGCTGGGCCGGGTGGAGAGCCCGCTCGACCCCGCGCCGGTCTCGATGATCGAGACCATCATCGAGTACGAGGACGAGTACACGCGCAACGACGAGGGCGAGGTCGTCCGCCAGTGGCGCGACCACATCCGCAGTCCGCAGGACATCTGGGACGCGATCGTCGAGGCCGCGGCGATCCCCGGCCTGACCAGCGCGCCGAAGCTGCAGCCGATCGAGACACGCATCGTCATGCTCCAGTCGGGCTTCCGCGCGCCGATGGGCGTGAAGGTCTTCGGACCCGACCTCGAGACGATCGAGGGCTTCGCCCTGGAACTCGAGGAGCTCCTGAAGGAGGTGCCGTCGGTCCAACCCGCCGCCGTGTTCGCCGACCGCGTGGTGGGCAAGCCCTACCTCGAGATCGAGATCGATCGCGAGCGCATCGCGCGCTACGGGATCCAGATCGCCGACGTGCAGGAGGTGATCGAGGTCGCCATCGGCGGCAAGCCCCTCACCATGACCGTCGAGGGACGCGAGCGCTATCCCGTGCGCGTGCGCTACCAGCGCGAACTGCGCGACGCGCCCGACACCCTCGGCGACATCCTCGTGCCCACTCCCGACGGCGCGCAGGTCCCGCTGCGCGAACTCTCGACCATCGAGTACCGCCGCGGTCCGCAGATGATCAAGAGCGAGGACACCTTCCTCGTGGCCTACGTGCTGTTCGACAAGAAGCCCGGCTTCGCCGAGGTGACCGTGGTCGAGGACGCCCGGGCGCACATCGAGCAGGCGATCGCCGTGGGCTCGCTCGAGGTCCCCGGCGGGGTGAGCTACGAGTTCGCGGGCTCCTACGAGAACCAGGTGCGCGCCGCGAAGCGCCTGCGGCTGGTGCTGCCGCTGTCGCTGCTGGCGATCTTCCTGCTGATCTACCTGCAGTTCCGCCGCACCGCGATCGCGGCCATGGTGTTCAGCGGCGTGTTCGTGGCGTGGAGCGGCGGGTTCCTGCTGCTGTGGCTGTACGGCCAACCCTGGTTCCTGGACACCTCGCTGCTGGGTGTCGACCTGCAGCAGCTCTTCCGGATCCGGCCCTTCGACCTGAGCGTGGCGGTGTGGGTCGGTTTCCTCGCGCTGTTCGGCATCGCCACCGACGACGGCGTGATCATGGCCACGCGCATCGGGCAGTCACTCGCCTCCAACCGACGCGACTCGGTGGCCGCCATCCGGCAGGCCGTGGTCGAGGGCGGCCGTCTGCGCATCCGTGCCGCGGTGATGACCAGTGCCACCACCGTGCTCGCCCTGTTGCCCGTGCTCACCAGCACCGGGCGCGGTTCCGACGTCATGGTGCCCATGGCCATTCCGGCGTTCGGCGGGATGATCGTGGCCGGGGTGACGTGGTACGTGGTGCCGATCCTGTACTGCTGGTACGAGGAGGTGCGGTGGCGGCGGGGCGCGCGTTGAGACGACACACTCCTGTGCAATCACTTCCGGTGCGGACGTCGGTCCGGAGGACTTCCCGGATCCCGACGTCCGCACCGGACCTCGTCTACTGGATCCTCTTCAACTCCACCCGCCGGTTCGCCGCGCGCCCCTCGACCGTGTCGTTCGTGCGGATCGGGAACGCCTCGCCGTAA
>CAZQHE010000129.1:0-11558 GCA_964593155.1 uncultured bacterium
CCACACGGCGTAGCTGATGAACTTGAAGCCGCGGCGCTCGTCGAAACGGCGCCCGGCCTTCATGAGTCCGATGTTGCCCTCGTTGATCAGGTCCTCGAGCGAGAGGCCCTGGCCGAGGTACTGTTTGGCAATGGTGACCACGAAGCGGAGGTTTCCGCGGACGAGATCGTGCAGTGCGTCGTCGTCACCCTCACGGATCCGGGCGGCCAGCTCGCATTCCTCCTGCCGCGTCAGCAGCGGGTAGCGACCGATCTCCCGGAGATAGCACTCGAGGCTGCGTTCGAAGCCGCCTCGGGACGATTGGTTGATCCGGCGAATCATGGCAAGGCGTTCCAGGCCTGGGGAAGAGTCACGGCGACCGGCTCGCCGTCGTCGTGATGGAGGTCCTCCTTTCCTACGTGCAGTCGGGTGATCGTGTGCCCGGTCGCGTCGAGGGACATGGCGAGTGCCCCGCGGCGCGACCGGTCGGCTTCACGGCTCTGGGTTCGTTCAGTCCTCCTGGAGCGGGTCCACGGTGGCATAGCCCGTGACGTCCCCGCGGCGGTATCCGATGGCGATCTTGCGCGTGCGGTCGACGTAGCGCCGCTGCGCGTCGCGGAATTCGTCGAGCGAGTCGACCGCGCGGTCGACCACCTCGAAGATCACGTCACCCGGCTGCAGGCGCGCCATGTCGGCCGGGCTGCCCTCCTCGACCGCGAGGATCAGCACGCCCTTCGTGTCGCGGATGTCGTACATGTCGATCAGCTCGCCCACGCGCGGATCCTCGGTGTCGTCGAGCGAGGTGACGGTGATGCCGAGCCACGTTTCGTCCTCGATGCCCCGGGTGTCGCCCTCGGGCATCACGGCCAGCGTGGTCTGCGCCAGGTCGAGTTCCTCGAGCACCACGTCGACGGTCACGTCGTCACCGTCGCGATGGATCCTCAACTCGGCGGTCTCGCCGACCGGCGCGTCGGCCACCTTCCACTGCAGATCGGTGCCGTTGCGGATCCGATCACCGTTGAACTCGTAGATCACGTCACCGACCTGCACCCCACCACGCTGTGCCGGGGTGTCTTCGATCACCTCGCGGATGATCACACCGTAGTCGATGTCGAGGTCTCGACCCTCGGCCAGGTCACGGGTCATGTCGTCCATACGCACCCCGAGGTAGCCACGCACCACGCGACCCTCCGTACGGAGCTGCTCCGTGATGCTCACGGCCAGGTTGCTCGGGATGGTGAATCCGATGTTCTGGCCGCTGGCGTTGATCGCGGTGTTCACGCCGATCACGCGGCCGTGGATGTCGACCAGCGGCCCTCCGCTGTTGCCGAAGTTGATCGCGGCGTCGGTCTGCAGGAAGTCCTGGTACCGCGGCGTTCCGCCCTGGATCTGCAGGTCACTGCGGCCCTTCGCGCTGATCACGCCCACGGTCAGGCTGCCGGCGAGCTCGCCGAGCGGGTTGCCGATGGCGATGGCGTAGTCCCCCACGGTCACTCCGTCGCTGTCGGCGAAGACCAGGTAGTCGAGACGCTCACCGTCGGTGTCGATCTTCAGCAGGGCGAGATCGGTGCTCGGATCCTGCCCCACGATCTCGGCCGGGTGCGCCTCTTCGTGGCCAGGAAACTGGACCTCGATGTCGGTGGCGTCGGCGATCACGTGGTTGTTGGTGAGGATGTAGCCGTCGTCGCTGATCACGAAGCCACTGCCCGCGCCCGGCATCTGCATGTCGCGGCGCATTCCCCGCTCGCGCGGGAAGAAGCGGAACAGATCCTCGCCCTCGACGGGCGGATGCTCGAAGCTCTTCGAGGCGGTGATCGACACCACCGCCGGCATGACCCGGTCGGCCACGCGGGCGAAGGGGCTCTTCATCCCGGGGTTCAGGTCCTCGCGGTCGGAGAGCTGCTGGCCGGAGGCCGGCACACCGAGACCGAACACGCCGACGAGGACGGCGGCGAAGAGCACACGACCGGTCGTGGACCACGCGGGGACGCAGCGCAGGTTGGAGAAATGTGGACGAGCCATCGTCATAGCGTACTCCTCAGGGATCCGATCCCATTCGGGGTGACCCGTGAGTGGAGCGCCACGCCAACGGCAGCTCGTCGATCCGACGTCCAGCGAGCGAACCGCTCCGCGGCGAGACGGATGAGGGCCTCTCGACCCCCCGGAGCGCACACTCCGAACCTGTGGGGCAGGCTGCGGTCCGCTCCGTGAGTGTATCCGTGTCCCCGACTCACGTCAACGAATCGGCGCCGAGGGCCTCCGAGGGCGCCCGCGCGCCGGGAAGCGGCCGACTTGCCGCTCCCGGGGGTGTGCACTAAGGTCGTTTCGCCCCGTCCTCGTGCCCTGGATGCGTGTCTACGTCACCGTCCCGGCCCGGTTCCCGCGGTGGATCCATGAGCCAGAGCGTCTACTTCGCCAGCGACGCCCATTTCGGCGCCGGAACCGCCGCGAGCCAGGCGGAGCGGGTGCGTCGATTCACGCGGTGGCTCGCCGCTCTCGACGACGCCGACCACCTGTACCTCGTGGGTGACGTCTTCGACTTCTGGCTCGACTACCCGACCTACATGCCCAAGGTGCACATGGAGGTCCTCTACGGCCTGCGCCGGCTGCAGGACCGCGGCGTGGCCATGACGTTCGTCGGCGGCAACCACGACGCCTGGTGCGAGTCCTTCTTCGAGCACACGCTCGGGGTGCCCACGCTGCCCTCCGGCGCGGTGGTCGAGCACCAGGGGCGGCGGCTGATGCTGCACCACGGCGACGGGCTCCTGGCGTCGGAACGCTCCTACGCGGTGTTCAAGGCGATCACCCGCCATCCGGTGCCCGTGTTCCTGGCCAGGCTGATCCACCCCGAGGCCCTGTACGCCTTCGCCATGTGGCTGTCGCGCCGTTCCCGCGCCCGGGAGCGCGACGACTCCTCGCGGATCGTGGCGATGATCGACCACTACGGGCACACCCACGACCATTCCGACGTCGACCACGTCGTGATCGGTCACGTGCACACGCCCGTACGGCGGGACTTCGAGGGGTGGAGCCTGACCTGTCTCGGCGATTGGATCGGCCACTTCACGGCCGGACGGTTGCACGACGGCCGGCTGGACCTGGTGCGCGTCGACGCCGAGGGGACCATGCACCCGCTCGGCGATCAGCCCACCTCGGTCGGTGGGTGAGGCCGTGTCGGCTCAGGGCAGGTAGGCCAGACGCAGCGAGATGCGGTGCGTGGTGTCGAAGGCATCGACACTGTTGTCCATGAACGCATAGTCGAGCACCAGCGGTCCGCGCCGGAAGCCCGCCCCGAAGGTGGAACCCCAGACGTCGTAGCTGAAGCGATGTCCGGCGCGAACGGCGAAGCTCTCGTGGATCCGCACCTCGGCGCCGGCGTGCAGACGGCTGTTGCCGTCGTTGGGCGCCACGACCTCGGCCGCGAACTGGAAGCGCTCGAGCCACTCCTGCCCGGGGACCGCCGGCCGGTAGCTCGCACCGCCACGGATGGTGCGCGGCAGTGCGGTGTCCTCCTCGTTGAGCGTCACCGCGGGCCCGAGGTTCTGCACCGACGCGGCCAGACGCAGTCCCTCGATCGTCGCCTGGTGGGCGATCCCGAGATCGAAGGCGTAGCTCGAACCGTTGTAGGCATCGATGTTCTCGTGCACGAACTTCACGGTGGCCCCGAGAGTGAAGGCGGGGAAGGAGCGGGCGAAGCTCAGACCGGCGGCCGCACCGTAGGGCCGGAAGGTCCCCGCCGCCGCACCACTGCCCTCGATCTCGGTGCGCTCGAGCTCGTCGCTGTAGAAGCCGTTGAGGCTCAGGCCGAAGGTCCCGATGCGCGTGGCGTGGCTCAGCGCGAGGCTCTCGCGCCGGAACAGACCGAGATACTCGGAGTGCTGCACCGCCATCTCCGTGCCGTCGACGTCGGCCAGGTTCGCCGGATTCCAGTGGACGGCCGTGACGTCGACCGCCGAGGCCACGCCGGTCTCGCCCATGGCCCCGGCCCGGGCTCCCACGCCGAAGCGCAGCCAGAGCAGTCCCGCGTCGCCGGGCTCGCCGGCCGTCGCGGCGACGGGGGCGAACAGGGTCGACACGGCCAGCGCGAGCACGAGCACGGCCCCGCGGCGGACGGAGAACGTCGGATGCATTGAGGATCTCCCGGTGTACGGCGCGCGCGGCGCCGGTTCGGAGGAGGGTCGACAGGGGCCGCCCCGTGAGTATACGCAGGCCGCGTGCCGGGCTTCAAATGCCGCGCGGCCGTTCATCGGACCACCGTCAGCACGGTGCGGTCCTCGCCGTGCTCGGTCGCGACCGCGCACAGGTACATGCCCGCGGCCACGTCGCCGAGGTCGATCTCCTCCTCGAAGAACGTCCCGGCAGGTGCGGGAACCGGCCCCAGGCTCACCACTTCCTGCCCCTCGAGCGAGTAGACGGTGACCGTGACCGTCGAGGAGCGATCGACGCGCAGACGCACACGGACGCGCCCGTCGACGGTCGGATTCGGATACACGACCAGCCCCGGATCGGGCCCGAAGGTGCCGCTCGAGGGCTCGATCCTGGCCCGGGTGGCGTTGTCGACGCCGTGACCGCCCTGGGTCCAGGGCGCGTAGGCCGAGACCGGGACCTCCAGATCGAACACCCGCAGGTCGCCGGTGATCGTCGCCTCGACGTCGCGCGCCGGAGCATCGATGGATTCCAGGCGCTCGAAGCGGCCGACCACGGCCAGGTCGAGGTCGTCGTCTCCGTCGAGGTCGGCCACCACCGGCGTCGACACCGGCTCGGCCGGACCCGCCACGGGCCACCCCGGCACCGAGCGGCCCTGCAGATCGACCGCGTGCACCGAGCCGGCGGGCTCGTGCCATACGATCTCGACCGTGCCGTCCCCGTCGAGATCCACCAGCACCGGCGCGACCGCACGGTTGCCGACCGGCGGATCGACCCCGCCCCGCCCGGGACGGTACGGGAATCCCGGCAGCGAGCGGAGATTGCGGTCGAAGGCGTGCAGGCCGCCACCGAGCGTGACCGCCACGACGGTGGGGCCACCCTCTCTCGTGCGCGCCACCGCGGGCGTCGAGGCGGGCAGACCGGTCTCGAGAGAGCTGCGGTCGGGCACGGCGGCCGGATTCGCCACCGCACCGAGGTGCAGACGACCCTCGTCGTCGACCCAGGTCACGGCCGGGGAATCGGTCCCGAAGACGACCGGCGCCAGCGTCCGCGGGATCGCCCCCGTGCCCAGGGTCGCCCGCCGCAGGACCGTGCCGTCGACGTCGAAGGTCACGAGTGTCGTCGACGTCGAGTCCCGGCGCACCCCGGCCACGCGCGCGTCGTCGGTGGTCACGAAGACGGCCTCGTCGAGCCGCTCGTCCGAAGTCCACACGACGTCGGACGTCGGATCCGTTCCGGCCGGGCCCACCACGACGAGTTCGGTCCCGGACTCGCCCGAGCGAACGAAGCCTCCGAGACCGTCGATTCCGAAATCCGACGTCGTCGCCAGGAAGGCGCTCACCCCGCGTCCGGTCGTGTTGGTCACCAGCGGCGGATCGGCGATCCCCGCCGCCTGCACGGTCGACGCGCCGACGACCACGACGTCGAGCCGGCCGTCACCGTCGACGTCGACCACGGCGGGCGCACCCCGCGGAGCGTCGCTCACCGGCAGCGTGGCCCACTCCCAGACGAGACCGAAGGGCTCGACCCCGTTGCGCCATGCGAGCACGCGCCCGCGATCGGCGGCGGCGACCAGGTCGACCACGCCGTCGGGGCTGCGATCGGCCGCCGAGCTCCCCAGGTCGGCCGCCCGCAGGTCGAAGTCCGGAGCCAGGCCGACCGTGCGGGCACGGCCGAGCTCGCGCGGGCCGTCGCTGGTGACGTCGAACTCCACCGTGAAGCCCATGGCCGGCCGGTAGACGAATCCGCTGCAGAAGAGCTGTCCCTGGAACTCGAACTTCGGCAGCGAGTCCTGCACCACGTTCGACACCTCGGCGATCCGGATGCCCGTGCGCAGGCCGTCGTTGCTGCGGGTGTCGGGGAGCGTGTCGGGGCCGAACACCGTGGACCCCTCTCCCCGCCAGGCGTCCTCGTCGGCACCCAGCAGGTACAGACCGCCAGCCAGCGAGTCGAGGTCCTGGATCCCGTCGGCCTCCTCGACGTCGACACCCTTGCGCGTGGCGTCGGCGTTGATCGTGTTCGTGCCGGCCAGCACCGCGTCCTGGATCACGCGTTCGTCCACGTGCCAGATGTACAGACCACTGCCGCCCGCCCGCTGGCAGCCGTCGGGCGTGCGCGCGGAGTTCTCGCTCATGAACCAGTCCCACTCGGCACCGAGTTCGTCCTCCCACGTGTCGGTGGTCGGGTCGAAGGTCGAGGTCGGCGTGCCGTCGCCCCGTGCGCTGTCGGCGTCGAAGTAGTCGGGAAGGTTGTTGCCGTTGCCGCCTCCCTCGGCGGTCTTGCCGGGGAACGAGTAGAAGAGGTCGCCGTCGGGATCCTGCAGACGGTACTCCACGAGCCAGTACTCGCGCTCGTTGATCGGCACGCGCACCAGCAGCGTGTCGCTCACCGCGGCTCCCACCGAGTCCATCGCACCGATCCGCAGGGCGGCATCGGTCGTGACGTCGACGGTGTCGACCCAGCCCATCAGGTGTCGATTCATCGCACTCGGCGCCGAGGGGACAGTGGCCAGACCCGTGAACAGACCGTAGCCCATCAGGCCGAAGTTGCCGATGCCCTGGCTGTCGGGAAAGCTACCCGGCGTGAAGTCGGCCAGACTGAGCATGCCCAGGCGCAGGCCGATCTCGAAGGCGTAGACACCGCGGACGTCGAAGAACCCGGCCAGGCCGTTGCTCGCGGGCGGGTCCTGGGCCTGGGCCTCGGGCAACACGAGCACGTGCTCGATCGCCGCCTCTGCACTGGGAACGAAGGGTTGCTCGAGGTAGTCGGCCTCGACTGCGTTCTCGAAGTCCCGCGCGTCGAGGTAGTTGCTGAAGATCTGCGCCGGGCTGTCGCCGTTCACGTCGGTCTCCTGCCCGGCACCGGCGTGGATCAGCACCAGCGTGTCGTAGGCGGAGAAGTCGACCTGGTCGTCGATCGCCGCGACCACCTGCTTCGCCATGCGCACCGCACGCACACTCGAGCTGTCGTCGTCACCGTAGTAGCCCATGCCCTCGGGCAGGTTGACGATGTCACCGTGCACGTCCCACTGCAGGTCGAGCCGACCGAAGCTCACCGTGCGGAAGTAGTCGTCGACCCGCCGCATCTGCAGGTCGAAGTAGGTGGAGTCGTGGGCGGCGAAGACCGGCGTGCCGCCGTAGGGATCGTCGGGCGTGGCCGGCGGGATGACCTGCGAACCGCGCCGCGGCTCCGGCCAGCCCGGGAATTCGGAGCGATCGCGCCCGAACATCAGGCTGTCGGCGAAGTCGCAACCGACCACGAGCATCGACAGCGACGAGGGCGCGGCGCGGCGGGCGAGCGACCCACTCGCCCGGAATTCGAGCGGCGGCTTCACCGGAAGCTTCTCGCGGGCCGCGCGGATCCTCTCGGGGATCGTGTCGTGCCAACGCGCCTCGGGGATCGCGCTCCGCCCCGGAACGGCCGTCGCGACGAGCGCGAGCAGCAACCAGCCGCAGATCAGCGACGAGCGCGATCGAGTGTGCGGGTTCATGGGAGGCGGATCTCCGTCGCTGGCTCTCGTCGTGCCGCGTCGAGCGGCCACCGACGACACGGATCGAGGGAAGGCGCGGCAGTATAGGAACGGCCCCGAACCACGGTCAACCGCGGCCGGGGCCGATCGAATCGTGGGAAGGGGAACTCGGGCCCTCCATCGTCGCCCCTGATCGACTGAGTCCGGCCCTTCGTTCCCCTTCCCCATCGAGATCGGATCAACGTCACCGCCCTCTCCCGCTACCGGCTGCCAACCATGTCGAAGAAGCCGGCGACGCCGCCCGGTGTCCGGGCCGATCCGATCCCGTTTCCTCGTGACGACGCGTCAGCCGCGACCGCCACCTCCACCCCGTTCGCGCGAGCGGGACGATCCGCCGCCTCCGCGTTCGCGCGAGGGCTCACTGCGCCGTGTCGGTGCCGAGCGCTGCGGTGCCACCCGTTCCCGGCTCGGGCGCGAGGGACGACTGCGCTCCACCTTGCGCTCGGGCCGACTGGGCCGGTCGCGCTCGACCTTGCGTTCCGGGCGCGACGGTCGGCTGCGTTCGACGTCGCGCTGGGGGCGCGTGGGTCGACTGCGCTCCACGTTGCGCTCCGGACGCGACGGACGACTGCGCTCGACGTTCGACGGCGATCGCCGCGTCGGCCGGTCGCGGTCCTCCCGGACCCGGCTGCGATCGGCCGCGCGGCCCGACGATCCGCTCTCGTTGCGGATCACCGGGCGGGTCCATCGACGCTCCGTCCGCGTTCCCCGATCGCCCGAGCGATCGCGCGGCGGGGCCACGCCCGACCGCTCCATGCTCGCGCGACTGCGCTCACCCCGGGGTCGGTCGGGAGCCAGGCTCGTCAGCCGCCGCTCGTCGCGCTGAGCGCGGTCCTGCCGCAACCCGGTCCGCGCCGGCCGTTCGTTCCGGTCGCGATCGCGAGGTGTGAGTTCCGTCCGCTCGCGGGTCGGAGCACGGTCGCGAACCAGTTCGCTCGCCTGGACCCGGCTGCGCACGTTCTCGCGGTCGCGCACCGCGGCGATGCTCACCGGTGCGTTGCCCGTCGCCACGTCACCCAGTCCGGGCACACGCCGCGTCCGGCGCTTCGGACCGTCGAAGTCGTACAGCGGATGGGTGTTCACGTACCCCTTGCTGTACCGGACACGGAAGTCCCCGCCGTACCACGGCGAGTCGTGCCAGGCGTACCAGGAGTACGGCCGGACGTAGACCGGATACGTGGGCCACGAGTAGTGGACCGGATAGTAGGAGAACCAGTAGGGACGGCCGTAGTACGGATCCCAGTAGTAGTACGCCGGCTCGTAGTAGAGCGGGTACCACCCGAAGCTCACGCGCCAGCGACGCTGCCAACCCCAGTCGGAGTACACGTTGACCGTCGTGCACTCGTCGACGTAGGGGTGCACGTACTCGGTGCTCGCCGTGGCTTCGTCGCCGCCGTGGCACTGCGTGCACGTGTAGCGCGCGTAGTCGACCTGCGACTCGACGTACAGGTGCGCCCAGTCGGTCACGACGTAGTCGACGTCCTCCTCGAGCCCGGTGATCGCGTAGTTGATGTCGTTCACGGCCAGGAAGGGATCGCCCGCGATGCGGTAGTCGTGGTTGCGCTCCTCGCCGAGGTCGAAGCGGAAGTCGATGGCCAGGCCGCGCAGATCGAAGGGGACCTCGCTGGCGATGACCTGCACGTACTCCACACCCTTGCGCTCGCCCGCGGTCAGGCGCACCGGACTGCCCGGCCGCGGCAGCGCGTAGGTGTGGTTGCCGTACACGAAGCCGTCGTCGTAGCGCGAGGTCGGCCACAGGACCTCGACGTAGCCGTCGACGTCGATGCGGTAGACGACCACGTAGGAGTCGCCGTTGGTGCGGAAGTACAGGTCGACGGGCTCGCCGCGCCGGTACGGCCGATCGTCCTCGGTCCGCTCGTGCCAAAGCTGCACGCGGATGTCGCGCGCGGGGGCCTCGACGTCACCGTAGACGTCGTCGACCGAGGCGCCCTGCACCCAGCGCTCACCCACCGCGGCTTCCGAGCCCTGTGCCGAGGCGGCGGCCGGCAGCAGCAGCACCGTCGCCGTCAGGATCGAGATCGTGCGCATCGCGTTCATCGCGCACCTCCTTGGGTCGGAACCCCGTCCGTGTCGGGCCGGTCGCCCGCCGGACGCAGTTCGCGCTCGCCGTCGACGGTCTGGTAACCCCAGAAGATGCCCACGTCGTCGGCGGTCATGTCGAGGATCTCGAACTTCGCGTAGTTGTCGTTCTCTCCGAAGTCACCGGGGCCCTGCGCGATGCGGAAGACGTAGGTGTGGCCCGGGATCGCCTCGATCCGTCCCGTGGCCGAGTACCCCGAGGTGGGCGCAAAGCTGGCGACGTCGAAGCCCACGAATCCGAAGTCCTGCACTCGCACCCGATCACGGGGCACGACCAGATAGGGCACGCCCTGGCCGTCACGCTCGAAGTACACGTCGGTCGACACGTCGTCGAAGGCCTGGCCCTGGCTCACGCCGTCGCTGAAGTCGAAGCCCGCGCGGGTCGCGTCGGAATTGCGGAAGAAGACGATCGCCTCGCCCTCGGGCCGCGGCACGTCGACCACGTACTCGTAGCTGAGGTCGCTCTCGTTGCCCGAGTCGTCGTAGGCGCTGACCGCGTACGAGTAGTAGGTCCCGTTGACGAGCGGGAAGTCCTCGAAGCGGAGGAAGTCGTCGGAGACGTCGTCGGGCGTGCCGTTGTCCTGGTACACGCCCTCCTCGAAGGGCGCGATCACGGCGAGTTCGTCGAAGGTCTCGTCGAAGTCCTCGTCGACCCAAACCCGGTAACCGGCGAGGTCCTCCTCGCGGTTCGGGTTCCAGGTCAGGAAGACCGCCTGGTCGCCCGTGATCGAGAACACCCCGTTGGGGATGGCCGGGGGCGTGACGTCGACGAACTCGGGATCGTCGTCGTCGCAACCGGTCAGTACGAGCAGACCCGCGACCAGCAGAACCGGAGCCAGCCGGATCGGTCTCCAGGGGAAGCGGAAGGGAATCGAACTCCTCGGCGACATCGGGCCTCACCTCCAGTGACGGCGCGACGCCGGGATTCGGGCGCCGTCGACTCGTACAACGCACCCCGCGTGCCAGTCCCAGGATAGGGACGAGCGGTGGCCGCGTCCATCGGCACGAAGGCCGACGACACGACGAACCGGTTGCGATCAAGTATTTTGAGCATGTGTCGGAACGGTGTCAGGGCCGGCCTGGAGTGTCCGGAACGGGACACTCCGGCGGGTCCGTCGTCGCGGGGGGACAGAGGGTTGTCCCCCGCGGGAGACGCGCCGCGGAATCGGCCCGCAACCAGCGCCTGCGGCACGATGGTCTGCGGCACGAAAACGGGCCGCACCGGAGTGCGGCCCGTGGCGTCAAGCTTCCTCCCGGTCCGGATCCGGAACCGCGCCCTTCGTGGTCCGCGGGAGTCTCGCCATCTCCCGTGGTCCGGGTGCCGTTCCTCCGGTCCGTTCGGATTCTCGCCGCGAAGCGAATCGGGAGAACGGGAAGAACCGTGCTTTTCACTCGTATCCGCGATCGCTCCCCCGGAACCCCACCTTCCGGACGACCGATCGAGGACCCCACTTCGGAAAAGCTCCTCGTTCAGCCGGTGAGCGGAGAGGTTGCTCTCCCCGCTCCCGATTCGATCGGGCCGGAGCCCGACTGGACGACCGGATCACGACTGCCAGTGACCGATCGATCCCACGGAACAGCACCCTTCGTGCCACGGAGGGACCCGCGGAAGCGATGGAATAAATCATTCAAAGACAACGATTTGCGCGACCGCACCGGACATCGCCCCGGGGGCCGTCGGCGGCCGTGGGCGAAGGTGTGAAGAAGTTTGAGAGGTCCGGCCCTCTGGAACGACACAACCCCCTGCTGTGCAAGGGGTTGTGTCATCATAAAGAATCTTTTCAACTACGGCGCGATCAGGAGT
>CAZQHE010000130.1:0-11527 GCA_964593155.1 uncultured bacterium
GACTGGCCGAATCGGCCATGGAGCAACCCACCGACGGTCGGATCCTCCGGCTGTTCGAACAGATCTACGAGCAGGTGCGCGGACGGGAGCTGGTGCGCGATCTCGACGCTCCCCTGCGCGCACCACGCTTCGATCAGTGATCGGCGGGGACGATCACCGGTAGGCTGCGTTCCCGAAGACCGCACACGATCTCGTGGTGGTCCCCACGGTCCTCGCCGTCGATCTGCACGGCCAGATCGTGCTCGCAGTGCACACGGACGTGCGTGCCGCGATAGACGCGCACACCCTTGTCGGCCTGTTCGCGCGGGAGCAACGGCGCCGCCAGCACACTGATCGACTGCTCGAGCGTTCGGGCCTTCATCACGGCCACGTCGAGCAGACCGTCGGTCCCGTCGGCACCTTCGGGATAGACGAAGGGGCCGATCACGGTCCCGAAATTCGCGACCAGGACCGAGGCGCCGCGCTCGGAGATCGTCTGGCCGTCGACCTCGAGCTCGAAGTCGTGGTGACTCACCGGGAGGTTCCGGGCCACCGACACGAGGTACGCGAGCTTGCCGACCTGTTGCTTGAGGCGGCGGTCGGCCTCGCGGATCACCCGCGCGTCGAGCCCCATGCCCACGCCGAGCACGAAGGGCTCGCCGCCGAGTGTTCCCACGTCGACGCGCCGGACGCGGCCGTGACGGAGCGTGGCGAGGGCGCGGTCGAGCCGGGGGGACAACGAGAGACGCTGGGCGAGCACGTTGCCGCTCCCGCGGGGGACCACGAGCATGGGCCGCTGGCCTCCGACCAGTTCGCGGGTGGCCGCCTGGACCGTTCCGTCACCGCCGATCACCACCACCGGCTCGTCGCCGGGATGCTCGGCGACGATGCGATCGGCACCGCGCTCCGGCGTCGTCTCGTGCCACGTGGGGTCGAGCCCCGCCCGTTGCAGCGCACGGCGGAGGCGGTCGCGTTCCAGCACGCGCTGCGCGTGGGCTCCGGCCACCGGGTTGATCACCACCAGGGCCGCGGTGGTCGTGGTCATGGGCTTCCCCCGTCGTGGGACGGGAATACGATCGACCCGACCGCGCCCCGGGGCAACGCCGGATCGCATGGTGGTCGCTGCTCCGGCGCCGGCACCTTAGGTTGTCGGCTCCGCCCGGCGATTCCCCGTGACCCGCGCACCACCGCCCGGTGCGCCGACCACCTTGGGCCCGATCCTCCATCTCGACGACGCCACCAGCTGGCGCGGAGGCCAGCAGCAGGTGCTCTACCTGCACCAGGGTCTGCGCGCGGCCGACGTCGACTCGCGCGTGGTGTGCCGACGGGGTTCGGCCCTGCACGAACGCCTGTGCGACGAACAGCTGCCCCACTACGCTCTCGAGCACATGAGCGCGCACGACCTGGTGGTGGCCCGCACCCTCGGCCGCATCGTCCGCGACCACCCCCGCGCGATCCTGCACGCGCACACCTCGCACGCCCACGAGCTCGCGCTGTGGGCACACCGCCTGGGTGCCCGACGGCCGGTCGTGGTGTCGCGCCGGGTGGACTTCCCCGTGGCCCGCACGTGGTGGAGCGGCCGCAAGTACCGCAGCCGCCGTGTCCGTCGCTACCTGGCGATCAGCAGTGCCGTCGAAGAGGAGTTGCGTCGCGCCGGCATCGAGGACGATCGCATCCGCCGGGTGCCGAGCGGGATCGACCTCACCCGCTTCGAGGATCTCGAACCCGACCACGCGTGGAAGCGCTCGCTCGGACTCGCACCCGGCGAGTTGCTGTTCGGCAGCATCGCCGCGCTGGCCGACCACAAGGACCAGGCCACGCTGCTGCGTGCCTTCGCGCGCTTCCGCGAACGGGGCGGCGCGGGACGCCTGGTCGTGATCGGCGAGGGCGAGCTGCGCGGATCCCTCGAAGCGCTGCGCCACGAGCTGGGACTCGACGAGTTCGTGGCCCTGCCGGGCTTCACGCCCCACGTGTTGCCCCGGCTGGCCGCGTTCGACATCTTCGTGCTGACCTCCAAGAAGGAGGGCCTGGGGACGAGCATCCTCGACGCCATGGCCGCCGGCCGGCCGGTGCTGGCCACGCGCGCCGGTGGCATCGTCGACGCGGTCGTCGACGGCGAGAGCGGACGGCTCGCACCCGTGGGCGACGTCGACGCGATCGCCGACACGATGGCGCAACTGCAGTCGAGCGCGGTCCTCCGCCAACGCCTGGCCCACGGAGCCCGCGAGCGGGTCAAGGAGTTCGACGTGCGCGTGACGGTGGAACGCACGCGCGCGGCCTACACCGAGGTGCTCGAGGACGCCGCCGCATCATGAACACGACCGATCGACCCTACCGTCAGGTGGCCACCGCCCAGGGTTGGATCCTGGCCGCGATCGGTGTCCTGGCCGTCTGCACGCTGGCCCTGCTCACCGAGCGGGGAACCGATGCGGCCTTCGGCGTGGCGCTGGTCGTAGCCGTCGTCCTCCTGCTGACCCACAGCGTCGAGATCCGGGTCGACGCCCGCGAGGTCGAGATCCGCATGGGCAACGGCTGGCGACGGATCCGCGTGCGGCTCGACGAGATCGAGGACTGGCGTGTCGACCCGGACGCGCGCGTGTGGGGTGCGGGACGCCGCGCTCCCGACGGTCATCGACGTGTGGGTCTGGGCGCACCCCAGAGCCTGCTGCTGCACACCCGGGCCGGGGACCTCTCCGTGGGCCTGGTCGACGCCGGCGAGGCGGCCGCCGCGATCGATCGGCAGCGACGCGCGCGGTGGGACGACCCCGTCGGTGAGGATCCACGATGAGTGCCGCGGGCGTCTCGGGGCGCACGGCCGCCCTCGCCGCCGTCGCCGCCGCGATCGTCGGCTTCGCGATCGCCCTCGCGTTCCTCCGGCAGGGACTCGACCTGCAGGGTGACGGCCTGTGGCTGCTCGGTGCCCGCTTCCTGCTCGACGGCGAGGACCTCCACACCAGTCTCCGCACCGGCGACGCCGCACTGCGCTACCAGATGCTCGCCGGTTGGATGCGAACCTTCGGGGAGTCGGCATTCGCACTGGCCACGATGCGCGCCACCGGCCACGCCCTGGCCATGGCCGCCGCGGTGGGCCTCGCCGCGCGCTGGCTCGGCACCACCGCCGCCGCCGCGGTCTTCGTCGCGATGATCGCGGCCCTGGCCCTGCCTCCCGCCGGGGTCGTGGGATGGATCGTGGCCGGGCTGGTGGCCCTCGCGCATCGCCGATCCCCCACCGCGGCCGGAGTCCTCGCGGGCGCGGGCGTCGGCGTGCTCTTCCTGCTCGACCCGCGGTGGAGCATCGTGGCCCTGACGACCGCCGTCGCCGCGTGGTCCGTCGTGGGCGTCGAGCGGGACCACCGTCCCGCCGGCCTCGGTGTCGGCCTGGTCGCGGTGTTCGGGATCGCGGCCCTCGGGGCCGCACTCGCCACGGACCCGGCGATCGCGCTGCGGCAGAGCTTCGTCGTGCCGCTCGCGTCGATGGGCGAGACCGTCGACCCCGGCCGCTTCGTCGCCAACGCGTGGAACGCGGCGTGGCTCGATCTCCCCTTCGCCGGACTGCGCGCGACCGGTGAGTCGCCGGGCCCCGTCTGGCCCGGGCACGAGATCACCCGCAGCCTCACGCTGCGGGCAGTGGTCCTGGCCGCGGTGACCGTGGTCCTGTTCGCCACGGTGCGCCTGGTGCGGAAACCGTCGTCGGCGCGTGTCCGGACGGCCACGGGCCTGGCACTGGCGGCGATCCTGGTGCTGCTGTTGCGCGGCGACGTGCCGAGCTTCCGGGCAGCGGCACCACTGGTGGTGCTCGCCGCCGTCGCGGTCGCCGGCGGGACACGGGGCCGGATCGTCGCCGTGGTCGCGACGTTCGTCCTCCTGCCGCTGGCGCTCGAACCCGCCTGGATGGCCGCGAACCGCGACCGCGACCGCCTGCGCACCTACCACGAGAACCCCCGGGCCGGCACCGACCTCGACGCCGCGCGGATCCACCGTCTGGCGTCGATGAAGCAGGCGCTCGATCCGGCTGCCCGCGAGAGTCTCCTGGTCTGGCCCGCCTTGCCCGGCGTGCACTGGCTGCTCGGCACCGACCCGGCCACCCCCTTCGTCGAGGTTCCCGTGGGTCCGGGCGAGGATGCCGTCGCGGTACGCGAACTCCGCGACCGTCCACCGCGCTACGTCCTGCTCGGCTTCTCGCGGGCACTGCTCGGCCACGAGATGATCACGGCGATCCCCGACACGTGGAACCACCTCCGCGAGAACTACCGACTGCTCGGCCGGGTGCTCGCCGGCGACGAGAACCTGCGGGTCCTCGGTCCGGCCCACAGCGTACGCCCCGAGAACGACCGGATGGCCAACCAGCTGCCCATGGTGGAGCTGACCGTGGCCAACGACCGCAGCCCCGCCCTGCGCGAGGAGTTCACCGTGGGGCAGGGCTTCCGCACCCACGGGCGCGACGTCGAGGGCTTCGCCTTCCGCGCGCGCACCGACGCCGACCGCGTCGCGCTGCGTCTACGGGTGAACGTGTGGGAACGCATGGGCGAGGACTACGACACACTGCTCGAGTCCGAGGACGTCGACACGGTGATCGAGCAGGACGGCCAGGTCGTGTTCGTGGAGTTCCCCGTCTCCGACAGCGCCGACCGCGACCTCGCGATCCTGATCGAGGCGCTGGAGACCCCGCGGGCCGAGGTCCGCCTGGACTGGCGCGACGACGACGATCCCCGCGAGCCCGGGGACCTGTATCCCGAGGGCGATGCGATCCTCGGGATCACGCCGGTCGACGCCGACCTGTACTTCCTGGTCTACTGATCCGCAGCTTGGGGCGGTTTGAACCGGGCGAAGGGATCCGTTCCCTCGACCGCCCGTTGCAGGAATCCGGGGAGGGCGAAGCAGGCCGACTGGATCCCGCGGTTCCAGTAGCGCGTCCGTGACTCCAGGGCCGCCGCGTGCTCGTCGTCCACGGCCGGGCCGGGACTCCGCTCCACGCTGGCCCAGGTCCAGCTCCACGTGCCCGCCGGGTAGGTGGGAATGCTGCCCCAGTAGAGCTCCGTGACGTCGAAGACCGCGCGGATCTGCGCCTCGATCGCTCCGATGACCTTCGCGTTGGCGAAGGGCGACTCGGTCTGCGCGCACATCACGCCGCCGGGGCGCAGCGATCGCCGGACCTTCGCGTAGAAGTCCTCCTGGAAGAGTCCGACCGCCGGACCGATGGGGTCGGTCGAGTCGACGATCACCAGGTCGAAGGAGTCGACGTGCTCGTCGACGTAGGCGACTCCGTCGTCGAAGACCAGTTCGACCCTCGGATCGGCCATCACCTCGGGCACCCAGTGGAAGAAGCGTTCACTGACGCGGGTGACACGTTCGTCGATCTCGCACTGCACCACGCGCTCGACGCTCGGGTGCCGCAGCACCTCGCGCACGCAGCCACAGTCGCCCCCACCGATCACCAGCACCGAGCGCGGCGACTGCATGGTGCAGAGCGGCACGTGCGTGAGCATCTCGTGGTACACGAACTCGTCGCGCTCGGTCACCATCATCAGGTCGTCGAGCGTGAGGAAGACGCCGTGGAAGTCCGACCGGTAGACGTCGATCTTCTGGTAGGGGCTGCGTTCGGTGTGCAGATGCTCGTCGACCCGCAACGACAACCGTGTCGAGCCCTGGTCCTCCTCCACGAACCAGCCGTCACGCAGACCGCCGGTGTTCGGGGCCATGCGCACGTCGGCGTCCCGGGGCGATCCGTGGTTCACGCCGCCGCACCCTGACGCCGAGCGGCGGTTCCGGGAGTCACCGATTCGGTCTTCGCCGGGACGTACTCGTGCAGCGGTGCCGTGCGGGTGATCACCTGCACGTCGGCGGCGGCGATGGTCTGGTCGGCCTCGAAGTCCTCGGGCAGGCCGCGCAGGATTTCCTGCACCCGACTGCTCCCGGCCCCCAACCGTTCGGCCAGGAGTTCGAAACCCCGGCGCGGATCGAGACCACCACAGGTGTAGATGTCGACCGCCACGTAGCCGTTCTCGGGCCAGGTGTGGATCGACAGGTGCGACTCGGCGATCACCACCGTGCCGCTCAGACCCTGCGGCTCGAAGCGGTGGAAGGCCTCGCCGATGACGGTGGCACCGACGGCGGTGGCGGCGTCGAGCATGGCACCGCGCACCGTGTCGACGTCGTCGAGAACGTGGGAATCGCAGTCGTAGTACTCGGCGATCAGATGGCGCCCGATGGTCTTCAACGATCACTCTCCCCGACGGCCCGCACCTGCGTGCGAGCACGAGACCGGATCGCTCCGGCGAGGTTCGAGGCGACCGGAACGTCATTCCCGGCCGCGGGGACACGTGAGGAACCGCTCGTCGGTTCCCCGTTCCGTGGGACCGCCGTACCCACCGGCGGTGATTCCGTTGTTCACGGTGTACGATCAGGACTGGCGAGAGCTCCGGCACGCGGGGCGCACGGAGGGGCGGACCAGTCCCCCCTGTCGAGGTAGCACCCGGGTCGGACCCCGGCGGAAGACCGGCTACGACGGCAGGGTGGAGCCGGTCGGACGACCGGCCTGGAAACGAACCTCTCGGACCGTCGAGCGCTTCCGCAGGAGCGCAGCGGACCCGCCGTTCTGCAGCGGCACAGGGTATGAACGGCGATCCTGCGTTGTCAAGACGACGCAGGCACCGAACACGCATCGAGATCGTGAAGTGCGCGCTCGAGCGTGGCCTCGTCGATCTCGCCGAGGTGACCGATCCGCAGGTAGCGGTCCCGGGTCGGACCGTAGCCGGCCCCGACCCACCATCCGCGCTCGCGCACGGCGGCCAGGGTGGCCGCGACGTCGAAGCCGTCGAAACGGACCACGCTGACGATCGGACTGCGGAAACCCTCGCGCGGCAGGAACCCGAAGCGACCGTGGGCCCAGTCCTCGACCCGGCGCTGCAACCGTCGGTGCCGCTCGTAGCGCATGGCCGGGGTCTCGGCGTCGATGCGGTCGAGTTCGGCCCGGAGCTGGTACAGCAGCGACAGCGGTGGCGTGGTCGGCGTCTCGTCACGCTCGAGGGCATCGACGTGACGCACGAAGTCGAAGTAGAAGCCACGGCCGACGACGTCCCGCGCGCGCTCGACCGCGCGTTCGGAGACCGAACAGAGCGTCAGGCCGGGAGGAAGGGCCAGCGCCTTCTGCGAGCCGGCGAAGCACACGTCCACGCCCCACTCGTCGAGGCGCAGTTCGACCGCCGCCATCGAGGTGACGGCATCGACGAACAACATCACGTCGTCATGGCCACGCACGACCTCGGCCAGCTCGGGCAGTGGGTTGAGCACGCCCGTCGAGGTCTCGCTGTGCACCACGGTGACCGCGGCGTAGCGGCGGCGCCGCAGGGCGTCGTCGAGGCCGGCGGCGGTGATCGGCTCGCCCCACTCGACGTCGAGCCGATCGCCGTCGATCCCGCAGGCCTCGCGCACGGTCGACCAGCGCGCGGAGAACGCGCCGTTGACGCAGTGCAGCACCGGCCCGACCCCGAGATTGCGTACCGTGGCCTCCATCGCCCCCGTCGCCGAACAGCCCAGGGGCAACACCGGAGCCCTCGTACCGATCAAGGCTCCCACCCGGTCGACCACGTCGCGGATCAGCGCCCGGCTCGGCGCGCCCCGATGACCGATCATCGGAGTGGCCGCCGCGGCCGCGACCTGCGGGTGCACCTCGGTCGGACCGGGGATCAGGAGGATCGGATGCGAGGGCGTCGGGGTACGCACGGTGGCTCAACCCTCGCTCGAGGCGCGCAGCTTCTCGACCGTCGCCGCGATCGCCGTCTGGGTGCCGTGGTCGAACCAGCGTTCGACGAAGTCGGCGTCGTCGGCCCGGGCCCGCTCCATCGCCTCGAGCGTCGGGGCGTGGAGCCGGCGCTTGATGTCGGCGAAGGCCTCCTCGCTCGGCGTCCAGGCGACGATCTCCTCGACACACTGGTCGAGCAGCTCGGCCGGCTCGACCACGGCGTCGACCAGCCCCATGTCGAGCGCCTTGAAGGTCGGATACAACGCACCGGTGTACAGCGCCTTCTCGAGGACCCGTCGCGGCAGCGGATAGCGCAGCATCTCGATGTTCGACGGCGGTACGACCAGGCCGAGCTGACTCTCGGTCAGTCCGATCTTGCCGTTGCCCTCGGCCATGATCCGCTGGTCGCAGGCCAGGGCGAGCAGCGCACCGCCGGCCACCGCGTGGCCGTTGATCGCGGCGACGGTCGGGCGCGGGAAGCGGAAGAGAGCCACGAGGGCGTCGCCGAGGACCTGCACCATGCGGGCGATCTCCTCGCGGTCGGCGTGCTGCAGTGACGGCAGGTCGAGACCGGCGCTGAACATGGAACCGCTGCCCGTGAGGATCAGGCCGCGGTGCGGCTTGGCCGTCTCCTCCTCGAGCGTCGCGACCAGGGCCGCGAGCAGGTCGGCGTCGAGGGCGTTCGCCGGGCCGTGGTGAAGGGTCAGGACACGGGCGTCGCCGTGCGTGGTCCGTTCGATCATCGAGTTCTCCTCAATCCTCGTGGTGGGCCGGGTCCTCCCCCGGCCGGTGTCCTCTGCGTTCGAGCAGTGCGGCCAGGGCGTGCTCACGCCGGGCCGCGGTGTCGGGCGCGAACCAGCGGTCGAGCCAGCGCTCCATCCCCTCGGGATCGATGGTGCGCAGACGCTCGGTCGCGGGTCGTCGCAGTCGTGTCTTCGTGGCGGTGAAGGCCGGAGCCGAGGGAACGTTCAGGGCACGGGCGATCTCGCGTGCCCGCTCGGCCAGGTGGCGCTCCTCGACGAGTTCGTCGATCCAGCCGAGTTCGAGGGCACCGGCATCGGTGTGCAGCCGGCCTTCGTAGAGCAGACGTTGGCGGGCACGCGCCGGCAGCTGGTGCCGCAGGATCTCGACGGCCACGTCGGGATACGCCACCCCGATCTGCACGCCGTGCACCCCGAAGCGACCCGCGCCGTGCGCCATGATCCGGGCATCGGCACCGAAGGCGAGCAGGGCACCGCCGGCGAGTGCGTGTCCGCCGATCGCCGCGACGGTCGGCGCAGGGTACGCGAAGACCGCCGTCAGCGCCCGGTGGAACGCGCCCATCAGCTCCCGCATGCCGCCGCGGTCGCGCCCGCTGGCGTCCTCCAGGTCGAGTCCCGTGCAGAACGAGGCCCCCCGGGCGCGGAGCACCACCGGCGGTGAGCCGTTGGCGGCCAGTTCGTCGAAGCCGCGCTCGATCTCGCCGAGCAAGCTGGCGTCGAGGGCGTTGCCGCGGCCGCGGACGAGCACCAGCTCGACCACGTCGTCGTGTCGCGCCAGGTCGAGACTTCGCATGCGGGGACCCGGGCTCGAGTCGAATTCGGGCGATCCGACGAGGCTAGCGTCGCTCGGGTCACGAATCCAGTCCGGAAGCGGGTGCAACCCTTCGGGGGTCCGGGACGTCCCATGGTCACAGGTCGCCGCGGCCGTCGTCGATCCGACGGCGCGCGACACGCTTCGTCTTCCTCGTGTGGAGGCCGCCATGTCCACCGATCGCAGTTCCCGGACGCGGGCCGCGCTGACCGTCGCCCTCGCCCTCTTCCTGTTCCACGGGCCGGCGTGGGCCCAGGAGTTCGACGAGACCTTCCGCTTCGACGCCGAGTCACTGCGCGTGTCCAACCTGATCGGCGCCGTCGACGTCGAGGGGCACGACGGCGACGGGTTCGAGGTCCTGGTCGAGATCCGCGGCGCCGATGCCGCGGCCGATCTCGTGGACTTCGAGACCGACGAGGGACGCCGGGGCCGGCTCGCCGTCCGCTTCCCCGACGAGGACCGCTTCGTCTACCCCGAGCTCGGACGCGGCCGGGTCCGCATGGACCGCGACGGTGACGGTGGCGGTTGGAGCTTCTTCGGGGGCGACCGCATCGAGGTGCGCGGCCGCGGCGACGGTCTCGAACTGTGGGCCGACGTGACCATCCGCGTTCCGCGCGACGCCGCCCTCTCGGTTCGCAACGGCGTGGGCTCGGTCGGCGCGTCCGACGTGGTCGCGGACCTGGACCTCGACACCCGCAGCGGGGAGATCCGCGCCGTGGGGATCGACGGCGCCCTCGAGGCCGACACCGGGAGCGGGCACGTCGAGGTGAGCGGCGTGACGGGCGATCTGTACGTCGACACCGGGAGCGGCGACGTCGACGTCCGCGGGGTCGAGGGTGCCCGCGTGGAGATCGACACCGGCAGCGGCGGCGTCACCCTGATCGAGGCGCGCGGCGAACGACTGCTGATCGACACGGGCAGTGGCAGCGTCGAGACCGATCGTCTGGGCTTCCGCGAGGTCACCATCGACACCGGGAGCGGCTCGGTCGAATGCGCCGCGCTCGAGACCGACGAACTGGTCGTCGACACCGGCAGCGGTTCGGTCGAGGTCGAACTCACGCGCATGGGTGACGGCGACTTCGAGATCGACACGGGCAGCGGTTCGATCCGCCTGGTGCTCCCCGCCGATGCCTCGGCGCACGTGTGGGCCGAGACCTCGAGCGGCGGGGTCGACCTCGACGTGGCCGAGGCCCTGGTGCGTTCGAAGGAACGCGACCGGATCGAGTTCGAGGTCGGGGGCGGCGCGGCGCGCGTGCACCTCGACACCGGCAGCGGTGGAATCCGCATCGCGTCGCGTTGAGTTCCGCCCCGGGGTTCCGGCCGCTGCGCGGTCGGGATCCCGGGAGCCTCAGTCGACCATGCGGAGCACCGACATCCAGTTGGTCTTCTTCTCGGCCGCGTCGTAGGCGAGCAGGGCGTCGTCGAAGCGGTCGATACGACGGATGACCTCGGTCGGGTCGAACAGCCCGCCGGCGACCACGGCCATCGCGGGTTCCACCGGCCCCTCGCGCACACCCATCAGACGCAGGCTCTTCTCCTGCACCCGCTCCACGGGCCGCGGCACGCCGTCGCACATACTCGACAGCACGAACACGGTGGCACCCGGCGAGGCGAGCTCCAGACAGTCCTGCCAGCCCTCGGCGCAGCCGCTGGCGTCGACCACCACGGGGTAGCGCATGGGCGTGGGTCCGATCCGGCCGGGACGCCACGCACCCTCACCGTCGTCGGCGGTCAGCACGAAGTTCACGCGATGCCGTCGGACGAGATCGAAGCGGTCGCCGTGCCGGCCGTTGAGCGTCACCGTGTAACCCGAGCGCGCGAGCAGGGTAGAGGCCAGCAGGCCCGTCCCCCCGTCGCCGACGACGAGAACGTTCGTCCAAGCGGGAAGGTCCGCCCGCACGATCGTCTGCAGGACACCGGCGAGCACGGGCACCAGGACGCCGGCCTCGTCGGTGATCACGGGGTCGAGCGCGGCGAGCGCCGCGATCGGGACCACGATCTCCTCGGCGTGTGCTCCGTCGGCACCGGAGCGTCCCGGAACGCACGGCGAGGCGCAGCGCTCCTGGAGACCGGCCGCGCAGGCGTCGCAGACGCTGCATCCCCACGATCCACGCGCGATCACGCGCCGCCCGATCCAATCGCGGGCCGACGGCCCCTCGGCCTCGACGACCTCGCCCACGAAGGTGTGGCCGGGGATACCCCGGAAACCGGTCCTTGCCCGGATCACGTCGCGGT
>CAZQHE010000131.1:0-11452 GCA_964593155.1 uncultured bacterium
CCGCCGTACTGCGGGACCAGGCCCAGGTTCATGCGCGCCTGCTGGTCGACCTGGTAGCCGCCCGCGCGCTCGAGATCGAGCATGCGCGTGAGCAGGTTGCGTCCGGCGTTGAGGGGAACCACGCGGCCCATGACCGCGCCGACCTCGGGGTCGAAGAACGGGGCGACCAGTTGCTTGATCAGGCCGCGGCCGGGCAGGTAGTCGGCGTCGAAGATCAGCACGATGTCGGTGTCGACGTGCTGCATGGCATCGTTCAGGGCGGCCGCCTTGCCGGCCGGGCCCTCACGGCGGTGGAAGGCGGTGATGCGACGCGGGTGGCGCTCGGCGTAGACGTCGAGCAGTTCCGGCGTGCGGTCGGTCGACCGGTCGTCGATCACCAGCACGTGGAAGCGATCGTGCGGGTAGTCGACCAGCAGGAGCGCCTCGAGAATGCGCGGCAGTACGGCTTCTTCGTCGTGGGCCGGAACGCACACCGTGACGTGCGGCCAGTCGGCCGCACCCACGTCCAGGTAGGGATGACGCTGGCGTCCGAAGAGCCGGTTGATCGTGAAGACGTAGTGGCGCAGGAGGTAGATCACGATCAGGGCCACGACCGCGATCAGGAAGATGCGCTGGATCTCCACGTGCAGGGGATGCTCGCTCCACGGCGCGGCGTGGGCCACGGCCGGACACAGCAGCGAGGCCGCTGCCGCGATCGCTGCCGGCCAGCGCCGGCGATCCGGTCGTCGATCCTGTCGTCTTCCCTGACGCAACGAGACCCCGCTCTCGGGACTTCCTGTCCGGGTCGTTCCCCCGACGATCGAGTCTAGCCCAGGACCGAGCCCGGCGGGAGCGCTTTCCGGCCGGTGATCAGTCGCCGCGGTCGGCCAGTTCGTCGAAGCTCCGGCCCGTCCAGCGCTCGAAACTGGCGCGGCGCGCCGGGTCGGCGTTGTCGAGCGGGACGATCTCCGGCGTTCCCACCGGGTCCTCGCCGAGGGTCATGTGTCCCTGCACGAGCCGATCGCGGCGGAAGGCGGTCCAGCGGACGGTCTCGCCCGGGCGCAGGATCTTCAGGCGCTCGTCGAGGTCGCGGCCGATCCGGTGGTCGTCGAGGGCGATCACCACGTCGCCGGCCATGAGCCCCGCCGCGTGGGCCGGTCCTCCGTGGAAGACCTGTGCGAGACGCGTGCCGGAATCGCCCGGCTCGAGCGTGGCGCCGATCCAGGCCGGGGTCTCCTCGTCCTCGGGCGCGGGCTTGCGGCGCAGACGCAGCCCCACGTGGGCCAGGACGTCGTCGTACTCCATGCGTCCGGGCCGTTCGACGTGCTCGCCGACGAAGGCGGCGACGTCCACGCCGGTGGCCTCGCCGACGATCGCGACCATGCCGTTCTCGGGCACCCCGCGGCCGCGCTGGCCGTATTCGTGCCACAGGTGCCGGACCACGTCGTCGAGCGAGCGCGCGTCGTCGGTCTCGCGGCGCAGGAAGAGATCGAGCTTCCACGCGACCAGCAGACCCTTGAGGTAGTAGTTGGTCTGCGAGTTGGGGGTGTCGGGGTTCGGACGGTACAGACCGATCCACGCGTCGAAGGAACTCTCGGCCAGCGACTGGACCGCGCCCCCGGGGCGGCTGGCCTCGCGGCCGATCAGTTCGGCCAGGTGGTCGAGCATCGTGGACGTGTCGTAGCAGCCCGCGCGTACCGGGAAGACTTCGTCGTAGTAGGTGGTGAAGCCCTCGAACACCCACAGCAGCGTGGTGTAGTTCTCGCGCGCGAAGTCGTAGGGGAGCAGCGCCTCGGGACGGATGCGCCGCACGTTCCACACGTGGAAGAACTCGTGGGCGACCAGCGTGAGGAACTTGCGGTACTGCTTCTCGGGACGGAAGCCCAGCTTGGGCCAGGCCAGGGCGCAGCTGTCGTCGTGTTCGAGGCCGCCGCCGCGATCGTGCGTGAGGTGCAGCACGAACAGGTAGCGTTCGTAGGGCGGCTCGCCGCCGAAGAACTCGACCTCGGTGCGGACGATCTTCTCGGTGTCGGCCACGATGCGCTCGACGTCGTGGTTGCCGCTGCCGTGCACCACGAAGGCGTGCGGGCGCCCGGCGACTTCGAAGTGGTGCACCGCGTGCGGTCCGATCTCGAGCGGACAGTCGGCCAGGCGGTCGAAGTCGTGGGCCCGGTAGCCGTCGCCGTGCGGGTCGAGCGAGGTGCTGACGGTCCAGCCCTCGGGTGGATCGACGACCAGCTCGATCGCCTCGTCGGTGCGGTCCTCGACGGCGACGAAGGTGGCCGGCGGGTGCACGAAGGCGTGGTCGTGGCTCACGTCGTTGGTGCGGACGGTGAGTTCGGGCGCGAAGACCCGGTAGCGCAGGGTGACCGCGCTCGCGCCGTCGGGGTCGATCTCCCAGGTGGCCTTGTCGCGCTTGCGCCAGGCGAGCTCGCGGCCCTGCGCGTCGGTGGCCTGGAAGCGCGAGACGTGCCCGGCGTACTCCCGCAGGACGTAGCTGCCCGGGCACCAGGCGGGCATGCGGACCACGAGCGGGTCGTCGCCCGGTTCCTCGATCGTGTGTTCCACGCCGAGGTGGCGGGCGGCCACGTCGGCGACCTGCAGGCGGATGCGCTGGGACATGGGACCGACCTCGTGCTCTACTCGACGACCTTGACGATCTCCTCGAGCACGATGTCGCGGTGCTTGAGTTCGTTGCGCAGGATCTCCTTGTCGACCGCGCGCTCGCCCGGCACCACGCCGCGCTCGGTGACGTCGCCGCGCGCGATCATCTGGGCGATGATCGCGGTCGGGTAGCCGGTCATGCGCATCATCGCGGTGATCCCGTTCTCCTTGTCGAAACGATCGATGATCTGACTGCGCACCATGAGCGGCACGCTGCCCTTGGTGCCCATGGCCGTCACGCGCAGCAGTACGACGTCGGCCTCGGGGTAGGTGCAGTTGTCCTCGATCATCTGCGCGAGCAGTTCGCGCGGGACCACCGGACCCTCGCTGGTCTCCTTCGGCTCGCGCGAGAACAGACCCTGGTCGTACAGGCCGCGGATCTTGTCGCAGTGGCCGGGGAAGCGCAGCGTCTTGTAGTCCATGTTCTCGACCTTGTGGCCGAGCGTGCGCGGCAACGTCGACAGTCCGCCGCTGGTGTTGAAGGCCTCGAGCTCGCCCCAGGGCTCGGGGAAGTTCACGCGCTCGACGTCGGTCAGGGGTTCGACGGTGAGCAGGTCACCGTTGCGCACCACCTGGACCGGCTCGCCGTACTCGTTGAGCAGGCCCTCGACGTTGAAGGTCAGCATGTACTCGAGTTCGCCCTGCGGGCGCTGCGGCAGTCCGCCCACGCGGATTCGCACGCTCTCGACGCGGCTGAGCCGGTCGACGGCGTCGGATGCGAGGATGTTGGCCAGGCCGGGAGCCAGACCACAGTCGGGGACGATCACGATCCCGGCCTCACGGGCCTCGGGGTCGAGTTCGAGCTGGGCCGCCACCACGTCGTTGTTGCCGCCGAGGTCGACCAGCGAGGTGCCGGTGGTGATGGCGTCGGTGGTGACCTCGAGGTTGAAGCGATAGGGCAGGGCGTTGATCGCGACGTCGGTGTCTTCCATCGCGGCCCGGACTTCTTCGCGGCTCTCGGCGTCGAGCGGTTCGAGGTCGACCCGGGCGTCGTCGAGCCACGAGTAGACGTCCTCGAGCAGGTCGGCGTCGTTGTCGGCGAGGACGACCTCGTTCGACGGGTCGCGCAGCAGATCGAAGGCGATGGCGCGGCCCTGCTGACCGGCACCCAGAATCAGATAGCGCATGGACTCGGTTCCTCGGCTCGGTTGCGGTCCCACCGGCTCCCGTCGCGTCGACGCGCCGGGGAGCGGAACACGGGACGGACAAACAGAATCCGCCCTGGCCTCCGGCCAGGGCGGTGAACCTGCGGCCCCGACCCGGCGCTCCGCGCGCGGGCAGGTACCAGAGACCGTCAGAGTAGATCAGCCTCCACCACGGGGCAAGGGCCGATGCGCCCGCCCAGGTCACAAGGTCGGGCTGCTCGGAACGCCATCGTACCACTAACTTGCCGGGGAATTGCGCGGCGAGGACGTCCTCGGCCGCTGGTCTCGTGTCCAGTTCCCGGGGAGGTCGCCATGGCCGGTCCGCAGCACACCAACTCCACCGCTCCGCGCCCCGTGGCGTACCGGCCCGCGGGCCGCCTGGCCGCCCGTCTCGGGAAGTCCTCGGAGCAGTGGACGGTCGAGGACCTGCTGGACCTGGTCGAGGCCGACGGAATCCGCGTGCTCAGCCTGATGCACGTGGGCGGCGACGGCTGGCTCAAGGCGCTGGACTTCGTGCCCATGTCGCGCGCGCACCTCGAGGACACCCTGCTCGGCGGCGAGCGCGCCGACGGCAGTTCGCTGTTCGCCGACGCCGGCATCCGGGCCGGGGCCAGCGACATCGTCCTGCGCCCGCGGATCGACACCGCCTTCCTCGACCCCTTCGCCGAGCAGCCCACGCTGGCCGTCCTGTGCCAGCACCTCGATCGCGAGGGCGCGCCCCTGCCGGTGTCGCCGGACACGGTGATCCGTCGGGCCCACGAACGTGTGCAGCGCGAGTGCGGGGTCGACCTGCTCGCCCTCGGCGAGGTCGAGTACTTCCTCGGCCGCCCGAGCGACACGGCCGAGACCTTCGGCAGCGACGACCGGGGCTACCACTCGACCACGCCCTTCGTGTTCGGCGCCGAGCTCCGCCGCGTGGCGATGGCCCACCTCGCCGATCTGGGCGTGGCCGTGAAGTACGGCCACAGCGAGGTCGGCTGGATGGAGACCGACGGCATCACCTGGGAACAGCACGAGATCGAACTCGGTCTGGCTCCCTTGCCGCAGGCGGCCGACGCGGTGGTGCTCACCCAGTGGGTGCTGCGCAACCTGGCGCACCAGCGCGGCTGGCGCTGCAGCTTCGAGCCGGTGGTCCGGGCGGGGCACGCCGGCAGCGGTCTGCACTTCCACTTCTCGCCCGTGCGCGACGGCGAGCACCTCGGCGGCGGAAGTGGTCCCGAGGACTTCCGGCCCGAGGCCATGTGGCTGATCGGCGGGCTGGTGCGGGCCGGGGGCGCGCTCATGGCCTGGGGCAACCGGCAGCCGTCTTCCTTCGTGCGCCTGAACCAGGGCAAGGAGGCCCCCGAGAGCATCACCTGGGGGCGCTTCGACCGCGGCGCGCTCGTACGCCTGCCGATCCAGGCTCGCAGCGAGGACGGCCGCTTCGAGACGCCGCCCACCATCGAGTTCCGCCTGCCCGACGGCTCGGTGCATCCGCACCTGCTGCTGGCCGGGGTGGCCCAGAGCATGGTGGGGGCACGCCACGCCGACGACGTGGTCGGACTCGTGCGCGCGTCCGAATCGGGGCGGGCCGAACGCGCGGCGGCGCTGCCGCTCGAGCGGTCCGACGTCGGCGATCAGCTGCGCGAACACCACGACTGGTTCTCGGCCGAGGGCGTCTTCGACGAGGCCCTGCTGCAGGCCACGCTGGACACCCTCGGCGCCGCCGAGGACTAGCGGCCGCCGCCACCCAGCACGATCCCCAGGCGGAGTCCACCGAAGAAGCCCGTGTAGTCACCGCTCACCGGCATGCCGTCGTACTCCAGCCAGGTGTAGCGGAAGCCCACCTCGAGGCCGAGCGTGAGCGCGGGGGAGAGCTTTCCGTCCCAGCCGACCAGGGCGTGGGCCTCGGGCGCGGTGTCGGTCGCGCTGCGGCGCGGGAAGGTGACCCGTCCGCCGACGATCTCCTCGTAGCGGACCTCGGCCTCGATCAGTCCGCCACCCACGCCCCAGTAGCTCGCGCCCGAGCGGTGCGGGTAGCGATGGCGCAGCGTCATGCCGCCGCTCCAGCTCTCCAGGCCGTAGCGATAGCGGCCGGCGTCGCCGCGGTCGCCGAACTCGTCGATCTCGAGGAAGTCCTCCTCGTCGTCGAGGTCCCGGTACGAGCCGTAGAGTTCCAGGCTGTTGCGGTGGCCCACGTTGAACTCGAAGCCGGCCGTGGCGTAGCCGCCCACCGGCCACTCGGTGTCGGAGAGTTCGTCGTCCCAGGGATCGGACGCGCTCGTGATGCCTCCGCCCAGGTTCAGGCGGACGCCCCAGGAGTCGTCGACGCTACGGCGGCCGTGGCCCACGTACAGGCCGTCGGCGGCGGCGTCGGAGATCCAGGCGGCGCACAGGACGAGGAGGACGGGAAGCCAGATCGGGCGTGCGATCGAAGCGCGCATGGCGGAATCCTTCCGTCGCGGCGCGCGCGGGGGTTGGCAGGGCCCGCGCGGTGCCGAATCGGGGCGACGGTGTCGTCCGCCGACAGCATAGCCCGTCGGCGTCGCGGGGCCAAGACCCCGCGGCGGGTCGTGTGGATCAGCGACGGTGGCGGTCGACGTAGGCACGCAGCCGATCGCTCGTGCCGTCGGCCTCCCAGCACTGGCGCTGGGCCTCGGTCTCGAAGTCGAGCATGCCCTGCAGGTCGAACTGCCCGGAGTTCTGCACCGCCATCTTCACCAGGCGCAGGGTGGCGGGCGTGGCGCGCACCAGGCGGCGCGCGAAGCGAGCGGTGTGCTCGCGCAGATGGGCGTGGGGAACGACGTGCTGGACCAGGCCGATCTCCTCGGCCTCCTCGGCCTCGACCCGTCGTCCGGTCCAGAACAGCTCGAGCGCGCGGCCGGTGCCGACCAGGCGCGGCAGGAAGTAGGTCCCGCCCCAGTCGGGGTGCAGCCCGGCGTGCAGGTGGTTCTGCGAGAAGCTCGAGTGGTCGCTGACGATGCGGACGTCGCAGGCCAGCGCCAGCGTCATGCCCGCGCCCGTGGCCGCGCCGTTGACCATGGCGATCGAGGGCTTGGGCATCTCGTGCAGCAGCGTGACCACGCGGCGGCCCTCGTCCATGACCGGGCGGATCTTCTCGAAGCCCGCGCCCTCTTCCTTCAGCGTGTGCATGTGGTGCACGTCGCCGCCGGTGCAGAACCAGCGGTCGGTGCCGGTGAGCACGACCACGCGGATCGAGTCGTCCTCCTGGGCGTGCAGCAGCGCCTGCAGGAGTTCCTCGCGCATCTCGTCGCCGAAGGTGTTGTGGCCCCTCGGGCGGTTCATGGTCACGTAGAAGACGTGGTTCTCGATCTCGGTGCGCAGGGTCTCGAACTGCAGAGCCATGGGGTCCTTCCGGACGGTCGGAGCGGGAGCGGGATCAGCCGACGACGTCCTCCCCGCCGTCGCAGGCGACGACGTCGCCGCTGACGAACCCACCGGCCGGACCGGCGAGCACGCCGATCAGCGCGGCCACGTCGTCCGGGGTCGTCAGCCGCCGGTGGGGATTCTTGCGGGCCGCCTCGTCGAGCAGGCGGTCGTTGCCGGGAATCTTGCGCAGGGCCGGGGTGTCGGTCACCCCGGCGCGGATGGCGTTGGCGCGGATGCCGCGCGGGCCGAGTTCGAAGGCGATCTGCCGGAGGTGGCTCTCGAGCGCCGCCTTCGCCGCCGACACGGCACCGTAGGTGGGGATCACGCGGGTCCCGCCCGAGCTGGTCATGCCGAAGATGCTCGATCCCTCGCCGAGCAGACCGTGCTGGACCGCACCCTGCGTCCAGTACACGAGGCTGTGGGCCATGACGTCGAGAGTCATCTCGAGGTTCTTGCGGGTGAGGCTGGGCTGGCCGTCCTCGTCGACGTAGGGCTTCAGCGTGCCGAAGGCCAGCGAGTGCAGGAGCACCCGCACCGAGCCCGCCGGGTCCTCGCCCCGTTCGGAGAGATGCGCGACGAAGTCGTCGAGCGCCTTCTCGCGCAGGGCGTCGTCGGCGGCGTTGATGTTCACGAAGAAGGTCTCGCGGCCGGCGGCCTCGACGTCGGCGACGATCGCCTCGACGTTGGCCATGGTGGCGCGGCGGTCGAGATGCACGCCGAAGACGTTCAGTCCGCGGCGGGCGAGGTGCCGCGCGGTGGCGGCGCCGAAACCGCTGCTCGCGCCCAGGATCAGGGCCCACCTGCCCTCGAAGTCGGGTTCGACGGGAGGGTGGCCGGACGACGGGGTGTCGGCAGGGGTCACGGGATCTCCTGCGGGCAGGGCGCCGCGAGGCGCGGGCGACGGGTTGGCAGCGCGAAGCCGGGAGTGTAAGGCTGCGGACAGGACATGCCAAGGACGCGGCCGGATCCGTCCCGCGCCGGCACCGACCCCGCCGACGGAGGTGGACCGTGGAGGAGCAGACACGCACTGTCGAGATCGTCGTCCGGGGGCGCGTGCAGGGCGTCGGATTCCGGTATTCGACCGTCGACGAGGCCCGCGCCATCGGCGTGCGGGGCTGGGTCCGCAACGAAGTCGACGGCAGCGTGCGGATCGCCGCCGCCGGCACGCCCGACCAGATCGAGGCGCTGAAGCGGTGGTGCGGCCACGGTCCCGCCCGGGCCCGGGTCGACGACGTCGAGGTCGTTGCCCGCGACGCCGGATCGGATCTCCCGCTTCCCTTCGACGTCCGGCGCTGAGCACGCCGGGCGCGCATGGTCTATCATCGGGGTCCCCCCGCACCGGAGAAGGACTCGTGCGCACCGAAGCCACCGCCGTGCTGACCATCGACGTCGAGGAGTGGTTCCACGCCCACAACTACCGGGAACGGGTCGATCCCGGAACGTGGGAGGGCCGTCCCCGGCGGGCCGGCACCGGTGTCGAGCCGCTGCTGCGCCTGTGCGAGTCGCTCGGCGTCCGCGCGACCTGGTTCGTGCTCGGCTGGACGGCCGAACGCGACCCCGGCCTGGTGCGCGAGATCGCCGCCGCCGGCCACGAGATCGGCTGCCACACCTACGCCCACCCCGTGGCCTTCGAGCAGACGCCCGAGGAGTTCCGCGAGGACGCCCGGCGCGGGCGCGCCGCCGTGGGTGACGCGCTGGGATACGCGCCCGAGGCCTACCGGGCGGCCAGCTTCACCATCCTGCCGCAGAACTACTGGGCGCTCGAGATCCTGCGCGACGAGGGGTTCCGGGTGGACAGCTCGCTCTTCCCGGTGGCGCACCCCCGCTACGGCAACCCCCACGGTCCGCGCGAGCCCTTCCGCCTGGGCACCGGCGACGACGACGACCTGCTCGTGCTGCCCATGACCACTCTGCGGCTGTTCGGCCGGAACCTGCCGTTCAGCGGTGGGGGCTACTTCCGGCTGTTCCCGATGCCCCTGCTCGACTGGTGCCGGAAACGGGTGCAGCGCCGGCAGGGCGAGCCGGTGGTCTACTACTTCCACCCGTGGGAACTCGATTCCTACCAGCCGGACGTCGACCTCGGCTTCCTGCAGAACCTGCGCAGCCAGGGCGGCAAGCAGGACCTGTACGCCAAGCTCGAGCGGGCGCTGCGCGGGCAGACGCTGCTGACGATCGGTGAGGTCGCGGACCGGGTGCGCGCCGAGGCGCCGGTGTTCGCGGACGTCGATGCGGTGCCGCCCGCCGACGGGCGGGGGGGAGCGTCCGGGGCCGCGCCGGCGGTCAGTGGAAGCGCCAGTTGAGGGAGAGGGCCATGCCGTCGGCCGTCGGCGACGCCATGATCTTCGGTCCGCCCGACTGCTCGGCGCGTGCGCCCAGCCAGAAGGCGTCGACCACGTTCCACAGGTAGAAGTAGGCGGCCGAACCGGTCGCGATCCACCGGATGAGGCTCTTGGTGTCTTCGTCCGAGCGGGCGTCGTCGAGTTCGGCGCGCAGGACGGCGCGCTCGACCGGCGCGGCATCGGCGATCCGGCCCTGGAGTCGGTCGGTGTCGCGGCGGGCCTCGAGGTAGAGGTCCTGCGTCGCGATCGCCGCCGCCGCCGAGGCGAAGGTCAGCACGGTGAACATGTTGGCCCGGGCGTCGCGGCCGAGGTAGCGCTGGCCGGCACCGGGAACGAGAAGGCTGCGGAATCCGGCGGCCCAGCGGTTCGCACGGGGAACGAACACCTCGACGCCCGTGGAACTCGTGCGCACGTCGGGCTGCGGCGTGAGCAACCAGCTCTCCAGGCCCGAGCCCAGCCAGACGGCGGCGGTGTAGCCCAGCCACAGGTTGCGGATGTTCTCGGCGTCGAATTCCTCCGACGTCTCCTCCGGAGCGTCGAACACGTCCTCGATGGCGGTGTACAGGAACGATGCGCCGACGGCGCCGGCCATCAGGTGGTACCAGCCGCGGGACTCACGGTGCAGAAGGTGGTCGACGCCCGGCGGGAGGAGCAGCGCGGTCGGTGACGACCACGAGATGTCGCTCAGGCCGCCCTTGTCCACCTCGAAGCGCGTGCGCGCCGAGACCAGCCCGGCACCGTCGGTGCGGAGGCGATACTCTCCATCCGGCAGGACGTCGATTCCCGTCGTATCGCGACCACGCGCGGAGAGCGGGCCCTGGAGGTCGATGTAGGTTCCGCGGGGCAGCACGTCGAGGGACTGGGCACCCACCGGATCCGTGACACCGGCCAGGACGACCAGCAGGAGCAGGCAGCGGATCGGGTTCGCGGGTCGGCGCATGGTTCTTCCTCGTGGATGGGGTCGGTTCCTGGCGAGCCCGATCATAGGTCGTGCGGCCGGGGTGTAAAGCTCGAGCCGTTGCGTGTGCTCACGATTCGTCTCCAGGCAGGCGCCGTGCCATCTGGCGGCCGAGCCGGGTGTCGGGGAACCGATCGGCGATGCGGAGCACCAATGGCTGGATCGCTTCCTCTCCGAGGCGCTGTTCCCGCGCGGCCTCGAGGGTGGTGTGCAACCGATGCAGTTCCTCCATCGTTCCGGCCGTGTTCTCGATCCATCGCATTCGCTGCGCCAGAGCTTCGTCGTACCGTCCCTGGCGCTCCAGGGTCTCGATCAGGAGTTCGCGCAGTCGGTCGGCGTGGGGACCGCGCGGAAGGCGCGTCATCAGCTCCTCGTACTGGCGTTCGGCTTCCTGCAGCGCGCTGATCGCGGCGGCGTCGGATCCCCGGCGTCGGAGATGCATGGCCCGGGTCAGGGGCACCTGTAGCGCGGGCTCGCTGAGTGCGTATCTCGACGCGAGCAACTCGAGTTGGACGGTGGCCTTGTCCCACTCCTGACGACGCGCGTGGATCCCGGCTGCCGACAGCATCGCACGGGGTGCCCACAGCCCATCGTCATAGCGGGTCCAGACCTGCTCGTAGATCGAGAGGGCGGCATCGAGCTCCCCGCGTTCCTCGAGGGTCGTGCCCAGGGTCGTCAGCAGACGGCCCGGTCGGGCGCCCTGATCCAACGCCCAGTCGAGGTTCGGCTGCAGGACGTCCGACTCGATGGCGTCGGTACCCAGGGCACGGATCTGCAGCTCGACCGCGCGGCGCATGGTCCTGAGGTCTCCGGCGGCCGGCTTCCAGCGCGACCGGATGGGCCCGGTCAGGCCTTCCACGACGTCCATCGCCGGGTCGACCTCACCCACGTCGAGTGCGAGTTCCGCGAGTTCGAGCGCGGCATCGACGCGGGTGGCGTGATCCGCCCGATCGAGGATCTCACGGTACTCGTCGCGCGCCCAGGTGTAACCCGACGAA
>CAZQHE010000132.1:0-11379 GCA_964593155.1 uncultured bacterium
GAGTTCGGGATCGAAGGTGTCGGCCACCTGGCGCCGGAAACGCTCCAGGATCACCTCGGCACCGCGGGCGTCGGTCGAGGCCACGATGACCACGCCGGCGCCCGAGGATGACGCCGGCCGGGGAACCACCGTGTCGGTGCTGCTCACCACGCTGCGCTCGGCGATCGCGCGCAGCTGACGCAGCTCGACGGGATCCACCGCACCGCGGCGCACGCCCGGCGGCGGCGAGAGTTCGACCTCGATGCGCGCAAGACCACGACCGGTCCGGCGCGCGTCGGCGACCGACGGGGCCACCAGGGTGGCGAGGTCGAAGACCGGAACGTCGAAACGGAAGGTCGAGCCCTCGCCGCTGCGCGACTCCACCCAGATCCGTCCGCCGTGGCGGGCCACGATCTCCTTGCTGATGAACAGCCCCAGACCGAGGCCCTTGCGGGACCGCGCGGCGGTGTCCTCGACCTGCACGAGACGCTCGAAGATCCGCCGCTGGTGGACGATCGGAATCCCGGGGCCGTCGTCCTGCACCACGAAGCACACCCGATCCGGGGTCTCCGGTCGCTGGTCGACGGAGAGCCGGACGTGCCCGCCCGGCGGGACGAACTTGATGGCGTTGCCCACGAGGTTCACCAGCACCTGTCGCAGGCGAGTGGGATCGCCGTAGACCGACGGGACGTCGACGCCGCGCACGACCTCGAGCCGAAGGCCACTGGTCTCGGCCACCGACCGCTGCGCGTCGCACACCTCCTCGATCAGCCGCACGGGATCGAGCCGCTGACGGTCGAGCGAGAACTTGTCGGTGCGCGCCCGCGTGGCCTCGACCAGGCCCGTGATCATCGTGTCGAGCTCACCGACGTTGCGCAGCGCGGCCCGCGTCAGCTGCTCCTGGCCCTCGTTCACGTCCCCGGCCAGACCGTCGACGAGGTTGGTCAGGAACTGGTAGATGGCGGTCAGGGGTGTGCGCAGTTCGTGCGACACGTGCGAGATCAGCCGCTCCTGCGCGTAACGCCGCTCGGACACGTCGGTCAGGCTACCGGCCATGCGGCGGACCGAGCCTCCCGGTCCACGCACACCCACGCCGCGGGCCAGCATCCACTGGTCCTCGCCGTCCTCGTTGCGCATGCGGAACTCGCATTCGACGTGCGGCGCCGATCCCTCGATGTGTTCGGTCAACGCCCGGCGCAGGTCCTCCTGATCGGCGGGGTGCACGCGATCGGTCCACGCCTCGATCCGTGTGGGGTTCGGTGGCGGGTCCTCGACACCGATCAGCGCCCACCAGCGCGCCGAGAAGTGGACCTCGTTCGCCTTCACGTCCCAGTCCCAGATCCCGTCGTTGGCCCCCTCGATCGCCAGAGCGTAGCGTTCCTCGCTCGCGCGCAGCATCCGTACGCCGGCCGCGCGTTCCCGCGCGTGGTGGATCGCCCGGTGGAGCTCCGCCGTCGACAGCCGACTCTTGGGCAGGTAGTCCGACGCTCCGTTCCGCAGCGCCTGCACGTCGTGCTCGGGCTGGTCGAAGCCGGTGAGCAGGATCACCGGAACGTCGCGGTCGATCCGCCGGATCCGATGCACGAGATCGAGTCCGTTCTTCTCGCCCAGGTAGTAGTCCACCAGGTGCAGGTCGAAGTCCTGGCGCTCGAGCAGGGTGCACGCGTCCTCGTACGAGGTCGCCGTCGCCAGCTCGCACTGCAGTCCGGGCGCCCGCGACAACAGCTTGCGGACGATCGTCAGGTCCTCGACGTCGTCGTCGACGAGCAGGACGCGCACCGTGGTGGTCGACATCGGCCCTCCGGTTCGGATCGGGACGCGGAGAGGTATCGGGAACCGAAGCGGCCGCATTGAGCGGAAATGTGACGGCGGCTGCATCACTCCGCTCAAGGTCGGTGATGCGCGATCCGATAATCCTTCCGCCATCGCTGATCCCAGGGAGGCGATGCCGCTCGTCTCCCTGGCCACGATCCGCACGAAAGGAAGGGGACCCATGGCACGGATCCTGGTGGTCGACGATTCCCCGTACTTCCGCGCGCGGACGCGTGCCGTGCTCGAGTCCCGCGGTCACGAGGTGTCCGAGGCCCGGGACGTCCACGACGCCGTCGCGAGCGTGGACCGCGAACGGCCCGATGCCGTCGTGTTCGACCTGATCGTTCCCGATCAGGACGCGCTCGATCTGTTGCAGGAACTCCGCCGGCACGGCTTCGACGGCCCGAGGGTCGTGGTGACCGCCGATCGGCAGTCGATGACCCGCCACCTCGCCCTCGCCCACGGCGCCACGGCATACCTGACCGAGCCGGTCGAGCCGGCGACCCTGATCGAACACGTCGAGGAGGCCGCGATCCTTGTCTGATCTGGTGGTCCGACGTGCCCTCGAACCGCAGCAGGAGGCCGCGCTGGCGCACCTCGCGGGGGTGGGCGTGGGGCGTGCGATCGCCGTGCTCGGCGACATGCTCGGTGTCCGCCTGCGTCCGCGGGAACCGGTGGTGCGCTTCGTGCAGTTGCCCGATGCCGCCCACCACGCGCACGAGGACTACGACGAACCGTGGACGACGGTCGGGGCGACCTTCCGGGGTGGCTCGTCGGGTCGGATCGCCGCCGCCCAGCCCCGCACCACCGTCGACTACCTGTGCTCGCGGTTGGGAGGACTCGACGCCTGGCGGGACGAGAGCCGCGCGGTGGCGGCCGTCACGGGTCAGGAGATCGCGGGAATTCTCATGAACTGCCTGCTCGACGGCTTCCGGCCGCTGCTCTCGTCGCCCCTCTGGTTCTCCCCGCCCCGTCCGTGGCCGGACCCGGCGGCCTGGTGGCGCGACGCGAGCGAAGGCGAGGCGGGTGGAATCCGTACCGACGTCCGCGTGGAGGACGGCGACCACGACCTGGAGCTGCGCTTCGCGCTCGTGGCCGGGCCCCGCACCCTCGACGCGGCCCTGGTCGCGCTCGATGACATGACGCGAGGACGACGATGAGACCGGACGCGCGCGGCGCCACCGCCCCGGACCCGGCCGCCCTGGCCGCGATCGAGGCCTCGGCCGTGGGCACGGCGGTGATCGATCGCGACTTCGGTGTCCACGCGTGGAACGCGGTTCTCGCGCATCTGACCGGAATCGAGCCCTCCCACGCCCTCGGCCAGGACCTGCGGCACCTGCTGCCGACCTTCGCCCAGCCCCGCTTCGAACTGCGGATCGAAGAGGCCCTGCGGGGCGCGCCGGTGGCCGGCTTCGATTCGCTCCTGCACGCCGGGCTGTCGACCGATCCCGGTGGTCCCGATCGCGGTCCGCGGGTCCGGATCGGGGTCGGGTCGTGGTACGACCCGAGCCGTGACACCCACTTCGGGGTGATCGTGTTCGAGGACCGCAGCTCCCTGCACCAACTCTGCGACGAGCTGCGCAGCGCGCGCGACACCGCGCGCGACGAGGTGGCCCGACGCCAACGGAGCGAGAGCGAGCTCCGCCAGCAGGCCGACCACCTGGCCACCACCAACGACGAACTGCAGCAGTTCGCCTACATGGCCTCGCACGACCTGCGCGAGCCCCTGCACAAGGTGCGCATGTTCGCGCGTCTGCTCGAGGAGGACGTCGCGGAGGTCGTCGACCAGGACACCCTCGACACGGTCCGGCGCATCGGCCGGGCCACCGAGCGGCTCGAGGATCTGCTCACCGAGAGTCTCGCCCTGCTCCGGGCCGGTGAAACCCTCGAGACGAGGGGCCGCGTCGACTGCGAACAGATCGCGCGCGACGCGATCGACGACCTGGCCTCGCGGATCGACGAGGCCGCGGCGATCGTCGAGCTGGGCGACCTACCGCCAGTGGAGGCCGACAGCGTGTCGGTGCACCACCTGTTGCTGAACCTGCTGTCGAATGCGCTGAAGTTCCGCCACCCCGAACGCCGGTGCCACGTGCGGATCGAGGCCACCCGCGGATCCGTCCTGACGGCCGAGGGAGAACTCGACGCGGTACGGTTGGTGGTGCAGGACAACGGGATCGGCTTCGACGCGCGCTACGCGAGCGAGATCTTCAAGCCCTTCCGACGCCTGCACGGACGCGACCGGTCCTTCGGAGGGCACGGACTGGGGCTGGCGATCTGCCGACGCATCGTGCGCCGGCACGACGGACAGATCTGGGCCGAGAGCCGCCGGGACCGCGGCGCGACCTTCCACGTGGTCCTGCCCGCGGTGCTCGAGGAGGAATCCGTCGGGTCGGTCGAGGACGCCGGCGATCCGGGTCCGGAGACGGTCGGCGCCTGAACTCAGGGAGTTCGGACGATCCGCTCGCTGCGCCGCTGTTCGCGCTGGTCGAGCACGACGAAGTAGACCCCGTGCGCCGTCACACGGCCCTGGTCGTCACGACCGTCGAGGCGCAGCCGTCGGTCGGTGACCGGGCCGTCGCCCCGCGCGATCGTGCGCACGACCCGTCCCCGCACGTCGACCAGGCGGAGACGCCACGGAGCATCGGCGTCGGCACGCAGGCGGACCTCGTGTCCCCCACCGCTGCGCACGACGTCGAGGCGCAGCGAAACCGCACTCCGCGCGGGAAGGGCGAATACCTGCGAGCGCTCGACTCCGCCCTCGTCCCACACGAGCGCCACGGTATCGGTACCGTCGGGGCGTTCGAAGGTCGCGCGGACGCCGGCCGCGGTGCGCTCCACACCCGCGCCCAGACTCGCCAGCACCCGGTCGTGCGCCGACACCCGGACCCGGGAGGCACGCTGCAGCCCGGACGATTCGAAGTCGAGCGTCACCGCGGTGGGTGCGGCGTCGACCACGCGCATGTACACGGCGTCGAGGGACACCACGCCGAAGGACGACGACACGATGCCGGCGAGTCCGCGCACCGCCCCGTTCTCGACGTTGGCGTCGGGTGCACCCACGAGGAAGTCGTCGGCCCCGTCGCCGTCGACGTCGACGTGATCGCTCAGGCTCCAACCCCACCGGTCGCCGGCCACCCCGAGCGAGGAGCGGTTCACCGGCAGGACGTCGTCCGGCACCGCGGCGGTGCCGTCGAAGAGGTAGACCCAGCCCGCGTCGAGCCCGCTGTCGTCGCGACCCGGTGCCCCGGCCACCCACGAACCCGGACTTCCCAGGTGATCGCCGGCGGCGGCCACGGCCAAGCCGAAGCGGTCGCCCGACGTCTCGCCGGTGCGCACCAGATCGGCCACGCCGTCGGTGGCCGGGAGACTGCTCGCACCGTAGAAGACCTTCACCAGACCGCGGTCACCGTCGGCACCCGGCGCTCCCACGAGCAGGTCCTCGCGCGCGTCGCCGCTGATCAGTCCGCCGCGGGAGACCGCCCAGCCGAACTGCTGGTCGGAGATCGAGTTCGTGAAGGTCACCGTCGGGGTCGTCGGCAGCGGGCTGGATCCGACGAACAACTGCACCTGGCCGGTGGCCCCCGCGGCCCCCGGAGCCCCGACGGCCACGGCGTCGCGTCCGTCGCCCCGGAAGTTCGGAACGTCCGCCAGCGACCACCCGAAACCGGGTCCGGCGATGGCTTCGTCGTCGGGTGCGAAGTCGGCGAAGTCGGCGGTGGCGATCGGTCCACCGAGCGCGGGGCCGTCCCAGGTCGCCGCCGCGGTCGTCGGCAGGCTCGACGCCCGGCTGCCCCGGAACACGTACACGCGCCCGCGGTTGGTGCCGGTGGCGTCGCTGTAGGGCGCGCCCACCACGAAGTCGTCGATGCCGTCGTCGTCGAGATCGCCTGCCGCGGACACCGCCCAGCCGAAGCGATCGCCGCCGACCTCGCCGGCGAAGGTCGGCTCGGCGGAACCGCTGAACGACGGTCCGCCGAGGTACACGTACACCGCACCGCTCTTCTCGCCCGACGGATCGTCGCCCGGCGCGCCCACGGCCACGTCGTCGTAGCCGTCGTCGTCGACGTCGCCGATGCCCGCCACCGAGAACCCGAACCAGTCCTCGGCACTGCCGTCGTCGAGGACCACGTCGGGGACGTCGGTCATCGTGGGCCCGCCGAACCACACGAAGGCCCGGCCGGCCTCCGCCCCCAGAGCGTTGTCGAAGGGTGCCCCGGCGATGAAGTCACCGATCCCGTCGCCGTTGACGTCGCCGGCGTGATCCACGGCGAAGCCGTGACGGATCTCGCTGCCGCCGGTCGCGGGACTCTGGAAGAGATCGGTCGCCGCCCGTGCACAGGGCGCGGCGACGACGATCGTCACGAGGATCCACGATGCGAACTGCGATGGGCGTTTCACGGGATCTCCTGGGTCACGAGCCCTCGGCAGCCGCTAACGCGCCACCACGGGGCCCTTCTTCCTCTGGGCCTCCAACACGGCGTAGGCGGCCAGGTTCACGATGTCACCGACCTCGGCGTCACGCGGCAGCACGTGGACCGATCGGGAGAAACCCGAAAGGATCGGGCCGATCAGCTCTCCGCCACCCACACGGTACAGCAGCTTGTATGCCGCGTTGGCCGCGGTGAGATTGGGGAACACGAGGACGTTCGCGGTGTCACGCAGGCGACTGAAGGGGTGGCGCTCACGCATCAGCGACCGCACGACCGCAGTGTCGGCGTGCATTTCGCCGTCGAGTTCGAGCTCGGGCTCGTGCTCGTGGCAGATCTCCACCGCCCGGCGCACCTTCGCCGCCTCGGCGCTGCGCACGCTGCCGAAGTTCGAGTGGCTGACCATGGCGACGCGCGGAACCGTATCCATGTCGCGGGCGAGTGAGGCCGAAGCCAGGGCGATCTCGGCCAGCTGGTCGGCGGTGGGATCGAGGTTCACGGCGCAGTCGGCGAGGAACCACGTGCGCCCGCCGAGGATCACCACGTAGGTCGAGCTGACGACGGTGCGGCCCTCCTCGAGCGCGATGGTCTGCAGCGCGGGGCGGATGGTCTCGGGGAAGTAGTTCGTCAGGCCGCCCACCAGCGCCGCCGCGTCTCCGCGCTGCACCAGCATCGACGCGAAGACGTTCGGATCGTCGAGTTCTTCGCGCGCGTCGACCAGCGTCATGCCCCGGCGTTGCCGCAGGCCGAACAGTTCCCCGGCGATCACCTCGCGCTCGGGATCGGTGCGGGGGTCGCGGACCTGCAGGCCCTCGAGACCGAGGTTCATCTCGCGGATCGCGGTCCGGACCTCCTGCTCGTCGCCGATCACCAGCGGCCGCGCGATGCCCTCGTCGATCAGGCGCGCACACGCGCGCAGGGTGCGCACGTCGTCGCCCGTGGGGAAGACGACCTGCTTCGGCTCCTGCTGGGCGCGCACCCGCACGTTGTGCATCACGCCGAAGGTCACCTCGAAGCGCGCGCGCAGCTCCTCGGCATACTCCTCGACGTTCTGCAGCGGCACCCGCGCCACGCCTTCCTCGGTCGCGGCCTGCGCCACGGCCGGCGCCACGTGCCACAGCACGCGCGGATCGAAGGGCTTGGGAATGATCAGGTCGGGGCCGAACTCCAACGCGTCGGTCTCGTAGGCGCGCAGCACCGAGGCCGGCACGGGCTGCTTGGCCAGGTCGGCCAGGGCGTGGGCCGCGGCCACCTTCATGCGATCGGAGATGCCGGTCGCGTGCACGTCGAGCGCGCCACGGAACAGGAAGGGGAAGCCCAGGACGTTGTTCACCTGGTTCGGCGTGTCGCTCCGACCGGTGGCCACGATCGCGTCGGGCACGGCGGCCTTGGCGCGGTCGTAGGGGATCTCGGGATCGGGGTTCGCCAGCGCGAACACGATCGGCTTCGGAGCCATGGACTTCACCATGTCCTCGTCGACGACGTCCTTCACGCTCACCCCGAAGAACACGTCGGCGCCGCGCATGGCGTCGGCCAGGGTGCGGCGGTCGGTCGACACCGCGAAGGCGCGCTTGTACTCGTTCAGATCGTCGCGTCCGTCGTGCACCACACCCTTGCTGTCGCAGAGGATCACGTTCTCCTGCTTCACGCCGAGGCTGATCACGAACTTCGCGCACGCGATCCCCGCCGCGCCCGCGCCGTTGATCACCAGAGTGAGGTCCTCGAGCCTGCGATCGGTCAGTTCGCAGGCGTTGATCAGACCCGCACCGGCGATGATCGCCGTGCCGTGCTGGTCGTCGTGGAACACGGGGATGTCCAGGCGCTCCTTGAGCGTCTCCTCGATCACGAAGCACTCGGGCGCCTTGATGTCCTCGAGATTGATTCCGCCGAAGGTGGGCTCGAGCATCTCGCAGGCGCGGATCACGTCGGCCGGATCGCTGGCCTCGAGCTCGATGTCGTAGACGTCGATGTCGGCGAAGCGCTTGAAGAGGACGGCCTTGCCCTCCATGACGGGCTTGCCGGCCAGGGCGCCGATGTTGCCGAGTCCGAGCACGGCCGAGCCGTTGCTGACCACCGCGACCAGGTTCGCCCGATTGGTGTAGCGGAAGGCCAGGTCCGGCTCGCGAGCGATCTCCACGCAGGGCTCCGCCACGCCCGGCGAGTACGCCAGGCTGAGATCGTGGGCCGTGGCCGTGGACTTGGTCGGGGAGATCTGCAACTTCCCCGGGCGGGGATGGGCGTGGTACTCGAGGGCCTCGCTGAATCGCCGCTCGTCACTCATGGGGGAACCTCCGGTCGGGTACGGACCTAGCATAGATCCTTGCACGGCGGGGAACCAACCACTAGCCTGGGCCGTCGGCCACGGCAAACCCTTGCCAGTCACGAATTTGGTGCTCGACCCGCCGCACCGGGAAGCCAGTGCATGTTGCGATACCTCCGTCTCGTCCTCGGCATCGGCGTACTCGCCGTGCTCTACTGGCAGATCGGCGGATTCGGTCCGAAGACCGACGAGTCCGCCGACTCCCGCGAGCCGGCGCCGACGACCGAGGCCACGGCCGACACCGTCGCCGCCGGCGGCCCCGACGACGGTCCTTCGTTCGGCTATCCACCACTCGACCACGAGAACGACCTCGAACAGGTGCGCCGCGGCGTCCCGATGTCCGAGGTCGAGGAATGGGACGAACTGGTCATCGGCCGGAACGAGTCCTTCTACGTCGCTCTTCGTCGGGCCGGGGTGCACCACGACACCATCATGCGGGTGGTCGACGCGGCCGAGCCCCACGCCGACCTCAGCCGCGTCCGCCGCGGCGACCGCTTCCTGCTCGCCCACGACGACGACGATTCCCTGCGTGCCCTCCGCTTCGACGTACGCGACGAGAACTACGTGGTGATCGACCTGTCGTCCGAGCAGACGCGCACGGAACTCTCGCGCTACCCGGTCGAGAGGAAGGTGCGTGCGGCCCGCGGCACGATCCGGACGAACCTCTTCGACGCCCTGAAGGCCCAGGACGCCGATCCCACGCTCGCCGACCAGTTGGCCGAGATCCTGGGCTGGGACATCGACTTCTTCCGCGACCTGCGCGTCGGCGACCGCTTCCTGATCCTCTACGCCGAGTACGCCCACGACGACCAGATCGTCCGCGATCCGCAGATCCTCGCCGTGCGCTTCGTGAACCAGGGCCGTGAGATGCGCGCCTACCGTTACGAGAACGAGTTCGGTCTGCCCGCCTACTACGAGGCCGACGGCACCTCGCTCGAGCGGCAGTTCCTGCGAGCGCCGCTCAAGTTCACGCGGGTGTCGAGCCGATTCAGCCACCGCCGGCTGCACCCGGTGCTCAAGCGCTACCGCCCGCACTACGGGGTCGACTACGCCGCTCCGCTGGGCACGCCGATCCACGCGACGGCCGACGGGACGGTGATCGAGCGCACCCGCGACCGCGCGAGCGGCAACTTCGTCGGACTGCGTCACGGCAACGGCTACGAGAGCTACTACCTGCACCTGTCGCGCTTCGCGAAGGGCGTCACGCGGGGAGGGCGGGTGAGCCAGGGCCAGGTGATCGGCTACGTCGGCAACACCGGCTGGTCGACCGGCCCGCACCTCGACTACCGGATCAAGCGCAACGGCAAGTGGATCGACCCGAACAAGCTGTCGCTGCCGCCGGCCGATCCCATCGACGAGGCCGACCTCCCGGCGTACCGTGAGCACGTGGCGGCTCTGGATGCCCAGCTCGACGCCGTGCCGATCGACGTCGACAACGTCGTGCTGCGCACGGGTCTGGCCCCCGCGCTCGGAGCCGCGGTCACCGAGTGACCCCCGCGTCCCTGCCCGCGGGGCTTGGACGGAGACGGCCTTGACCGACGAACCCGACTGGACACCGCTGCGCGACGCGCTCGATCCCGAGCGCTTCGGCCGCAAGGCGGCCACCCTGGCCGCCCTGGTCCGCGCGCGCAGCCCCGTCCTGCCCGGCTGGGTCGCCGCCGTCGGCGTCGAACCCGACGCCAGCGCCCTGCTCGACCTGCACGCGACCCGCGACTGGATGCTGCGCTCGTCGAGTCCGGTCGAGGACCGGCCCGAGGCCTCGGCCGCCGGGATCTTCCACAGCGGACACGCCCCGGCGGTGGTCGAGGAGCTGCGCGACGCGATCGAGTCCGTCCGCGCCTCCGGTCGCTCGGAGCGCGTGCGCGCCCTGCTGGGCGACGACGCCACCGAGGTGGCCGTCCTGGCCCAGCCCTTCCAGGCCTTCGACCGCTGGTGCACGCTCGAACTCGACGCCGAGCACTACGAACTCGAGGGTTGGATCTTCGAGGACGATGGCGGCCCCCGACGGTGGCGGGATCGGGGAGACCGCGGCGACCGGATCGTCGGCATCGCCCGCCGCGCCGCCCGCGCCGTCTCGATCGACCACGCCCTGCTCGAGGTCGGCACCCGGGGCGACGACGTGTGGATCCTCCAGGTCCGGCCCGCTCCGGGACGGCGACCCCGCACCGAAAGGCCGCGGGTCGAGGCCCCGAGCGGACTGCCCGGCCTCGGCGCCGAGGTCGCACCGGGCGACGCCGCCGTCGACTGGGTGTGGGACCGCGAGCATTCCCCGCTGCCGCTGTGTCCCCTGCTCGCCACCGTGTTCGGTCGGTGGATCGCCGATCTCGACGGCGCCTATCCCAGCCGCCTGATCCAAGGCCGCTGGCACGATCGGCCCCGGCGCCGGTCCACGGAGGAACACGAGGACCTCGACGTCCTCGAAGCCCTGCTGGCCACGTGGCGGGGCGCCCTCGACCATCTGCCCGCTGCGATCGACCGAGTGGACGCCGCCGTCGCCGCTCTCGACGGCGGCGTCGAGACCTGGCGCGCGTTCGTGGAGCGCTGGCTCGACGTGCAGTCGCTGTATTTCGACGTTCCCTCGGGCCGTCTGCGTCGCTGGGCCCACCGGCTCGAGCACCGACAGGGGATCGAACTCCGGCCCCGTCCCGACTCCACCGTGGCCGCGCGGCGGTCCGCGCACTGGCGCGCACTGGGCCGCCGCCTGCTCGCCCGCGACGACGTCCGCGGTGCGACCGCGCCGAGCCTGCACCGATGGGTCGAAGCGTACGACGAGGACCCACTGGCTCGCGACGTCCTGGCCGCACTCGACGATGCGGGCCACCTGTGTGCCCTGCCCTACGA
>CAZQHE010000133.1:0-5821 GCA_964593155.1 uncultured bacterium
CGTTCCAGCTACGAACTCGACCTCTTCGGTGCGGTCGATGCCTCGGTCGAGGCCGAACGCTTTCGGGCGGCCGCGGTCCGGGCCGATCTGCGCGCCGTGGAACACGTGGTGGCGGCCGAGGTCGCCACCACGTGGTGCCGTGTCGTGGAGGCTCGCGGTCAGGTCGATCTCCTGCGTCGGCAGGAAGAAACGAACGTCGCCGTGCTGGAACTGCTCGAAGCACGTTTCGGTCGCGGCCAGATCCGCAGCGTGGACATCCTGCGTCAGCGCCAGCTGGTGGAATCCACGCGGGAGAGGATCTACGACGCCGAAGGCCGCGTGCGCACGCTGGAGCACGCGCTCGCGGTGCTGCTCGGGAGGACGGCCGGGTCCGGGACCGGAGTCGGGGCGGGTGCACTGCCCGCGCTTCCGCCGCTGCCGGCCACGGGTGTTCCGGCGGCGCTGGTCGAGCGCCGACCCGACGTGCGCCGCGCCTGGTTCGAGCTGCAGGCGGCCGATCGCGATCTCGCCACCGCGATCCGGGAGCGGTACCCGCGGATCGATCTCATCGCTTCGATCAACACGACTGCATCGGAGCCCTCCGGTCTGTTCGAAGACTGGATCGCGCGGCTCGCGGGGGACCTCTTGGCGCCGATCTTCCGCGGCGGGGCGCTCCGGGCCGAGGTCGAGCGGACCGATGCCGTCCGCGCCCAACGCCTGTTCGACTACGTGCAGGCCGTCCTCGAGGCCTTCCGCGAGGTGGAGGACGCGCTGGTCCTCGAACAGAAACAGTCGGAGCGGATCCGCAGCCTCGACCGGCAGATCGAACTGGCCGTGCAGTCCTACGAGCAGCTGCGCAACCAGTACCTGAACGGGCTCGGTGGCTACCTCGACGTCCTCACGGCCCTGACCGAGACCCAGGAGCTGCGGCGGACCCGACTGGCGGTGCAGCGCACACGTCTGGAAACGCGCATCGCCCTGTACCGGGCGCTCGCGGGCCCCATCCCCGATCCACGAGTTCCCGACGCCGAGGAGGGGCAGAGCCGATGACGAGGACCCTGATCATCTGCACCGCGATCATCGCGGCGGGGGCCGGTGCGATCGCCGTCCTCTTCGCCACCGAACCCGAGGCGAAGCGCGAGGGCGCCACCAGGCAGACCGCGATGCTGGTCGATCTGCTCGAGGTGCGTCGCGGGACCTACCGTCCCACGATCGTGGCCACCGGTCTGGTCGAGCCGGCGCGGGACGTCGTGGCGGCTCCTCGGATCGAGGGACAGATCGTCGAGGTCGCCCCGTCGTTCGAGCCCGGGGGCTTCGTCGACGAGGGCGCGCTGCTCGTGCGGATCGATCCGAGCGACTACCGCAACCAGGTTCGACAGCGGCGCAGCGACCTGGCCCAGGCCGAGGCGGAACTCGACGTCGAAATGGGGCGTCAGAGCGTCGCGCGCCAGGACTACGAGCTGCTCGACACCGAGCTCGAGCCGAGCAACGAGGCCCTGGTCCTGCGCGAGCCGCAGCTCGAGACGGCACGGGCCCGGGTCGACGCCGCGCGCGCGGCACTGGAGCAGGCCGAACTGGAACTCGAGCGCACCACGGTGCTCGCGCCCTTCGACGCCCACCTGCTCGAGCGCACGGCCGACCTCGGTTCCCACGTGCGACCGGGCGACACCCTCGCGCGGTTGGTGGGGGTCGACACCTACTGGGTCGTCGCGGCCGTTCCCGTGCCGAAGCTCGACTGGTTGCGCTTTCCCGAGGACGGCGAAGCCGGGGCGCGGGTCCGCGTGCGCAATCGCACCGCGTGGCCCGAGGGCGCGTTCCGCGAAGGCCGCCTGCATCGTCTGATCGGATCGCTGGAGGGCCGCACGCGTCTCGCGCGGGTGCTGGTGACCGTCGACGATCCTCTCGTGCGCGAAGACGGCGATCCTGGTCGTCGGCCCCTGATGCTGGGCTCCTTCGTCGAGGTACGGATCGAGGGCCGGCCGGTCGAGGGAGCGGTGCGCCTTCCTCGCGAGTACCTGCGCGCGGACGACACCGTGTGGGTGATGCGGGACGGCGCGCTCGACGTGCGTGACGTCCGGATCGAGGTGCGTGACGAGCAGTACGTCTACGTGAGCGAAGGACTCGACGACGGAGACCGGGTGGTCACCACGAATCTCACCACCGTCGTCGACGGTGCCCCGCTGCGTACCGCTGAGGAGCCGTCGTGAGCGACGACAGCATCGCACCGGGGCCGATCGCGTGGATGGCGCGCAATTCCATTGCCGCCAACCTGCTCATGATCGTGCTTCTGGCCGGGGGCTTCTGGACTGCCCAGCGGATCCAGAAGGAGGTCTTCCCGCAGTTCCAGCTCGATGTGGTCGAGGTGAGCGTGGTGTATCCGGGTTCCGCGCCGGCCGAGGTCGAGCAGGGCATCCTGCAGCCGGTCGAGGAAGCCGTGCGCGGGGTCCAGGGGATCAAGGAGATCACCTCGACCGCCCGCGAGGGGTCGGGGTCGGTGTCGATCGAGCTCGTCTCGGGTGCCGACCGTATGAAGGCCTTCCAGGACATCGACCAGGCCGTCGCCCGGATCCGTACCTTCCCCGACGACATCGAGGAGCCCGAGGTCCGCCTGCAGGCCGAGCAGCGCGACGTCATGGAGATCGGCCTGTACGGCGACGTCGACATCTGGACGCTGCGCGAGCTCGCGGAACGGCTGCGGACGTTGTTGCTGAGCGATCCCTCGATCACGCAGGTCGAGATCGGCAACGTCCCCGACTACATGACCCACGTCGAGATCCCGCTGCACACGCTGCGAGAGTACCAGATCACCCTGGGCGACGTGGCGCGACTGATCGCCGAGTCGAGCGAGGACGTGCCGGCCGGCGCGGTCGAGACCGCCAGTGGCGAGATCCTGCTGCGCGTGAAGGAACGCAAGCAGTGGGCCGACGAGCTCGGACGCATCGAGGTGGTCACGGCGGCCGGAGGTGCGTCGGTCACGCTGGCCGATCTCGCTTCGATCCACGACGGCTTCGAGGAGACCGGCTTCCACGGTCAGTTCGACCAGCAGCCGTCGGTGGAACTGCAGATCTACCGCATCGGGCAGCAGTCACCGCTGGACATCGCGGAGGCGGTCGAGCGCGTCCTGGCCGACTTCGAGACCACGCTGCCGCCCGGTGTCGACACCCGGATCGACAGCAACGCCGCCGACGACTACCGCGAACGCCTGGGTCTGCTGATCGAGAACGGGATCCTGGCCGTGATCATCGTGGTCACGATCCTGGCCGTGTTCCTGGAGGTACGGCTGGCCTTCTGGGTGATGATGGGCATGGTGATCTCGTTCGTCGGCGGGATCCTCTTCCTGCCGATGGTCGGGGTCAGCATCAACATGATCTCGATGTTCGCCTTCCTCGTGGTGCTCGGGATCGTCGTCGACGACGCGATCGTGGTGGGCGAGAACGTCTTCGAATACCGGCGGCGCGGCATGGGTCATCTCGAGGCGGCCGTGGCCGGGGCGCGGGACATCGCCCGGCCGGTGACCTTCAGCATCATCACCACCGTGATCGCCTTCGTACCGCTGCTCTTCATCCCCGGCACCACCGGCAAGTTCTGGTGGCCGCTGCCGGCGGTGGTGATCACGGTCCTGTTGGTGTCGTTGTTCGAGGCACTGTTCATCCTGCCCGCGCACCTGGCCCACACGCGCAGCGGGGGCCAGGACAACCCGGTCGCGCGGGGCGTCGGGCGCTGGCAGCGGGCCTTCGCGCAGTGGGCCGAGCGCATGGTCGACACGCTCTTCCGCCGCATGCTCGTCGTCAGCCTGCGCAATCGCTACGTGACCTTCGTCACCGCGGTCACGTTGCTGGCCGTGGTGGGCGGCTACGGCTACAGCGACCACATGGGGATCATCATGATGCCCGAGGTGGCCGCCGACGAGATCGAAGCGGGGGTCTCGCTACCGGTCGGCACGACCACCGACCAGGCCGCGCGCGTGGCCGAAGAGGTGACCGCGTCCACCCGCCGCATGTTCGACGAGCACGACCTGTACGAGGTGGCCGAGGGCATCAAGACGAACGTGCGCGGGCAGAGTTTCATCGACGTGGAGATCGTGATGAGGCCGCCCGACCAGCGGGACATGACCGCGGGCGAGGTCATCGAGCTGTGGCGCGACGAGATCGGCGACATCGAAGGGGTGGACCAGATCACCTTCGAGGCCGAACGTGGTCCCGGTGGCTGGCAGCAGGACATCAGCGTCGACCTGAGTCACAGCGACGTCGAGGTGCTCGCGGCCGCGAGCCAGGACTTCCTCGAGACCATGGAGGGCTTCGAGGCCACCCGCGACGTCAACGACAACTACGACAAGGGCAAAGAGCAGTTCGACTTCCGGCTGCGCCCGGAGGCGCGGACCCTGGGCCTGACCTCGACCGAGGTCGGACGCCAGGTGCGCGACGCCTTCTACGGCGCGCTCGCCATGCGGCAGCTGCGCGAGACGAACGAGGTCGAGGTGCGCGTGAAACTCCCCGAGGAAGAGCGCAAGAAGCTCGAGCGCCTCGAGGACTTCGTCGTGCGGACGCCGGACGGCACCGAGGTCCCGCTGCTCGACGTGGTCAGCGTGCGCCGGACGGAGGCCTTCACCAGCATCGACCGCCGCGACGGTCGACGCATCGTGACCGTCGGCATGGACGTCGAGCCCAAGAGCGCGATCAGCCGGGTGATCTCCGCCATCGATCGTGACGTGCTGCCGGCGCTGCGGTCCGATCATCCGGGGATCACCTGGAGCTTCCAGGGCAGCCAGGCGGAGATGCGCGAGTCCACGCAGGCCCTGTGGGGAGGCTTCGGTCTGGCCATGTTCGTGGTCTACGCGCTGCTGGCCGTCGCCTTCGGCAGCTACGTGCAGCCGCTGATCGTGATGATCGCCATCCCCTTCGGGATCGTGGGCGCGGTGGTGGGTCACATCCTGCTCGGCTTCGACCTGTCGCTGATCAGCCTCATGGGGATCATCGCGCTGGCCGGCGTGGTGGTGAACGACTCGCTGATCATGATCGACTACGCGAACAAACAGCGGCGGGAGCACGGAGCCTTCGACGCCATCCACGCGGCGGGCATGCGGCGTTTCCGGCCGATCATGCTCACCACGGTGACCACCTTCGGCGGGTTGACGCCGATCATCCTCGAGACCTCGCGGCAGGCGACGTACCTGATCCCGATGGCGATCTCGCTGGGCTTCGGAATCGTCTTCGCCACGGCGATCATCCTGGTGATCGTGCCGTGCCTGTACATGATCCTCGAGGACGTGATGCAGAAGGTGCGGCCGGGCGGGGTGACCTGAGGCGGATTCGTGGTAGGATTCCGTCCTGGCCCAAACCCCCGAGTGCCGCAGCATGCTCCCGAGATTCCTGGTTCCGGCTCTTTGTGTCCTCCTCGGCGCGCCGGCCGACGCGCAAGTCGAGTACCTGGACAACGGCGTGGTCCGCGTGGGTGCCGACCTGTCGCGTGGAGGGGCGATCGCCCACCTCGGCCAGAGCGGATCGTCGCGCAGCGTGGTGAACATCCGCGACCTGGGCCGTTACGTGCAGCAGTCCTACTACTCGGGGCCCGATCCCTACCTGCCCGACGGCACGCGCCAGCATCCGGCGTATGACGGCTGGGGCTGGAATCCGGTGCAGGCGGGTTCGGTCTACTGGGACACGTCGACGACGCTGGAGTCGTGGACCCGCAACGATACCCTGTACGTGAAGAGCGTGCCCAGGCAATGGGCGCTCGACGACGTCGACACCGCGTGCACCATGGAACAGTGGATCACGTTGGAGGCCAACCGGGTGCACGTGCGCAACCGGCTGGTGAACGCCCGGCCGGACACGACGCGATA
>CAZQHE010000133.1:5831-11291 GCA_964593155.1 uncultured bacterium
ACGCGATACGCGGCGCGGCATCAGGAGCTTCCGGCGGTCTACACCGTGGGCGAGCTGCACCGGCTGTTCACCTACATCGGCGATGCTCCCTTCACCGGGGACACTCTGACGCAGATCGTCCATTCCGGCCCTCCCTGGGAGTACTGGACGAGCACAGAACACTGGTCGGCCCTGGTCGACGACGACGACTGGGGGCTGGGTGTCTTCCACCCCGGTGCGCTGCTCACGGTGGGAGGGTTCGCGGGAACGCCGGGATACGGAGGCCCGCTGCAGAACGCGACGGGCTACGTATCGCCGCTGCACACCGAACTCCTCGACCACGACATCGTGTACGAGTACGACTACACGCTGATCCTGGGCGACCTGGAGGAGATCCGCGACTACGTCTACCGGCATGCGCCGCCGCGCGGACCGCAACACGTGTTCACGCGGGACCGCCAGCACTGCGTGCCGCGGAACCTGAGCGACGACGCGCCGCCCTACGACGGAGTGTGGCCCCTGCGTCTCGACGAAGCGGATCCCCAGGTGGTCCTGCCGCCGGCGCACTGGAAGGCCGATGTGGTTCCGGTGGTGGAGATCCGTGCGGCCTACCGGACTGTCGACGACCGGGCGCGCGTGTTCTTCGCCGGTCCCGGCCAGGGCTTCAGTGCCGATCGTGTGGTCGACGTCCCGGTGGTCACCGATGGTGTGGTCCGGAGCTACCTCGTCGACCTGTCCCGGCATCCGCTGTACTCGGGGACCATCGAGCGGCTGCGCTTCGATCCGGTGGCGACGGTGGCCGAGGGAGACGAGGTCGATCTCCACGCCATCCGCATGCCCGCGACCACGGACACCCCGCCGGCGGCAACCGGTGGATCGCTCTCGATCGAGTCGGTGCATCCCAACCCCTTCAATCCGCGCACGACGGTGTGGTGGCGGACCGAAGAGCCGGCAAGGGTCGATGTCGACGTGCTCGACACGAAGGGGCGGCACGTGGCGCGGCTCGTCAGCGGTCGGACCGTCGCGGCCGGCCGGCACGCCGCGACGTGGGACGGCCGCGACGACGCTGGCCGGGAGGTCGCATCCGGGAACTATCTCGTCCGGGTGCGGGCCGACGACGTGGTCCGGACACGCAAGATCGCGCTGGTGCGCTGAATCCCCGTCGGCTCAGTCCGGCCCGACGTGTTGCGTCCAGACGAAACGGGCCGCGTGACCCTGCACGCGCACCATGTGGATCCACAACAGGGCCATGTGTTCCAGTTGCAGGGCCAGCGACAGCGGGCCGACGTCGAGGGGAGCCCAGCCCATGGTCGTGGCGAGATCGGCCACGCGGCGCTTGGCGTCGGTGTCGTCTCCGGCGACCGGCAGCATGCCGGGCACGCTCCCGAAGTCGGGAGCGCCCAGGTTCTCGACGCCGTAGACGTTGAAGGCCTTCACGACGGTCACCGCGGGGTTGGCCGCCGCCAGGACCTCGGCGCCGCTGCGGTCGCCCACGGCGTGGCGCATGCCCGCGGCCACCGGATTCGTGCAATCGACCACCACGGTGCCGCCGACGAGCCGTGCGACCGTCGCCTCGGCCGCGGACCAGGGAACGGTGAGCAGGGACAGGTCGGCCTGCGCGGCCGCGTCGTCGATCGCGAGGGCGGTACTGCCGGGAATCGCGTCGAGAGCGGTCCTTGTGCTGTCGGAGCCGGTGTCCCGAACGCCGAGCACGACCGGGTGACCCTTCGCCGCGGCCACCGTGCCCAACGCACGGCCGACGCGTCCGGGTCCGAGAACGGCGATCTTCATGCGGTTTCCTCCTCGAGGGCTTCGAGGACACACCGGGCGGTGGCCTCACCGCTGTTCTGTTGTTGGCCGGTGATCAGCCGGCCGTCCCGCACGACGTGCGCTTCGAAGGCCGGGGCGGCGACGAATTCGGCCCCGAGGGCGCGGGCTTCGTCCTCGATGCGGAAGGGCATCAGCCTCTGGCCCACCGCGGCGTCGGCGGCGTCCTCTTCGTCGTTGGTGAATCCCGTCATGCGGCGTCCCTCGATCAGGGGCTGACCGTGCTTCCGAAGATACAGCAGAAGACAGGTACCGTGACACAGTGCGGCCGTGACCTTGTCCCGTGCGACGAATTCGAAGAAGCGCCGGTGCAGCTCCGTCTCGGACACGAAGGTGAACATCGGGGCCTGGCCGCCGACCACGACGATCGCGTCGAAGTCGTCCGCGGAGAGCCCGGCCACGGGGACCGTGTCGGCCAGCCGCGCGGTGAAGCTGTCGTCGTCGAGATACCGGCGGCTCAGGTCGTCGTCGGCCGAGTAACCGCTCGCGTCGCGCGGGTCGCTCAGGGCATCGACCTCGACCCGCCCGCCGCGAGGACTTGCGATCGCGACCTCGTGACCGGCTTCGGTGAACACGTGACAGGGATGGATGAGTTCGCTGGCCCAGAAGCCGACGGGCCAGCCGGTGGTGGTGGCGGTCGTGGGGTTGGCCACGACCATCAGGATCTTCCGTCTCATCGACGACGCACCTCGGAGTCCAGCGGGAGGGGGCGCGGCGCATGATTTCGCTTACACTGTCATCGTGACAAGTATGCACTTTCAAGTGCAGTACTCACCTTCAGGGAAGTGAGGCGGCCGTGCCCCGCTTCGAGATGCGCGGGAAGACCTTCGAGAACCCCGTCGAACTGGCTCTCGACGTGATCGGAGGAAAGTGGAAGATGCCCATCCTGTGGCGTCTGCACCAGCGAGTGCACCGCTACAACGAGCTGCAGCGCAGCCTCGGCGCGATCTCTCCGAAGATGCTCACCCAGCAGTTGCGCGAGCTCGAGGCCGACGGACTGGTCCACCGGAAGGTCCATCCCGAGGTCCCGCCACGCGTGGAGTACTCGATCACCGACCGTGGGAGGTCGGCGATGCCGGTGGTCCATGCACTGCGTGACTGGGGAATCGCGTTCCGCCGGGCCGAGGACGGTGGGTCCGGCCCGCGATCACGATCGGGTGACGGGTGACGACGAACGGCCCGGAGATCGTCGATCCCCGGGCCGTGTTCGCCGGTCGATCCGCGACGAGCGGAGTGCGTGGCGCGCTCAGTCCAGCGAGGTCGCGGTGATGCCCCCGCACGGGAGGGTCTCGGTGCCGCTGGCCACGGGAACGCCACCGTCGAGCATCTGCCACGACGCGCTCGGCGAGCCGTCGTAGGTGACGGCCACCGACCACTGCGCGAAGTCGAGCGTCACCGTGCCGGTGGGGCAGCCGCCGGTCGTGGTCGGCGCGGCCACGTCCATGCTCCAGTCCATGGTGAAGTCGTAGGCGTTCGTGCCCTGGTTCGTGGTCGTCGAGGTGTTCACGGTCTGCGAGCCGTCACTCACCACGGCCAGGGTCCCGGTGTTCAGTCCGGTCACCGTGGTCTGGGCCACGTACTCCATGTCCAGCGACGAGCTGGTGGTGTTGCCCGACTGTGGATCGGTGAAGGTGAGATCGAAGCCGAAGACGGCGTCGATGTCGTAGCTCATCGAGGTCGACGCGTCGTCGGGCTCCTGCTGGGGCTCGCCCATGATGTCGAAGAACTGCAGCGTGCTGGTCATGTCGATGTCGAAGGCCGAATCACCCTCGGTGAAGGTCTCCACGTAGGTGTAGTCCCACTGACCGGCCTCGTCGTCGTAGGTCTTCGACTCGGTGGGATCGAGGGCCGCCGCCTTCTTGAACGGGAACAAACCGCCGCCCAGTCCGTCGAGCGCGGAGCTCCCGGCGGTCGAGAGACCCTGCACCGAGTTGACGAGATCCGTGGCCAGGGTGACGGTGGTTCCGACCTGCTCCTCGGCGATGCTCTGCGGAACCGTGGTGTCGTTGCCGCCGGTCGGGCCGGTGCCGCCGTCGTCGTCGTCGTCACCGCAGCCGGTGAACAGGAGCGTCCCGCTCAGCAGAAGGGCCGCGGTCAGCGACCCGAGCGTGCGTGTGCGCATGGAATCCTCCGGGATCGATGGGTACGTCCACGGATCCGGGACCACGCCGGGCGCGAGGATCCGTGGTGGGGTTCGGGGGACGCGGCACTCTAGCAGCTCGCGTGCCGGTCGTCACGGTTCCGGTGTGGCCTCGAAGAGGGCGAGGTCGGCCCCGTACACGTGCCGCATGCCGGCGCGCACGAAGCCGATCTTCCGCAGTACGCGGATCGACGCTTCGTTGTCCTCGCGTGTGACCGCGACCAGACGGTCGAGGCCTAGCGTCTCGAAGGCATGGTGCGCGAGGGCTCGCGCGCCCTCGGTGGCGTAGCCACGGCCCCACTGCTCGGGGAACAGGCGATAGCCCAGTTCGATCTCGGGCCCGTCGTCGAGTGGGGCGAGGACGAACCAGCCCACCACTTCCCCGGTGCGCGTCGCTTCGGCCGGGAAGACGCCGAAGCGAGGGTCGAGCCCCTGCTCTTCGAGCAGCTCGGTGATGCGTCGCTCGGTGGCCGCCCGGTCGTCGGGAGGGCGGATCTGGCGCATGACCTTCGGGTCGGCGTGAAGGTCGACCATCCAGTCGACGTCGTCGGGCCGCAGTCGACGCAGACGGAGGCGGGAGGTGCGGAGAACGACGGACGCGCGCATGGACATCACCCCGGGTGAAGACTGCCGGGATTCTAACAGACCGGCGCCCGGAGCGAACTCCCGGGCTGGGGACCGGACCGCCGTCGTTGACGGATTCGTTCCGTTCGGTCGATGATCTCGTTGCGGGACTTCGATGTTCCCGAACGATACCTCGCGCCACCCTGCGCGCTCGTCCGGAGGTCTTCCGTGTCCGAAGCGAACGCAGATCGTTCCTCGACCACCGGTTCCGGCCAGCCCGTTCCCGTTCACCTGTGGATCGTCGCCGTCCTCGCCCTGCTGTGGAACGCCTTCGGGGCCTACGACTACCTGATGGTGCAGACCGCCAACGAGGCCTACATGGCCGAGTTCACGGCCGAACAACTCGCCTACTACGAGGGCTTCCAGGTGTGGGCGACCTCGGTGTGGGCGATCGCGATCTGGGGTTCCGTGCTCGGCTCGGTCCTGCTCTTGCTGCGGAAGAAGCTGGCCGAACCCGTGTTCCTGGTCGCGCTCGTGGCCCTCCTGATCAACACCGTCCGAACGTCGTTGACCGGCGGCTGGGAACTGATGGGCGGCGCGCAGCTGATTGCGTTCAGTGCCCTGGTCATCTTGATCGCGGTGTTCCTGTGGCTCTACGCTCGGGCGATGCGGATCCGCGGCGTGTTGACGTGACCGTGTCCCCGTGGTCGACGGCCGCCCGAGCCGCTCGCTCGATGACCGTCGATCCGTCGGAACAGCGTCACCGGACGAACGCGGCGGAGTGAACCGATCGCCAGACAGCGTGAGAACGAATCCAGGACGCCGTGACGGGTACGTCGTTACGCCGTGGCGAGCGTCTCGATCGCTGGTGCTCGCACTTGCGTCCGCAGATGTCGGCGCGATCCGAAGGTCTGTTCGGCCCGCCGCCGATTGTGCGCACCGCACAACAC
>CAZQHE010000134.1:0-11272 GCA_964593155.1 uncultured bacterium
CGTCGGTCACGGGGCTGTGTCCGGTCGCGCCCTCGGGCTCGAGGACGGGGAACAGCACGCGGTACACGAAGGTGGTCGCGAGCCAGAGCAGGACGGTGACGAGGCCGTGGATCCCCAGGCGGAAGGCCCCCTCGCGGTGGACGTCCTCGACGATCTTCTCGCGACCGCTGCCGCGCGTGAGGAAGCGGCCGCCCCAGCTCCGGGTGGTCCGGCTGGTTGCGGGGGAAGGCGGTCCGGCGGCCATCGGCGAGCACTCCGATCGCAGACGAAGCATGGTTCGGGGCACGATCCTGCCCGAAGTCCGCGCTGCGGTCCAGATCCCCTGGTCAGCGACGCCCGACGGCGTTACCGTGGAGGTCAGCGTCCCACCCGACGTGTTGGGGGTGTTCGTGTCGACGCACGCGGCGGTCCGCGCCGTGGCCGACGACACGGGCTGAGATCATACCCTTCGAACCTGACCCGGCTCACACCGGCGTAGGGAAACACCTGAGGAATCCGGCCACCGGCCCTCTCCTCACCCTGTTCCTCACCGCGTGGAGCCGCGGCAACCCCATGGGAGGTCGCCGTGAGCAGACCTGCATTCGACGAACACGCCAGCGAGTACGACGGCTGGTTCATGAAGAACACCGCCGTGCTCGGCTCCGAGGTCCTTCTGGTGAAGGCCGCACTCGGGGATCCCGGCCGCACCCTCAGCGTGGGTTGCGGCAGTGGACTCTTCGAGTCGATCCTCGCCCGGGACCACGGGATCACCATCCGCGACGGTGTCGAGCCGGCCGAGGGCATGGCCACCATCGCCCGCGAGCGCGGTCTCGACGTGAAGATCGCCCCGGCCGAGGACCTGCCGCACGAGGACGGCACCTTCGACACCGTCCTCATGAACGGAACGCCGGGCTACCTGACCGACCTGTCGGGCGCCTTCCGCGAAGCCCATCGCGTGCTGAAGCCCGGCGGCCACGTCGTGGTCGCCGACGTGCCCGCGAGCAGCGGCTACGGCATGCTCTACCAGCTCGCCGCGAAGGTTGGCACCTGGGACGACGAGCGTCTGGCGAAGATCGCCCCGGCCCATCCCTACCCGGTGGAATTCGTCGGGAGCGCGAACTGGCGCACCACCGAAGAGGTGGTCGCCGCCATGCGCGACGCCGGCTTCGGCGATCCCGAGTACCAGCAGACTCTGACCACCCACCCGCGCTTCTCGGACGACCAGGTCGAGGAGCCGATCCCAGGATTCGAGCGCGGCGGCTACGTGGCCGTCCGTGCGCGCAAGTAGGAGGTCGACATGGCTGCAGAACTGCCGACCATCGGCAAGATCTCGTCGGGTGTGTTCGAGGAGATCATCTACCCGCAACTCGGGCGCCGACGCGACGAAGTGGTCGTCGGCCCGCAGAACGGTGTCGATGTGGGTGTCGTGGACATCGGCAACGACCAGGTCATGATCACCACCACCGACCCCGTGTTCGTGGTGCCGCCCTACGGCTGGGAGCGCTCGGCCTGGTTCGCCGTGCACATCCTCGCGTCGGATGCCGTCACCGCGGGCATCGCGCCGGGCTACCTCACCATCGACCTCAACCTGCCCATGTCGATCCAGCGCGACGATCTCGAGGCACTGTGGAGCACGATCCATCGCGAGTGCGACAAGATGGGCATGGCCATCGTGTCGGGTCACACCGGCCGCTACGAGGGGACCAACTACCCCATGATCGGCGGCGCCACGGTGATCTCGATCGGCTCGAAGGACCGCTACCTCACCCCGACCATGGCACGCCCCGGCGACAAGGTGATCGTCACCAAGGGCGCGGCGATCGAGGCCACCGGCCTGTTCGCGGTGACCTTCCCCGATCGCATCGCCGCCGAGCACGGCGAGGACTTCGCCCGCCGGGCCGAGGACGTGTTCTGGCAGATGTCGGTGGTCGACGACGCCATGACCGCCGTCGAGGTCGGCGTGCGCGACGACGGCATCACCTCGATGCACGACGCCACCGAGTGCGGTGTCTGGGGCGGTCTGGCCGAGATCGCTGCCGCGTCGGAGGTCGGCATGAACATCCAGAAGAGCGAGATCATCGTCGACGATCGGGTCGACAGGATCTGCTCGATGTTCGACATCGATCCCATGACCTCGATCAGCGAGGGCACGCTGTTGATCACCTGCCGCCCGCACAAGGCCGACGAGGCCGTGCAGCGGCTGAAGGACAAGGGCATCGCGACGTCGATCGTCGGCGAGGTGACCGATTCGTCCGAGGGCACCCGCTACTTCGACAACGGTGTCGAGCACGATCTCGTGCATCCGCAGGTCGATCCCTTCTGGGCGGCCTTCGGCAAGGCGGCCGAACAGGCCAAGGGCGGGTGATCGGCGGTGTCGACCGGCTTCGCCCGGCAGCTGCGCGAAAGGACGGCGTCCGTCTGGGACGCCGTCCACGCGCATCCCTTCGTCACCGGCATCGGCGACGGTACGCTGCCGACCGAGGTGTTCACCTTCTACCTGGCTCAGGACCATGCCTACCTCGACGGCTTCGCGCGCGTGCTCGCGGTGGCCGCGGCCAAGGCTGAGTCGCTCGACGACATGCGCCGTCTGGGCGGCCTGCTCGCGCTGACGCTGGAGGAGGAGATGGAGCTGCACCGCCGCACCTGCGCGGCCTTCGGCATCACGTCCGACGAACTCGAACGCACCGAGCCCGGCCTGGTGACCTCGGCCTACACCAGCTACCTGCTGCGCACGTGCTACGAGGGCTCGATGTCCGACATCCTCGCCGTGCTGCTGCCGTGCGCGGCCGGCTACGTCGAGATCGCCCGGCGGCTCCGTGAACGCGGGCTGCCAGAGGTCGAGCACTACCGCGACTGGATCGAGACCTACACCGATCCGTCGATGGTCGAACTCGTCGAGTGGCTGAGCGCGCGCGTCGATGCCATGGGCGCCGAGGCGAGCGAGCCGGCCCGTGCCCGTTGGCTCGACCGCTACCGCACCAGCGCCCGCTACGAGCTCCTGTTCTTCGACATGGCCTGGAGGCGTGAAACGTGGCCGTCGATCGTTCCCGCCTGAAGGACTGGCGCGTGTACGTGGTGACCGACGCCCGTCTCGCGCGCGGCCGGTCGCACACCGAGATCGTCGATGCGGCCGTGGCCGGCGGAGCCGACGTGATCCAGCTGCGCGACAAGGAGGCATCGGACGACGATTTCCTCCGGAGCGCCCGTGCGTTGCTGCGGATCACCCGGCCCGCCGGCGTGCCGTTGATCGTGAACGATCGCGTGTCGGTGGCCGTGGCCGTCGATGCCGAGGGCGTTCACGTGGGTCAGTCGGATCTGACCGCGCGGGAAACCCGACAGCTGATCGGCGACGACCGCATTCTGGGAGTGTCGGCCGAGTCGGTGGACGACGCCCTCCGGGCGGTCGGCGACGGCGCCGACTACGTGGGCGTGAGTCCGGTCTTCGACGCCCGCGCCACCAAGTCCGACGCAGCACGACCTCTCGGCCTGGAGGGCCTGTCCGAGATCCGTCGGCACTGCGGTCTGCCGCTCGTGGCGATCGGTGGCATCGACCACGACAACGCCGCCTCGGTGATCGCCGCCGGCGCGGATTGCGTGGCAGTGATCCGCTGCGTGGTGGCTGCCGAAGACGTCGCAGAGGCGGTACGGTCGCTTCGGGACGCCATCGACGCACCCCCTCGACAAGCCCCCGGGGGGATCGGGTAGGGTCGGCGCAGGAGGTCGCCGTGCACGAAGCCACCACCCGCAGCGTCGAGGTCCGCTTCTACGAGGAGCTGAACGACTTCCTCCCGCCCGAGCAGCGGAAGCGGTCCTTCGAAACCACCTTCCACGGCACGCGCTCGGTCCTGGATCTGATCCAGGCCCTCGGCGTGCCGCACACCGAGATCGACGTGATCCTCGTCGACGGCGAGTCGGTCGGCTTCGACCATCGCGTCGGGGGCGGCGAACGCATCGCCGTGTACCCGACCTTCGAGCGCTTCGACGTGTCGACCGTCACCCGGCTCCGGCCCGAACCGCTGCGTGAGCCGCGCTTCGTCTGCGACGGGCACCTCGGTCACCTGGCCCGCGACCTGCGCACGCTCGGCTTCGACACCGTGTACGAACGCGACGTCACCGACGACCAGATCGTCGCCCGCGCCGTCGACGAACACCGGATCGTGCTCACCCGTGACCGGGGCATCCTCGAGCGCCGAGCCGTGACGCGCGGTCACTGGATCCGCACGACCGACCCGGAGGCACAGGTCGCCGAGGTGGTCCGCGCACTCGACCTGAAGGACTCGATCGAGCTCTTCACCCGGTGTCGCGAGTGCAACGGAGAACTGGAGGCCGTGGCGCGGGTGACGGTGCACGACGAGGTCCCACCGAAGATCTTCGCCGAACACGACGAGTTCACGCGGTGCTCGGGATGCGGGCGCGTGTACTGGCGTGGCTCGCACTACGACCGCATGCGCGAGCGGCTGGGAGACTTGCTGGACTGATCAGCGCGGGTCCCGCGTGACCGGCACGAAGCGCACCGGCAACAGCTCCCGGGTCTTCACGCGCCCGTCCTCGGTCTTCTCCACGAGGATCAGCTCCTGTGCTCCACCGTCCGGCCCGAGCGGCAGGATCATCTTGCCTCCGGCGACCAGCTGGTCGAGCAGGATCTGCGGCAGCTCCGGCGCGGCCGCCGTCACGATGATCCGGTCGAAGGGCGCAGCCTCGGGCCAGCCCGCCCAGCCGTCGCCCGCGCGCACGTGCACGTTCTCGTAGTCCAGCTCTTCCAGCGTCGTGCGCGCGCGCCGGGCCAGTTCGGACACGATCTCGACCGTGTAGACCTCGTCGACGATCTCGGCGAGCACCGCGGCCTGGTAGCCGGAGCCGGTCCCGAGTTCGTACACGCGGTGGTGCGGACGCAGGTCCAGGGTCTCGGTCATGAAGGCCACGATGTAGGGCTGCGAGATCGTCTGTTCCCGCCCGATCGGCAGCGGCCGGTCGGTGTAGGCCTGGTCGCGCAGCGGCTCGGGCACGAAGCGGTGACGGTGCACGGAGCGCATGGCCCGCAGTACGGTCGGGTCCTCCACCCCGCGCGCGGCGATCTGTTCGGTGACCATCTGCATGCGGCGTTCGCGGTAGGTTTCACCCGCGGCAGCGAGCAGGAGCACTGCGATCGAAACGATTCCCAGCAGGATCGGGATCTTCGGCATGGCGGCGACCTCCCGTTGGTGTCGTTCGCAGAACCCTAGCGCGAGGCGGAGACGCAGACCCCCGGGCGACTCCCCATAACGCCCGTTCCCACCCGCGCTCTGCCGCGGCTCCTATCGCAGCAGACCCACCTTCTGGGTCGTCACGTGGCCGTCGGCCACCACGCGTACGAAGTAGACTCCGCTGGCGAGTGGCTGCCCCTGGGGATCGGCAGCCGACCACACGACCTCGTGCCGCCCGGCCCCGAAGCGTCCCGTCGCGACGGTCCCGAGATCACGCCCGGCCACATCGTGGATCGAGACGCGCACGTCGCCCCCACGCGGCAGGTCGAAGGCGATCGTCGTGCGTGGATTGAAAGGATTCGGATAGGCGGTCACGGTGAGGATGTTCGTGATCCCCGGATCGGGCACCGAGGTCGCCACGGAACATTCCGACGGGTCCGGCGCGGCGTCGGGCTGCTCGGCCATCCACAGGAAGTAGCGCCGACGCTCCTCGTCGACGCCCACGCCGAGCGCACGGAAGGTCCGCCCGGCCCAGATCCCCTGGCCCAGGAGGAAGTCGTCGAAGGGAGCCGTGTTCGTCCACAGCGCGAGCGCTCCGGCGGCATCCGTCGCGCCGACCGCGGCGATCTCGAACCCGATGGCGGCGTAGGATCCGCCGGAGATCTCGGCCGGCTTGTCCCACATGCACTGGGCCTGCGACTGGTCCGCCGTGTAGCAGCACGTGCCGTACGGAGCAGCCGGAGGGCCACCGTACCACGTGTGCAGGTTGCAGCTCGGATCGGAACCGTAGTCACCGGTGACCTCGGTCGCGTAGGCGTGATCGACCACGTGCCACTGGGCGACCTCGGTCAGGGTCGCCGACACCGGAACGGGATCCACCGCGTTCTGCTGCCGGTACTCGTTGACCAGCTGGATCAGTTCGGCCTCGGTCTCGTTCAGACAACCACTGGGCTCGTACTGCGAATGAGCGTGCGGGACGACGGCCACGAGGATCGCGAGGGCGATCCCGGGGATCGAACGCATGGGCACCTCTCGGGCGGGGGGAGCGGGACCTGGGCGTCCGTCGATGATACCCGTTGCGTCGACCGTGTGTCGAACGGCACGGGCCCGGACAACGGCCCGGAACCCGCCCCGTCGTTCACTTCGCCTGCCGGCTCACGACCTCTCCGTCGATCACCACGCCGACGCAGTGCGTCGTGTACTCGAAGGGATCGCCGTCGTACAGCGCCAGGTCGGCGTCCTTGCCCGGCTCGAGCGACCCCACGCGATCGTCCACGCCGAGGATCGAGGCGGGGACGGTCGTCAGCGCCCGCAGGGCGGCTTCCTCGTCGAGTCCGTAGGCCACGGCCATCGCCGCCTCGAACAGCACCACACGGGTCTTCGGCACGTAGCTCTCGAATCCACTCTGGAAGGCGAAGGGGATGTTCGCCGCGGCGAGCTGCGCGGGCATGGTCACGGTGACGTTCTCGGTCTCCGACACCGAACCCGGCCGGCCCGGACGCGTCATCGTCGGATGGACGACGACCGGGACGCCGGCCTCGGCGATCTCGTCGAGCACCAGGTGCGCGTCGGAGGCGCCGTCGAGGACCAGACGGAACCCGAACTCCCGCTGGAGCCGCAGCGCCGACAGGATGTCCTGGTGACGATGGGCGGTGATCATCAGGGGCATCTCGCCGTCGATCACACGGGCCAGGGTCTCGCGCCGCAGGTTCCGGTCGGGATCGTCCTTCTCGGCGTGCTCGCGGGCGTCGATCAGCGCCTGGCGCAGGATCGCCACCGCCTTGCTGCGGGTCCCGGGCACCGTGCGACCCGATTCGGTGGCCCCGTCGCCGAGGGTGGCGGCGACCATCACGCCGGTGGCCAGCGCGGCGGCGTCGGCATTCCCGCCGGCGGTCTTCACCGCCATGGTCCGGCCGCTCACCACCTTGCCCGGCCCGTGGCCGGTGTGCAGCGTGGTCACGCCCAGGTCGCGCACCCATCCGACCAGACGCTCGCGGATGTTGAAGGCATCGATCGCCCGCAACTCGGGCTGGATCGCCTCGCTCGCCTCGAGCTGGTCCTGATCGGCGTCCACGTTGAACTGTCCGGCCAGGCCCACCACCGAGCGGGCGTCGATCAGGCCGGGCAGAACGACATCGGCCTCGAGCAGCTCGTAGTCGCCCGGCACGTCGATCTCCGACGCCGGGCCCACACGCTCGACCCTGCCGTCCTCGATCAGCACCACGCCGTCGGCGATCGGGTCGCCCGCCATGGTGTGCACGGTCGCACCGCGTACGGCGAGCTGGGCGTGGGCGGGCGCCGAGACGAAGAGCAGCAGCAACACGATCAGGGGTGTCCTCATCACTTCGCCTCCAGGCTTCCGTGGCAGCACCACGTGAGGGCCTGCGGCCGACTGGCACCGTAGCCGCCCTCGGCCCACAGACGGTCGTCCTCGTCGTCGAGGTCGAACACGCGCTCGCCCTCGACCCAGGTCTCGAGCACGCGCGTGCGCAGGGCCAGGGGATCTCCGCTCAGGATCACGAAGTCCGCGTCCTTGCCCACTTCCAGCGAACCGATGCGATCGGCGAGGTCGAGGTGCTTCGCAGCCTCGATCGTCAGCGCACGCAGTGCCGCCTCGCGGCTCATGCCCGCGCGCACGGCGAAGGCCGCCGAGCGCAGGAACCACCGGCTGTCGGTGATCGGGTCGTCGGTGTGGATCGACACGCTCACGCCGGCGTCCTCGAGCACGCCTCCCGTCTTCCACACCAGATCGATCGCCTCGTGCTTTCCGCCGGGGCTGTCCAGAAGGATGATCGAACAGGGCACGCCGGCCGCGGCGATCTCGTCGGCCACCTTCCAGGCCTCGCTCACGTGGTGCAGCACCACGCGGAATCCGAACTCCTCCTGCAGGCGCAGCACGGTGAGCACGTCGTCGTGCCGATGCGTGTGGTGATGGACCACGCGCGTGCCGTCGAGCACGTCGAGCAGGGTCTCCATGCCCAGGTCGCGGGGCGGCATCTTCGCGGGATCACCGTCGGCCGCCTCGATCTTCCGGCGGTAGTCCTGGGCGGCGACGAAGGCCTCGCGCACCAGCGCCGCGGCCTTGCCACGTGTGCCCGGGAAAGGCTTCGCCTTCTGGCTGTTCGTCCCGTTGGCCATCTTCACGCCGCCGGCGACCATGCCGTCGTCCATGATCAACAGGTCGTCGATGGTGCCGCCGTCGCGCAGCTTCAGGTAGAGCGTCTGGCCGCTCAGCAGATGGCCAGATCCTGGCATGACGTTGGCGGTGGTCACGCCTCCGGCCTGGGCCTTCTGGAAGCCGGCGTCGCGCACGTCGATCGCGTCGAGCGCACGGCACTCGGGCTGGATCGGCTCGCTGCCGTCGGCCGCCCACGGACCGCCCAGATGGCTGTGCGTGTCGACGAGGCCGGGGATGATCGTGGCGCCGTCGAGTTCGTGGACGTCGGCCGCGGCCGGAAGGTCGATGTCGCCGGCCTCTCCGACGTGCGCGATCACGCCGTCGTGCACCACCAGTGTGCCGTCTTCGATGGTCGTACCGGCCATGGTCAGGATGCGCGCGCCCGTGAAGGCCTGCGCGCGGTCCTGGGACGCGGCATCCGCGGCCACGAACAGCAACGCCGACACCGCGAGGGCCACCACGGACCATCGCCGACCGGCGTGGGACTCGGATCGGATCATGTCGTTCTTTCCGGAGAGAAGGGGAAACGGGAGTCCGCCATTGTAGACCATACGGAGTGGCAGGAGAAGCCGGCGCGTTCCACCTCGACGGTCGTCTGGTCCGCCCGATGCACGCGGCTGTGGCCGTGATGCTCGCCGAGGCAGCCATTCGTGGACCGCGGGGAATCCGGGGGAGCCATTCGACCCACCCCGGACCGACCGGTCGTCCGACGTCCGGGAGGACGCGGTCCACCCCGCCTCGCAATGCGCCATGCGGATTCGCACGTGGAAATCCGGATCCGCCCGGAGTGGCCCACGACCGGGTCACCACCGCACCCTCGCCGTTCCCGGCCTCGACAACGTTCCAGCCGAGGAGACTTCGTGAGCCCCGAGCAGAAGACACTCGTCCTGCAGAGTTGGAAGCAGGTCGAACCCGCCACGCCCGAGGCGGTCGACCTGTACTTCAAGACCCTCTTCGCCGTGGACCCCGGTCTGCGCCTGACCTTCGCCGGTGATCTCGACCGCGAAGGAAAACGTCTGTTCAGCGTGATCTCGACCGCGGTCCGCATGCTCGACAAGACCGAGGAGCTCGCTCCCGTCCTGCGCGAGTTCGCCGAGCAGTACGAGGCTCGCGGCGTTCGCGACCAGGACTTCGGCACGATCGGCATCGCCCTGATCAACACCCTGCGCCACCAGCTCGGACCGGTGTTCGACGCACCCACCCAGGAGGCCTGGATCGACGCCTGGTCGACGATCTCGGGAATCGCCCTCGAGAGCCGGGCGAGCGTCGCCTGATCCGTTCCGCGGGGCGTCGGCCGCCATGGTCGGCGCCCCTACAGCGCCTCTCCGCAGTACTTGCAGTGCCGTGCGTCCGGATCGTGGCCCTCGGCCCCGCAGCTCGGGCACGCCTGCGTACTGATCTCCCCCTGCCGACGACCGGCCAGACCGAGTTCCACCGTCACGATCCCCGTCGGGACGGCGATCACCCCGTAACCCAGCACCATCACGAGCGCGGCCAGAGCCTTGCCCGGGACGGTCACGGGGGCGATGTCGCCGTAGCCCACGGTGGTCATGGTGACGATCGCCCAGTACATGCTCTGCGGGATGTTCGTGAATCCGCTGGCCTCGCCTTCGATCAGATACATGGCCGCGCCGACGATCAGCACCACGGTGAGCACGAAACTCAGGAACACGATGATCTTCCGCGCACTCTCCCGAATGGCCATGCGCAGCACGTCGGCCTCACCCACGAAGCGGACCATCTTCAGCACCCGGAACACGCGCATCAGACGCAGGGCCCGGATCACCAGCAGCGACTGCGACCCGGCGAACACCAGACTCAAGTAGGTGGGCAGGATCGCCAACAAGTCGATCAGCCCGTAGGTGCTGATCGCGTAGCGTCCCGGACGGCCGATCACGGCCAGCCGCACTGCGTACTCGATCGTGAAGAGCACCGTGAAGAACCACTCGATCGTGCGGAGCAGTCCACCGTGCTCGGCTCGGATCGAGTCGACGCTCTCGAGCATCACCGCCGCGACGCTGGCGACGATACTCACGAAGAGCGCCACGTCGAAGGCTCGGCCGACAGGCGTGTCGGCCTCGAAGACGACTTCGTGGATCCGGTTGCGTAGGCTCATGGCGTCTACGGGCACTCCATCGGGAAGACCCGCCGACGCATTGTTCGTCAAGCCCGACGGCGAATCAAGGACCCAGCCATCTCAGTGGCAGATCCCGTAGCCACCGTCGACGGCCAGGACGTGCCCGGTGACCCAGCTGGCATCGTCGGACAGCAGGTAGTCGATCGCCGCCGCCACGTCACCGGGCTGACCGATCCGGCCGAGAGGATGTCGGTCGTCCATGCGCTTGCGCTTGGCGTCGCTGTCGGTGAGGCCAGCGGCCAACGGAGTGTCGGTCAGCGACGGGGCCACACAGTTGAACCGGACGCCGCGCGGCGCGTACTCGGCCGCGAGCGTGCGCATCAGCGCCTCCACGCCGGCCTTGGCGGCGGCGATCGAGGCGTGGAATCCGAGTCCGTGCCCGGCGGCCACGGTGCTCACGCCCACCACCGACGCGTTCTCGGCCTTCTGCAGGGAGCCGATCGCATGCTGGAGCACCCGCACGAAGCCACCCACGTTGACCTCCCAGTCGCTGCGGAAGGTCTGCATGTCGAGGCGCGGGAACGGAGCCAGCGTGATCGAACCCGGGAAGTAGACCAGACCACCGAGGCTTTCCGGAAGCTCGGGTAGGGAGTCGTCGTTCACGACGTCCACCACCGCGTCGAAGCCGTCCTGCCGCGACCACTGCAGGAGTTCGGTGCCCTTGTCGGTGAGCCGGGACGTGAGGTCGCGGGCGATGGCGGAGCCGGCACCCACCACGAGAACGGTACGGTCGGTCATGAGGAATCTCCTACGAACGGGACACGGCGGCCGTACCCCTTGGATCGCACGCCGGCG
>CAZQHE010000135.1:0-11172 GCA_964593155.1 uncultured bacterium
CCGGCCTCGACATAGCTGTCAAAGCGCGCGTCGACGCCCATCGTCTCGTGGTCCGAGATGATGTCGGCGACCCACTCCTTCAGCTGGTCGACGCCGGGCTGGTAGGCCGAGATGATGGAGTCGATGCCCAGCGGCGTCGCCGCCTCGAGGCCGCGGCCGCGGAGCTCGACGCCCTGGTACTCGACGACTCCCCGGAACTCCCACTGCTCCGACGGACCACCGAACTCACCGACCACGAACTCGCCGCGCGCATGCAGCTCTACGTCATGGTGCGCGACGTCGGCCGCGACGTCATCGGCGGAGCCGTGCAGGATTGGGGGTCGTGGATCGGGCCGGTCTTCGGGGGCATTTCTCTCGTGGGAGTCTCCGGACCGGTGGCGGCACCGGTCGTCGCCGCGATGGGGACCTTCGGTGTCGCGCTCGGAGTGATCAACACGGCCGTGAACAACGTCGCGCTCGCGCACCTGCCCGCGAACGTCGACCGCTTCGAGTTGCGCGTGCTCGCACCAACCGTCGCTCCGGGCGCGGTGGCCGACACGGAGATCTGGATCGAGGCCTCGAACAATCCGTCCACCCTGACCACGCTCGACATCACGGACATGGTGCTGACCGTCATGGGCTTCCGCCTGCCGCGTGTGCCGACGGGTCATCCCGTACGCAACGCCCTGCTGCAGACGATCGACTACTACCTCGGCATCGCTCGCGCTCGACTCTCGGCCTATGCCGCTCGGCATCCGGGTTCCGACTTCTCCTTCGATCTCGGCGGCGTGCCCGCGATGACCTGGTCGGCGCGCGTCGACGACACCCGCTACGTCACGCCGCTGTCGTTCACGCCGGAGATCATCGACGCCAACGGCTTCGACGTTCTCGCCTGGCGCGCCGCGCTCGACGGACGCGGCGAAGGCCGGATCTACGCGAGGATCAACAACGGTCCGGAAGTCACGTCGTTGGTGCAGATTCCCGGGGTGACCTACACCTCGGGCGCTTTCGGCGACGACGTGCTCACCAGCGAGACGCAGACCGTCGTCGTCCAGCCGGAGTTCACGGTGTCGGCGTCGATGGCGTCGGAGATCTCGCCCGTGGGCGCGAATGCGCTCGAGGTCGTCGCCGGCTACGCCGACGGCGAGGGTGGAATCGACGGGGAGTCCGGAATCCAGATCCAGCTCGTGGCCACCGGCGGCACCGTCGACGAGAGCAGCGGGACGACCGACGACGACGGTTCGTTCATCACCCTCGCGCGCTTGGGCGAGGCCTCGTCTTCGATCACGGTGGAGGTCACCGCCACCGACTCGCTGGGCAACACCGCGACGACCTCCGTCGCGGCCGGTGCCGGCGAGCTCCTGCGGAACGTGAGCCGTCACACCTTCGTGTCGGCGCGCACGCGGATCGACTTCGAGCCCATCGGCGGCGCCAATTACGACTGCGACGACGCTGACGACGGATCGTACGACGGGTTGGGACCGCACACCGACACACGGACGTCGAGTTGCAGCGCCAGCCACGAGGACGGAAGCCTGAACCTGACCGCGGACTCCGATCAGACGTCGGACGTCCAGCTCCGCTCCGAGGACCCCTCGCTCGACGTGCTGCTGCGAGCGACGGGCACGGGCACCACCGAGAACGTCTACGAGCAGCAGGGCAACCCGCCGGGCCGGAGCCCCTCGACCTCACGGACCTTCTTCCGACTCGACTTCGAGGTGGGCGACACGCCCTTGCAGATCGACTACGACTGCCTCTCTCAGATCTCCCGGCCGTATCCCGGTGGCTACGGCAGCGTCTACCTGCTCGGCCCGGACGGGGAGTACGTTTTCCGGAGCCGGACCAACTCGACCTTCGGAGGTGGCGCGATCGAGCGAGGTTCCATGGTCCTCGAATCGGGAAGCTACGTCTTCGCGATCGATCTCTTTTCGAAGGGATCGTTGAGTGACACTCCGAAGAAGTTCGAGTTCGAGCTGGAGATCAAGGTTCCCGACACGCCGTGACGCCCCGTGGCAACGTCCGGAGAGCGGACGCGATCAGCGCGCCGCGTCACGCACGATCCGGTGCCAGCCGAGGACCATCCGGATCGGACGATCGTCCTCCATGCTCTCGCCCGACGTGATCAGGATGCGCTCGCCGTCCGGCGCGATCCGGAAGCTGTGCAGGCCGCTGATCGGAGTCTGCAGTCCGCGCACCTGCACGCGGGTCGCGCCCACCGCGGGCGAGGTCCCGGACAGGTCCACCGTCGTGACGTTCAGATCACCGCTGCCCCACTGGTGGTAGAGGCGATCGCCCCGCGGATGCCAGTCGAACCAGAAGGCGTCGGTGTCGCTGACCTGCCATTTCCGGGAGCCGGGGGGATCGGTCTTGAGGTTCAGGCGCCACCCGCCGCCGTCGCGCGAGGTGTAGGCGATCCAGCGGCCGTCGGCCGAGAAGCGGGCGGCCATCGACGAGCCCGCCGTGGGATCGATGCGCACCGGGGCAGCCTCGCCGTCCAGGTCCATGACGTAGGCCTGCTCCTCGTCGATTCCTTCGCTCACTTCCGCGACGAAGGCGATCCGGGTGCCGTCGGGAGAGACGTCGGAGATCGCGCTGAGGGCGGAGTCCGCGTACACGGTGACGGGATCGCCCCGGCCCTCGGGTTCCAGGGCACGGATCTCCGCGACGTCGCTCGCGGTGCTCAGGTAGTAGACGGTGCGGCCGTCCGGCGACCAGACCGGGAATTCCTCGCTGGCCGCATCGAAGGTCAGGCGCGTGCGCACGTCGGTCGTGAGGTCGTGGACGTAGAGGTCTCCCGTGCCGAGCTGGTTGTCGTAGGCGGAGTAGACGACCCGGCGTCCGTCCGGGGAGATGTCGAAGGCACCGTAGCCCGCTGGAGTGCCCATCGGACCGAGCGCTTCGCCTTCGAGATCGAACCAGAGGAGATCTCCCAGGAGCGTGATCCGCTCGCCGGGATGATAGGCGAGTGCGCCCGTGGGCGAGACGCTCACCAGGGAGAGCGCGGCGCCGGGGATCAGACCGACGCCTCCTGCGACCAGGGTCGCCACCCCGGTGAACTCACCGCGGTTGGCGTCGAAGGGTCGCGCATAGAGTTTGCCTTCGAGGGCGTAGAAGAGATGACCATCGGCGAATTCGGCCTGCCCGTCGGCCCGCAGCAGCTCACGGATCTCGCCGGTCTCGAGATCGCCGAGCATGACGGCCACGGACGGTCCCATCGCCCGTTCGGTGGTCCGCGCCGCGAAGAGGAAGTGGCGGTCGTGGCCCAGGCTGCGCGGGTGGCGGTGCGAATTCGCCGCGGGTTCGTCGGACAGCTGCGTCACGACCGAGACCTCGCCCGTCGCGAGATCGAGTCGCGAGATGGGCGCGATCGAGTGGGTCGTGAAGAGAAGCGTGTCGTCGGGCAACCAGCAGCCGCCCTTGCCGCCACCCGCGGTGGCCACGGCGCGGTCGGTCCGCGAGTCGAGATCGTGGACCCGGAGCTCGGCATCGCTGAAGTAACCGATCGAACGCCCGTCGGGCGCCCAGAAGGGATACTGTCCGTCGTCGGTGCCCTCGAGCCGGCGCGCGTCCCGGTGGGAGAGTTCCTGCAACCACAGGCCGCGCCCGCCCTCCTCCGTGCGCGCGGTGTAGACGAGGCGCGTGCCGTCGGGCGAGATCGTGGCCGGTCCAGGGTTCGCTCCCGAGAGGTGCAGGCCGACCCCGTCGGGGGGCTCGATCGCCGCGCGGATCACGGGCGCGTCGCCGGTGGTGTCGTCGGGCGAGGTGGCGAGGGGGTCGAGCGCGAACCACGCGGCGGCCAGCACGGCCAGACCGAACAGCGTCCACGGCACGACCGGTGCGCGCCCTCCGGTCGCCACGGGTTCCGTCGCGGCCGGAGCGCCCCCCGAGAGCACCGTCGTGGCCGCCGACGGATCGAGATGGATCCTCGCTTCGCCGATGTCGCGCAGGCGCCGTCGGGGGTCGCGTTCGAGACAGCGCGCGAGCAGCGACCGGATCCCGACCGGCACCCCGGCAGGTAGCGTCTCGAGGTCGATCGGATCCTTCAGGACGGCGGCCATGGTCTCGCTGACCGTTTCGCCCTCGAACAGTCGTCGGCCCGTGATCATCTCGTAGAGGATCACGCCGAAGGCCCAGATGTCGGTGCGGCGGTCGACCTCGCGCCCCTTCGCCTGCTCCGGACTCATGTAGGCGGCGCTGCCGAGGACGGTGCCGGCCGAGGTCATCGCGGCCGTGATGGTCGGCGAGAGCGCGGGATCGCCCTCCTCGTGATCGCCGCCCGAGTAGGCGCGGGCCAGGCCGAAGTCGAGGATCTTCACCTTGCCGCCCGTCGAGACCATCACGTTGGCCGGCTTGAGGTCGCGATGCACGACGCCGCGCTCGTGCGCTTCCTCGAGGCCCTCGGCGATGTCGCGGGCGATGGCGACCGCGTCGTCGAGCGGCAGGGCGCCGTCGCGCAGGCGGACTTGCAGGTCCTGCCCCTCGGCGAGTTCCATGACGAGGAAGCGCACGCCGTCGTGTTCCTCGACGCCGTGGATCGCCGCGATGTTCGGATGGTTCAACGACGCGAGCAGCTGGGCCTCGCGCTGGAAGCGGGCGAGACGTTCGGCGTCGTTCGCCACCGACGCCGGAAGGATCTTCAGCGCGACCTCGCGGCCGAGCTTCGTGTCGCGCGCACGGACGACCTCGCCCATGCCACCGGCCCCGAGGTGCGCCGTCACCTCGTAGTGGGCGAGGGTCTTGCCGATCATCTGGACTCCGGGACCAGGGAAGGGCGGAAAAGCGTAGGTCAGGCGCGCGGGTCCGGTCAACGAGATGTGGCCACGCGCCGCACTCTGGTGCGACGTCACTCCACCAGCGTCAGCCGCGCGCTCGCCGTCCGCACGCCCGCCTTCAGCCGCGCGAGATAGACCCCGGAGGCGACGGGCGCTCCCGCATCGTCCCGGCCGTCCCAGGCGATCACGTGGTCACCCGCCGCGTGCTCGGCTCCGGCGACGAGCGTGCGGACCAGGCGGCCGCGCAGGTCGTGCACCGTGAGGGTGACGGCCGACGTCGCCGGCAACGTGAACTCCAACTGCGTGCTCGGGTTGAAGGGGTTGGGCCAGGCGCCGAGCGCGAGGGCCGGCCGCGGGCTTGGCGCCGTCTCGGGCGCGTCGTTCCCCTCGTCGACGATCGAGACGGGATCCCATCCGCCGGGGAAGAACTCCACCATGAGCGTTCCGCGGGCGAAGGCCTCGCCCGAGCCCTCGAGTTCGGCGATGCGCTCGCCGACCACGTGGAAGGTGTGGCTTCCGGCCTCGACGTCGTAGACCTGCGTGTGCACCACGTTGTCGGCGTCGCGGCGGTGGTCGTAGGCCTCGACCATCACGTTGCCCTCGAACAGTGCCCAGTGGACCTCGGGATTGACGGCGATCACCGCGCGGTCGCCGGGGTCGGTCTCCACCGATCCGACGTAACGGACCACGGCACGCCCGCGCTCGCTCGCTTCGAACTCCACCTGCGCCATCGACACCGGTCCGTCGTCGAGCGCGAAGCTGCCGTGGAAGGGCGTGGCCGCGAAGCCCACTCCGCCGGGCGTGGTCGGGTAGTCGACCGTGATCAGGTCCCCGTAGACCTCCGCCCAACCCGTGCCGTCGGTCTGCACCCAGTTCTCGGCGACGGCGTGGATGCGCAACTCGTCGCCCCAGGTCGGCCACACGCGCGCGTGGGCGAAGGCCATGCGATCGACGGCCGCGTTCGGGGCCGCGACCGACACCGTGCCCTCGTTCGGCTCCCAGTCGGGCACGCGGTTGACGGCCAGGACGATCAGGTCGCCCGGCGACGACACCGCCCAGCCCTCGAACAGCGCGAGGGCGTGACCTTCCTGCGTGCTCGACTCCAGGCGCTGGGTCTGCAGGACCTTCACCCCGCCGCGCAGGTCCCGCCCGCGCACGTCGACCGGCGTGACCTGCACCACCGGCATGCCCGGTTCGTCGGGGAAGAAACGCACCGTGAGATTCGCCTTGAGCCAGATCCGTCCCGGACCCGTCGCCCCACCGGGGATCTGCGCGTAGGCCTGGAAGGTGAAGTGACCCGGACCGACCGCGCGGTGAAGCGTGGCCGAGAAGTGACCGCGCGGTACGTCCGCATCGATCGCCTGGATCTGGCGGAGCGACTGCCCGAGCGCCTGGTCGCGATCGCTCAGCAGCAGGAAGTGGATCGGGTCGTCGGGATACGACAGACATTGACCGTCGAAGGTCACCAGGAAGGTTCCGGGTCGATCCACGCGGACGCCGACCTCTTCGACCATGCGCGGCGCGCCGGAAACCTCGAAGTCGGCGAGGTGGATGCCACGGTGCCAGACCGCCGCACGGTCGATCGCATGGGCGGGAACGGTGAGAAGGACGAGCCAGAGGATCGCCAGGACCTCCGGGACCCGGCACGAGTGGAGTGCACTTCGGTAGTACATGGTCTTCTCCCGGGGTCGGAGGACGCGCGACCGCGCGGGTCGCGGTGCGGACTCGGGAGACAAGCCGCGAAACGACGGGTCGAACCCGTCAGTCCTCTGCGCGCGGGTCCGGACACCACCGGGACGACGGTCCGAGCGGCCGCGACGACCCCGGACACGAACGAGCCGGTGTCGCCGAACCTGCGTGTTCCGCTGACGGGTTCCTCCTCCCGTTCTGCGGCTTGTCCCGTGAACGATCGCCGTGCACGAGCGCGGGCGATGCCCCTCGGACTCCTCGGAAGGAGACCCCGTCATGAACACGTTGCTGCGACTGCTCTTCGTCCTGATCACCACCACCCTCGCCGCCGGCTGCGACGACGACGATTCCCCGACCGCACCGTCGGTCTCCTCGCCGTCGCTCTTCGTGCTCGGATCGGTGTCTGCGTCCGAGGGATCACTCTCCGGCTGGATCGAGGCGTGGGACGTGTCCCAGACCGGCAACGTGATCGATTCGGTCCGTGTCGACGGGCGGACCTTCGACGGTGACGACGGCCGCTGGTTCTACTGGGCACCGGAGGACGGTTACTGGACCATGGGCCTGCGTGACCTCGCCGACGGTGGGTACGCGGCCGGGGACACGGTCGTGATCGAGCTCTTCGAGGCCGACGAGGTCGCGGTCGTACCGGTCGGGCTGCTCGATGCCGCCGACGACCGCGCCGAGATCGTTTCGGCTCCCGTGCAGGCTATTCCGATCGGCAGCGAGTCGCTCTTCGCGTGGACGGCGGTCGATGCGGCCGACTTCTACCTGGTCGAGACGCGACTCCGCTACCTCGACGACGAGGGAACCGAACGTACGATCGACGAGAACCACGTCGTCACGGGGACGAGCGTGACGGTCTCACCGGTGGTCAGCGCCCACGACGGCCGACTGGGGTTCACGGTCACACCCTACCGTGGGCCGATGCCGTCGGAGGGCGCCGGCGTGGATTCCAACGTTCGCACGTCGGATCTGCACGGGTCGATCTGGTCGCGCGGGGCCAGTGCGCGTGGGGTGTACGTGGTCGGAACCGATCTCGGCGTGGGCTTCGCAGATCTGACCCTTCGAGCCCAGGCGGACGTCGAGCTACCGATCGCGCGACCACGCGTTGCCGGAGTCGGTGCCGATCAGGACGAAGTGCCGATCGTGACTCGCCACTGAATCCGGATCGGAGGCGCTGGCTCGGGCGGGTGAGGTGGGGACCGGTCGAGGATCTTCCACGGGGAAGCGTCCGGGTCATCCAGTCGAGGGTGTCGCTTCCGCAGTGGAAGTCGGAGCGGAGGTCCCGACCGGATCCGTTGTCCCCGAGACGCGCTCGGCACCTCCTCGGATCTCTCGCGGTCCGCGACCCCTGCGCTTACCTTCCACGTGGACCAGCTGCGCCGCCCACGATCACATCGTCAGCCCCGAAAGGTGCATGAACGTGCCCGTGCCGCTCCTCGCGGCCGTCGGCTCCGGCGCCCCTACCCAGGTCGTGTTCGTCCAGACGGCCCTCGTGCTGTGTCTGGCCGCAGCCGCCGGACTTGTCGGTAGCAAGCTCAAACAGCCGCTGATCGTTTCGTTCATCGCCGTGGGCATCCTTGCGGGACCCCACGCACTGGACCTCGTCGACGATCCCCATTCGATGGAGCTGCTCGCCGAGATCGGCATCAGCATCCTGCTGTTCATCGTCGGGCTCAAGCTGGACCTCGTGATGATCCGCACCATGGGGCGCGTGGCGCTGGCCACGGGCCTGGGGCAGGTACTGTTCACGTCGCTGGGCGGGTTCGGAATAGCGCGGCTGCTCGGCATGGACACCACGGCAGCGATCTACGTGGCGGTGGCCCTCACGTTCTCGAGCACGATCATCATCGTGAAGGTGCTGTCGGACAAGCGAGAGATCGACGCACTGCACGGGCGGATCGCCATCGGGTTCCTGATCGTCCAGGATCTCGCCGTCGTGTTGGCGATGATCGCGCTCTCGGCCTACGGCGAGGGGGCAGCCGGCGAAGAGACGTTGCTCTGGAAGTTCGGCAACGTGATCCTCTACGGCGTCCTCTTCCTCGGCGGCGTGTTGCTGCTGATGAAGCGCCCGCTGCCGTGGTTGCTGCGGCAACTGTCGGGGGCGCCCGAGTTGCTCGTGCTCTTCGCGATCGCCTGGGCGGTGGGTCTGGCGGCGTTCGGCGATTGGCTGGGCTTCAGCAAGGAGGTCGGGGCGTTCGTGGCCGGCATGTCGATCGCCTCGACGCCCTACCGCGACGCGATCGGCTCGCGGTTGGTCAGCCTCCGCGACTTCCTGCTGCTCTTCTTCTTCATCCACCTGGGTTCGACGCTGGACCTGTCGGTCCTGGGCGACGAAGTCGTGGCGGCGGCGACCTTCTCTGCGTTCGTGCTCGTGGGCAATCCACTCATCGTCATGGCGATCATGGGATACATGGGCTACCGCAAGCGCACGGGATTCCTGGCCGGCCTGACCGTGGCGCAGATCTCGGAGTTCTCGCTGATCCTCATCGGGTTGGGATACAGCCTGGGACACGTCGACGAGGCAACGGTAGGGCTCGTGACGCTGGTCGGGCTGATCACGATCGGTCTGTCCACGTACATGATCCTCTACTCGCGTACGCTGTATCGCTGGGTGAGCCCGGTCCTGGGCCTGTTCGAGCGGCGCGTGCCGTTTCGCGAGGAGACCCCGGACGAGTTGAATGCCCGGGCGCTCGAGCGGGTGGACGTTCTGGTCTTGGGGCTCGGCAACTACGGTGGGGCCATCGTACGCGGGTTGATCAGGCGAGGGCAGCGGGTCGTGGGTGTGGACTTCGACCCGCAGGCACTGCGGTACTGGCGCGAGCAGAACGTGCCGGTGATCTACGGTGACATGGAAGATCCCGACCTGCTCGAGCACCTACCGATCCGCAACACGCGCTGGGTGCTGATCGCGGTGCCGGATCGCGAAGTGACCACCTCCCTCGTCAATCTGCTCCGGGCGGCGGGATACTCCGGGAAGCTGGCGCTTTCGGCGCGCACCCACACGGACGCGAAGCGCTACGAGACACTCGGTGTCGACCTCCTGCTGCGGCGTTATGCCGACGCCGCCGAACTGGCCGTCGACGCCATGAACACCGCGCTGCACCAGCTCCCGTCGGATGTCGAGTGGCCCAACGCGCTGAAGGAGGTTCGGCTCGAAACCGGAAACGTGTGGGCCGGGCAGACCATCGGCCAGATCCCGCTGCGCCCGACGACCGGCGTCAGCATCCTGGCAGTCAGCCGCGCAGGCCGGACGAACTTCGATCCCGAAGCGAGCTACACGCTCTATCCCGGCGACCGAGTCGTTCTGCTGGGCGAACCGGAGAACCTCGAGTCTGCGGCGGCGCTCATCACGCAGCGTGAGTTCGGTTCCCAGGACGACGACGACACGTTCACGATCTCTGCCGTGAATGTGCCCGCCGCCTGTGGCCTCGACGGCAAGACGCTGGGAGAACTTCACTTCCGCCGCGATTTCGGGGTGACCGTGATCGGGATCGAGCGCGGCGACCAGCACCTCCGCACGCTGACGGCGGCCACCGCGATCGAGAGCGAAGATCGGTTGATCGTGGCCGGCTGCGGACACGCCGTGGCCAACATGCAGGCGGCGATCATCGACGCGTGCAGGATCGACTGAGCTGTCGGGGGCCCCCGAGCCGAGAGTGTCTGTCGTGGTGCGGTGGTCCTGTGCAGGTGTGCTGCGTATCGGATGAATGGAGTGGGTTCCTGGACGCGCAGCGCACGTCGGATCGTCGAGCACGGGGGCGATGAAGGCGTCCGGGAGTCCGGACCGGTCGACTCCGTTCCGGCGCGACCGCGCCATGCGTTCGTCTACGGTACGGCCCTCGCCGCACTTGCCACCTTTCGGCCTCCGGGTGCATCCTCGACCTACCACCCATGAACGTTCGTTCCGCCCTCCCCACCTCTCGATCGATCGTCCTCGTACTGGTCGTGCTCGTCCAGCTCGTGGCGCTCCCTGCCCTGGCCGACGACTGGGGTCTGGCCAGTGACATCGGCGCGTACGGTCTCGTGCTGACGTCGTTGGCCGTTCCCACTCTCGAGGAGGACGGCCCGGGTGTGGGGCAGGCGGCGCTCAGCGTGGGCGTGGCCAGCGCCGTCGGGCTCGTCGGCAAAGCGCTCATCGACGCAGAGCGGCCCGACGGAAGCAGCCGGGACAGCTTTCCCTCGAACCACACCGCGAACGCCTTCGCGGCGGCGACGACCCTGATGATCCGACGCGATTCGGCGTGGACCTACCCGGCCCTGGCGGTCGCGGCGATCGTGGGCATCGGCCGGGTGGAGGCCGATCGGCATCACGTGCGCGACGTGATCGCCGGAGCGGTCCTGGGCTCGCTGTCGGGGTGGGTGTTCACGCGCGAGCGAGAGGACGAGGACGGCGCGACCGGAGGTTGGTCGTTCTCGATCACCGTTCCGCTCGGGTAGGTTCGGACGGAGTCGCGGACAGAGGGAGCCGACGTGCACGGGACTCTTCGACACGGCATCGGACTGCGGTTCGTCGCACTGACGGTCGGGCTGATCTGCGCGACGACGGCGGGGGCGAGCAGTCCGCCGTCCGTGTGCTGCTCCGAGGAATTCCGGGAGCTGCAGCGCGAAGCGCCCGCACCGTGGGTCATGGGCGCGAGCTCCTACGCGCTCGGGACCAATGCCGCCATCGCGTTCGCATCGTTGGACGCGGACGAGCGGTCCCTCGGTGACGAATTGGCGAGCTATACCG
>CAZQHE010000136.1:0-1071 GCA_964593155.1 uncultured bacterium
ACTCCGGGGCCATGAACAATCATCGAGGCACACCCCTAGGGCTTCTCCGGTGGGGCCATGAACTCCGGGCCCACCGGATGATTCACATGCCGCTCCAGGATCTGATCGACCGACACGTGCGTGGCGGGATCGAACTGCCAGCCCCACAGCCGGTCGACCGCCTCGATCTGGTCGGGCCGGCGCGCGCCCCACAGGGCGATGTCCGATCCGTGGTCGAGCAACCAACGCACCGAGAACGTCAGCACGTCGGTGTCGAAGCGATCGTGCGCGAGTTCCTCGAAGGCCTCCACCGCGTGCAGGTACTCGCCGAACCGCTTCGACTGGAACTTCGGATCGGCCTTGCGCAGATCGTCACCCTCGAAGTTCTGGTGCTCGGTCATCTTCCCGGTGAGCAGACCGCGGCACAACGCGCCGTAGGTGACGGTCTTCACCCCGTGTTGCCGAGCCCAGGGCAGGACGTCCTCCTCGATTCCGCGCTCGAAGAGGTTGTACGGCGGTTGCGTGGTGTGCAGGGGCGCGACGTCGGAGAACGCCTCCATCTGCTCGACCGAGTAGTTGCTCACGCCGATCGCACGGATCTTGCCGGCCTCGCGCAGGCGGAGCATGGCCTCGGCCGTCTCCTCGATCGGCGTGTTCGGGTCGGGCCAGTGGATCTGGTAGAGGTCGATCACGTCGGTCTGCAGACGACGCAACGAGTCCTCGGCCTCCTTCTCGATGCGCTCGCGGCTCGAGTTGCGGAAGGGCTGCTCGTCCTTCCAATCGAGTCCCACCTTGGTGGCCAGGACGACGCGCTCGCGCAGATCGCCGTGGGCGAGCGCTCGGCCGACGATCTCCTCGCTGCGGCCGAAGCCGTACACGGGAGCGGTGTCGATCAACGAGATGTCGTGGTCGACGGCGGCATGGATGGTGCGGATCGCCTCGTCCTCGTCGGTACCGCCCCACATCCAACCCCCGATGGCCCAGGTGCCCAGGCCGATCCGCGAAGCCTTGAGTTCGCCTTCGACGATGTCGACGTATTCCACGGCGGGTCCTTTCGGTGGGTGACGGGGCGGCCGGCGACGACCGCCCACG
>CAZQHE010000136.1:1171-11002 GCA_964593155.1 uncultured bacterium
CGTGATCGAGTCAACGGCCGGGGCGATCGTGCGTCAAGGACCCCGGACTTGCCAGGCACGCGGCCATCGTGGACTCTCGCGAGTGCCCTGATCCGTCCGTCGTATGATCCCCCAGGTCCGGAGCCGGTCATGTCCCGCTTCCTCCCGTCGCTGCTCGTCGTGCTGATCCTCGCCTCCCCCGCCGGTGCGGCCGAGGGAGACGCGCTCGCCCGCCGCGTGGCCGAGGCCGTCGGCGTGGAGAACTGGAGCGACGTCGAGCGCGTGGCCTTCACCTGGAAGCATGTGCCGAGTGGAAACGCGCGTTCGTTCGTGTGGCACCCAGCGCAGGACAGCGTGGCCGTAACCTTCAATGGAACGACCACGCGCATCCACACCGGGTCGATCGAGACCGACGACCATCGGCGTGCCCATGCCGCCTTCGTCAACGACCACTACTGGATGCTGTTCGAACTCCGTCTGGCCCTCGACACGGGCGTGGAGTTCGAGGACCTCGGGCCGACGCCGGTGCCGGGCTTCGACGACATGGGAAACCGCCGCGCCCTGCGCGTCCACTACACCGGCGACGCCGGCTACACTCCGGGCGACGCCTACGTGCTCTACCTGGGCGACGACGACCTCCCCGACGCCTGGGCCTTCCATCGCAGCGGCGCCGAGGAGCCGAGCCTGGTGACCACACGCCAGGACTGGGGCGAGGCCGGCGGGATCCGCTTCCCCATGCGCTTCGTCACCGCCGACGGGACGACGTTCATCACGATCGAGGACGTCACGATCGAGTGATCGCCGGTCCGGGCGCGTGCGCCCGCTCCGGAAACCCGTCCAGCAGGCCCTGTCGACGGGCCCGGTCCGAGGGGCCCCGAAGTCCGGTCCGGATGCATCAGATCGCCGGCTCGTCCCACCTTTCACAGAGCTCCTCCGGACTCCGGTCCACGGCTTTTCTTCACCTTCGAGCTCTGCACGCCGCGGAGGAGCCGGCCGATTCGTCGTGCCGTGCGGTCCATCAGTCTCGAGTCTCGCCACCGAAGGAGGTGTCATGAGCTTCGCCGATCTGATCGCCTTCATCATGGAGCTGGCCAATCAGCTGCCGGCCGATGCCCAGGAGGCCATCGCCCAGATCATCGAGATCCTCCAGGGTCTGATGTAGGCCGTACAGATGGGTCCCCCGCTCGCGCCCCGCTGGGACTGGGGGCCCTCACCCCTTCCTCGAATCCGTCGCCTCGAATCGGGAGACCACCATGCGCCCCCACCACCTGCTCGACATCCGCGGACTCCTCGCCGTGGCGATCCTTCTCGTCGCGATGCCCGTCCATGCCCAGTTCTGTTTCGACGCGGACGGGCCTCTCGTTCCGGGAGCCGGCGAGCGCGCGAACGCGGTGGCGATCGGCGATCTGGACGGCGACGGCCTGGCCGACGTCGTCACGGCCAACGACACGACCGACCGGATCGCGGTCCTCCGCCAGCTCACGGGAGGTACCCTGGACGACGCGGTGCTGTGGGCGACGGGCGACGAGCCGGTCTCGCTCGCGCTGGCCGACCTCGACGGCGACACCGACCTCGACGTCGTGACCGGAGACCAGACGTCGGGGGCCTGGTCCGTCCTGTGGAACGACGGTGCCGGCGGCCTGGCCGAACGCGATTCGATCCCGTCGGCCCCGGCCGTGAACGAGGTGCAGGTGGCCGACCTGGACGGCGACGGCCATCTCGACCTGCTCGCGGTCAACGGCTCGGGTGCCACGATCACCGTGGCCCACGGCCGTGGCGACGGCACCTTCGATGCCACGCTCTCATTCTCCACCGACCTGACGCCGAACGGTCTGGTCGTGGCCGACTTCGACGACGACGGGCTTCTCGACGTCGCCGTCTCGAACTTCGAGTCGTCGACGGTGACCGTGCACCTCAACGACGGTGCGCGCGGGTTCGCACCGCGCACGCCCGTCGCGATCGGCCTGAATCCCCTGGACGTCGTCGTCGGCGACTTCGACGGCACGAACGGCCCCGACGTGGCCGTGACCGAGTTCTTCGCCGACCGCGTGTCGGTCCTGCTGAACGACGGATCGGGCTCGCTGGCCGCTCCCGTGCAGGTGAGCGCCGGAGCCGGAGCCTTCTCGCTGGCCGCCCCCGACCTCGACTGCGACGGGCTGTCCGAACTCGTCACCGGCAACCTGAACTCCGACGACGTCACGGTGCTGGCGAATCTCGGATCGGCCGAGTTCGCGACGCCGAACGTGGTGTCGAGCGGCTCGAATCCCTCGACCTTCGCCTTCGGCGATCTCGACGGCGACGGCGCGCCCGACCTGGCAGTGCCCTACCAGGAAGGTGTCGTGTACGGGCCCGACACGTGCCCGGCGACGGCCTGTCTCGCCAGCACCTCGGTGCCCGCCGACCCGCGCTCGGGCCTCGAACGGGTGGACGCGCGTCCGAATCCCTTCAACCCGCGCACGGTGGTGTCGTTCGACCTCGCGCGATCCGCCTCGGTGTCGATCGCGATCCACGATGCCGCTGGACGCCTCGTGCGAACTCTGCTACCGCAGGCCACGTTCGCGACCGGACGGCACGACGTGGTGTGGCCCGGCCGCGACGACGCCGGCCGGGCAGTGGCGTCGGGCGTCTCCCACTACCGGATCTCGCTCGACGGCGAGGTCGCGGCCGCCGGTCGCGTGACCCTCGCGAAGTAGAGGACGTCGTGTGTTGAAGACGAAGGCCAGCCTGTCGCGCAGCGACACCGTCACCCTGGTCGACCTCTGCCGGCAGGGCGACGAGCACGCCTGGCGGGTCCTCGTCGAGCGCTACGAGAACCTGGTGTACTCCACGGCCCTCGGAACCGGGCTCGACCGCGAGGCGGCCTCGGAAGTGCACCAGCGGGTGTGGGTGGAACTCCACCGCTCCCTGCACCGTCTGCGCGACCCCCAGGGGTTGCCGAAGTGGTTGATCGTGACCGCCCGGCGGCTGTCGTACGAGCAGTCGGTGCGGTCGTCCCGACAGGTCGTGGACCTGAGCGACGAGTTGGTCGATCCCGGCCCGTCGAGTCACACGTTGGTCGAGAGACTGCAGGAGTCCCAGTTCGTCCACCAGGCCCTGCGCCGCATGCGGGGCCGCTGCCATCACCTCCTGCACATGCTGTTCTTCGAGGACCCCCGCCCCGCCTACCGCGACGTCGCCGACCGGCTCGGCGTGGCCGTGGGCACCCTCGGATCCATGCGCTCCCGCTGCCTGGCCCGGCTGCGCGAACTGATGGAGGAGTCGACATGAAGTCGAACGAACTGGAACACCTGCTCGAGTGGATGGGCACGCGCGGGTGGGACGCACCGGCCGAGGACGCCCGACGGCGTGCCTTGGAGATCCCGCGCACGCAGGACGCGGTGCCCGCCGTGTCGACCAGGGCCCGATCGCTACGACCCTCCGACGTTCGTGCCGCCAGCACGCTCCTCGACGACGACCGGCGTCTGGTGAGCCACAGCGCCGAACACGTGGACCTGTCCCTACTGGTCGAACGGCACGCCGAACGCCAGGGACTGCTGGCCCTCGAGGGGCGTGCCTGGCTCGCCGACGAGCAGCCAGGGGAACCCGTGATCGACGTCGTGTGGACCCACGACGACCATGTGATCGATCACCGCCGTCTGACCGACGGTCAGACCTTCCGCTTCGAGGGGGCGCCGGTGCGGGGCTGGACCCTGGAGATCCACGTCGAGGGCGAGCCCACCGTCGTCCTGGAGGACCCCGGTGCCTGAGACCGGTCTCGACGCCGCGCGCCGCGCGCGGATCGAGGCGGCCGTGACCGGAGGTCCGGCCGAGCAACTGTGGTCGGTCTGGACCACCGACGGCTCCGACGACGAGGGCTTCGACACCGCCTACGCCGGTCTGATGACCTGGGCGAGGATCGACCCAACGTCGGCACTGAAGGTTCTGCAGGCCCTGCGCAGACGAGGCATGCGGGTTCTGGACGCCTCGCAGCGTGCCCGCCTGGTCCGGCTTCACGGACACCTGCTGCGCGCCAACGGTCGTTTCCGCGAGGCCGCGGTGCAGTACGCCGACGCGACCGACCGTTTCGAGGCCGAGGGCGAGCGAGCGGAGGTCCTGCGCACCGCGATCGGTCGCGTCGACGTCCTGGCCATGCTCGACGAATTCGATGCCGCACTCGAACTGGCGCGACGAGCCCGCCGTGGTCTGGCCCGCCGCGAACCCGTGCTCACCGCCCGGCTCGACGTGAACGTCGCGGCGCTGCTGCACCGCATCGGACGGCCGAAGCAGGCCGTCGAGTCCTACCGGCGTGCGCGCCGTGTCCTGAAGCGTGCCGGCCTCGACGCCGACGTCGCCCTCGTCGACTTCGACCTCGGCCAGAGCCTGCTCGAGCTCGGCCGCGTCGCCGAGGCCGAGCGCACCTTCCACCGGAGCCACGCGGCCTTCGACGCACGGGGCTTCATCGCCCAGGCGCTGCGCGCCCGGTTCGGTCTGGCCACCGCGCGGATCCAACGCGGCCACTGGGACGAGGGCTTCGACGCCCTCCAGGAGATCCACACCGCGCTGGAATCGATCGGCGACGAACAGGCCGTCGCCGCGCTCCGCTGGGAGCTGAGCCGCGTTTGGGGCGCCTTCGGCGACCTCGACCGCGCGCTCGAAGAAGCCCGCGGCGCGCTGGAGGTCTACGATCGGCTGGGCGTCGGACGCGATGCCGCCCACGTCGCTCGCTGGAGCGCCCGCTGGTTGCGCGACCTCGGACGTCTCTCCGATGCCCGCGTGCTGCTGGAGCGCGCCCAGGGCCATTTCGAGACGATCGGCGACCGCGACACCCTGCGCCGCATCGAGGTCGACCTGGCCGGCATCCTCGTGGCGGAAGAGCGCGACGACGAAACACGGACGCTGCTCACGGGCCTGCAATCCGCGCTCGACCGCTCCGATCCACCGACGGCTCTGCGCTGCCGCGTGCTCCTCGCCGGGATCGACGAGCGACAGCAACGTCACCGCAGTGCCGTGCGCCGGGGCCGCCGCGCCCGGGACGATGCTCGCGGGCCGCTGGGAAGGCTCGAGAGGCCAGGGATTGCACTGATCCTCGCCCGGGCCGAAGCCGGCCTGGGCCACGCGGGTCCTGCCTGCCGTTGGGCCAAGCGCGCGGCCCGCGACCTCGAGGATCTCGCCGGCGCGACCGACGACGAGGCCCTCCGGCGCACGCTGTGGACCCGGCGTGCCGACGTCGTCCGTGACGCCGTCGACATCGTCCTCACCCACGGGGGCGATCGCGCCGATCGCGACGCCCTGGACATGCTGATCCGCGCCCGCTCGCGCGAGGTGATCGAGGCCCTGCTCGCCGAGATGCCCGCCATGTCGCGTGAAGCCCGCGCCCGCATCGCCATGCTGCGGCAGGAACTCCTCGACGCCGGCGACGGTCCGCAGGGCGACGTGCGCACCCGCGCCATCGCCCGCGACGTCGAACGCCTGGACCAGGACGTCCACCGGCGGCTTCAGCACCGCTTCGCCGTGGTCCGCCGGACCAGCGAGAGCGCACGCCTGTCGAACTGGTCGCCGCGCGTGCGCGGACAATCGGTCGTCGTCTTCGAACGCGTGGCCCGGCGTTGGTGTGCCTTCGTCATCGAGGCGCAGCGGGTGCGACGGGTCGACCTCGACGTCGACGACGAGAGCCTGCGAACCCTGTGGCGCCCGCTCCAGCTGCTCTTCGAGGCCGCTTCGGGCATGCCGACCGCCCGCAGGCGTCGCTTCCTGGAACGGACGCGGGACGAGGCCACGGAACGTCTCCGCGCCCTGGGCGAGGCCATGTGGGCACCCCTGGACATCGCTCACGATCGCGTGCACGTGATCCTGCCGGCCGACCTGCACGACGTCCCCGTCGAGGCCGCCGGCGAGCTGTACCACCGCGACCGAACACTCGTCGCCTCGCGCTGGCCGCATCCCGCGCTGATCCGTACCGATCGGCCGCGCCGACGTGGCGCCGCGGTCCTGCTGCACGACGGGACCGAGGGACGGCGTCGCGAGGTCGACGAGATCGCGCGCTCCCTCACCCCGCGCGGGACGTCGGTGATCCGCGGCACCGAGCGCGCCCGCGTGGACGAGGCCGACACCGTCGGCCTGTTCCACGTGGCGGCCCACGGAGCGGTCTCACGCGGACACTGGATCGGTACGGGTATCCTGCTGGGCGACGGCTGGCTCGGCCTCGAGGAGATCGCCGGCGACCGACGCTACCGCGACGCCACGCTGTTCTTCGCGAGCTGCGCGTCGGGACAGCAGTCCTTGCGACCGCAGGGCCGCTTCGACGGCTGGGTCTCGGCCGGGCTCGGCAGCGGAGCCCGCGAGATCGTGCTGGCCCTGTGGAAGATCGACGACCGTGTCTCGACCGAGTTCACGCGGTCCTTCTACCGGTCGTGGTCGGCGTACGTGCCGGCCCCCGAGGCGGCCAGCGCCGCCCGTCGCGAGGCGATCGCAGAAGAGCGCCACCCCTACGGGTGGGCCACGTTCACGGTCGTTGGTTGAGCTCGACGCGCGGGCGACCGGCCGGCCCGCGCACCGCGTGCAGCAGGTCCACCCCACCGTACTCGACCGAACCGTCCGGACGGACCGTCACGGCCGTACTCTGAAGGCGCGCCTGCGCCACCGGCAGGAAGTCGTTGCCCAGCTTCGACGCCACCACGGCCATGGCCCCGGTGACGACGGCGGCCGACATCGACGAACCGCTCGCCGTGGCCCAGCCCCCGCCGGGATGCACGCTCAGTACCTCGGTTCCCGGGGCGGCCAGGGTGACCCCCGAGCCGCGGGCCGAGAAGTCGGCGAGCACGGTCATGTCGGCCACGGTGGCGCCGGTGCCCATCACCCCTGGGTAGGCCGCAGGGTAGGTCGCCTCGGCCCCGGTGTTTCCGCCGGAGGCGATCACCACCATCCCCTGCGCACGGGCGCGATCGATGAGCGCCGACACCACGTTCGACTCCTCGCCGATGGAGAGGCTGAGGTTGATCACGTCGACGTCGGCGTCGATGGCGGCACGGAGACCGAGCGCCAACTCGTAGGCGGTGCCGACACCGTCGTCGGACAGGATCCGGAACGGGACGAGCGTCGCCCCCGGAGCGACCGTCGCCACGATCCCTGCGACGTGCGAGCCGTGGCCGTAGGCTTCGTCCACGAGACCGTTGCCGTCGTCGTCGATACCGTCGGCGGTCTCCTGCACCGGGCCCAGCGAGGGCACCTCGACGAGTTCGAGCCGGTCCTGCAGATACGGGTGCGAAACGTCCACGCCGGTGTCGAGGATGGCCACCCGGATGCCCGTGCCGTCGGCGTCGCGGTGCACCTCGGCGAGCCGCAGCGGCTGGAACTCGGGGCGCGCGTCGAGATCGGTCGGCGTGACGTCTCCTTCGAAGAAGGCCATCGTCAGATCGGAGGGCTCGCCGAGGACGACTCCGTGGTTCGACTGCACCGCGACGATGCGCGGATCGAGTTCGAGTTCCGCCAGGTCGAAGGGCAGATTCTCGACGCGGGCGACGTTCGCGTGGATCTCGGCCACCACGTGCTCCAGCCCGAGATCGCGCAGCACCTCGAGGGGATCCGTAGCACCCTCTGCTGCTCCGAACAGGACGATCGACTCGTCCTCCGGGGCGGTGTCCTCCTGGACACCGCGTTCGAGGCCGAAGGGGCCGGGCCCGAGCGGCGCGTCCGGGTGCGACCGATCGGCATCGGATGCGCAGCCGAACGCGAGGGCGATCACGGCAACGGAGATCACGACGAGCGGGGAGCGGTGCATTTGCGGACTCCGGCGGTTGTCGCAAGAAAGGTGGAAGTCGCCGAGGCGTGGGCAGGTGCGAAGAACCCGCGGATCGATCGACAGTGTACCACGGAGCTCACTCGATGCGAAACCGGCCCCGGCACCTGTCGGACCGTCTTGTTCCGCGTGATCCCGGTGTGCTACTCTTCGTCACGTACGGTATGTGGTCACTCCTCGCGCCAAAGGCCATCCTCGACCGTACTCGCGCTCCCCAGTCCATCGCGCCCTGCGGAACCACCGACGACGCCGTGATCGCTTCTGCGGCGGTGCGGCGCGTATTCCTCTGGGGAGGGGATCAATACGATGAGATCGATTGCAACCGCCAGCCTCTTCGCGGTCGTCCTGGTCCTGGCCAGCCCGGCCGGCGCGATCGTGGTCGGGGACTACATCGGCTACGGCTACGAGACCGGCGGCTTCCTGCCGAGCGACGCGGGCGACGAGCTGGTCTTCACGGCCGTCGCCACCGCCGCCAACCCGGTCACCGGGGCCGACCTCGGCATCCAGGAGATGACCTTCTACGCCTACGGCCTGATCAGTGACGGTCAGACCGTGGACTCCAGCGGCAACACCACCGTCAACTACACCGGCGGCAAGCTGAAGGTCTACCTCGACGGGTCCCAGAACGCCGACTGGGGCACCAATCCGCCGAACACCACGTCGCCGAGCACCTTCAGCGACGGTGCACTGCTCTTCGAGGGTGACTTCACCAACTTCGTGATCGTCATCCAGGCCGACGGTGCCGGGGCCTACGAGGGCAACCTCGACGGCGTCGCCGGTACGTTGCTCGACAGCACGTGCAGCGAATGCGGCTACACCTGGGGCGGCGCGTGGACCACCGACGCCGGAGCCCAGACCATCGACGGCTACGACCTGCAGATCGACGGCAAGTTCGACCTGCTCGAGGCCGTTCCGACCGAGACCGACAGCTGGGGTGCCGTCAAGTCCACCTTCCAGCGATGAACCCACGGCGAAACGATCCGACGCAACGAGAGGAGATGATGATCGTGCGCAACAAGACATGGATCGCGATTCTCGCCGTGGCCGTCCTTCTGGGACCCACCGCGAGTTCCGCGCAGCAGTTGTTCGATTTCGACGGGCAGGCCGATCTGCCCACCACCGTCGGGGGTACGCTGAGCATGGTGGCCGTCGTGCTCGACGGCTCCCCGGCCCTCGAGACCCCGCTCCCACTCGACTTCGCGAACTTCGAGTACACGATCGTGGTCGACGGGGTGACCCTCGACTCGGAGTCCGGCGACGACCAGTTCTACTCGGGTGGCACCATCACCCTGTACGAGGACGACGCCACCCCGGCCGACTACGCGAACCCGGCCACCTTCTCCGACGGCACGGCGCTGCTCAGCGGCACCTTCACGGTGCTCAACCGCACCACGCTGCTGTCGCTGGTGCAGGTGAACGGTTCGGTCGACTGGACCGGCGGCAGCCGGATCGACGATCTGGCGCCGGCCGATCGCCTCGACTGGGGCTTCTTCGCCTCGGCGTCCGCGGCCGCCGCCGTGGACGGCTACGACGAGAACTGGGACGGCAAGGTCGAGCCGCGCGAGCCCGTGGTGTCGACCGAGTTGCAGTCCTTCGGAGGTCTCAAGGCCACCTGGTGATCTTCGCGCCTTCCGCGCCCACCGACGGCCGATGACCGCTACGGCCGCCGGACGTCCCTGGCAGCCGGCCCCATCCGGGGTCGGCTGCACTTTTTTCTCATTCGGGTGCATCAGATCCGCGCGTCGCCCCACCTCTCCGCGGAACCACCGGGCGAGCGGCCGCCTCGAGGTCGATCCGACCCGTCCTCGGGCCGGTCCGGACGCCCGGACTCCGTGTCACCGGATCGGTGTGTGCTCGGCGCGATCGTTCACACCGACCGCTCGGGATTCCTGGGGACAGGGCGCGAGATCCCGGAGTGGTCGTGCGTGGTGTGTCCGTTCGGTGCGGGGCCCACCCGGTCCGGTGGCCAACCCTCCGGCCGGCCCCCGACGGCCACGGTGCACCGCCACCGACGACGAATCCCCGAGCCGTACGGCCCCGGGCTTCGTCCTGATCCGGCACGGTTGTTGACACTCGAT
>CAZQHE010000137.1:0-1324 GCA_964593155.1 uncultured bacterium
CGTGGCGAGTTATGTGTACGTCCTGCCCTACGACTGGACGAACAGCAGTCCGCTGACCTGGGACCAGGCCGGACACTACTTCCAGGCCTGGCAATTCGCCGAAGCGGGGCGGGGCGCGGATGCCGCCGGACTCCTCGGCGTGCTCCGGAGTAGTGACCAGTATCCACCCGGCCATAGTATCGCTCTCGGGACCTGGTTCCTGGCCTTTGGTCACGACATGGCCGGATGGGCCACGTTCGGCCTGGTGGTGTTCGCGTCCACCGCCCTCCTCCTGGCGCGGGCCGGCGCGGTGGCCGTGGTCGCGCTCGTCGTCTCTCCCATACTCATGGGGCTCGCTCCCACGCTGATGGTCGAGCCCCTTGCGTGTCTGTGGCTGGCGGTGGCGTTCGCCAGCTATCCCGAATCCAGCGGGGGGGGGAGACGGTTCATCGCCTTCGGCGTGGCCGCCGCGGCGACGATCCTCACCAAGTACAACATCGGTCTCCCGTTGGTGCCCGCCGCCCTGTGCGCAGCCGTGGTGACGCGTGACCGACGGCTGATCGTCGGCACGGGCCTGGCCGTGACCTTCGCACTGGTGAGTTGGGTGGGTTTTCTCACGTGGCAGGAGGACGGCTGGGCCAGCTTCCTGCGGTTTGCCGAGAACCGCTCGAACTCCGTCGGCCAGTCGGCCTGGGAGCGGTTGGGGTGGTACGCGATGGCCTACGAGGACCTGTTCGTGGGTGCGCGTGCTCTTGCGATCGTCATCGCGGGCTTCGCGTTGATCGGTGGCTCCGCGTCGATCGTCGGGCAACGGCCGTGGCGTCGAGCCGTGCACCGGCCCCGACTCGTCCTGGTTCTGGTCTACGTGTTCGGGTCGCTGCTGGCGCTCGCGAACCACGAGTACCTGCTCGCGAGGAACCTGGTCGGCCCGGTGCTCGCCCTCTTCTTCGCGGCGGGGATCGTCGTGCGCGACCTGCCGCGGTTGCGCCGTCGGATCGGCATCGCGGTGGTCGTCGTCCTCGGTGGGATCGGTCTCGTCGAGAACGACGCCCCGTCGGCGGCATCGGTCGTCGATCGCTACTATCCGAAGCGCAACGCGGTCCTCCGTGATCTGTCCGATGAAATGGTCGAGCGATTTGGCCGCGCACAGCGGATCCGGGTGGTGGGGGCGTTCAACGAGTTCAGCCCGGGCTGGATCCGGATCCTGCGGTCACGCCACGCGCCGGGCACCGCGATTGGTGTCGATGCGCCCTACCCGCTCGAGCGGGATCGGGCCGCACTCTCCGACGCGTGGTCGGAGTCGTACCCGCCGATCGTCGAGCGATGGCACAGCGAAGGGGTCGAA
>CAZQHE010000137.1:1334-10995 GCA_964593155.1 uncultured bacterium
GAACTGATCCTCGGGATCCGCATCGACGAAGGGACTGTGTTCGAGACCACCGACCACCGGCGTTGGAATCGCTGGAAACGCAACCTGCTCCGCGCCGCCGACGACTCCGCACTGTATCGGCTGGACGAGACGATCGCGTTACGGGGAGACGTGGTCCTGGAGGTCTACTCGGCGGTGGAGTTGCCGGCCTCGACCGAGCACAGGTGACGAAGCCCGATGGATCGCCCACGAGGACGTGCTCCGGCCCAACGCAGCCTCGCCACCGCGCCCCCCGCACGCTAGTCTGCGCCGCATGGACCGCGGCACGTTGAACTCCTTCGACCTCTGGCTGCTCGGCCTGGCCGCGGTGCTGCTGTTCTTCGGCCTGGGCTCGAACTCGCTGCACGACCAGGACGAGGCCCGTTACGCGCTCGTGCAGGAGCGCATGCTCGCCACGGGCAACTGGATCGACTTCGAGATCCGCGGCGAGCCCTGGTTCAACAAGGCGCCGCTGCGGGTGTGGTCGAGTGCGGCGCTGGCCGCGGTCTTCGGCGTGAACGAGTGGACGGTGCGCCTGCCGTCGGCCGCCGCCGCGCTGGGGGCGGTGGCGGCGCTGATGTGGCTCGGCCGTCTGCTCTACGGCGTGTGGGCGTCGCGGTGGGCCGCCCTCGTGCTGTTCACCTCGACCCAGTTCCTCTACCACCACTGCGGTCGAACCGGCGAGATGGACAGCGCCCTGCTGCTGGTGTGGATCCTGGCCGTGGTCTTCGCGGTGAAGACGCGCGAGGACGCGCGATGGTGGATCGCCTCGCTCGCGTGCGTGGCGCTGGCCGGCATGGTCAAGCACGCCTTCTACGTGGTGCCGGTCGGCGGCGTGGCGCTGGTGACGATCGTGGCGCTGGGGACGTGGCGGACGATCCCGACCCGGGTGTGGGCGCTGGCGATCGCCGCCTTCGCCGTGGTGCTCGTTCCGTGGCACGCGGTGATGGCCGCGCGGCACGGGACGGACTTCGTCGACACCTACTTCGGACGCGAGGTCGCCGGACGCGTCGCCGTGCACGTGGAACGCGGGCACCGGTGGGCGTTCTACCCGTCCGTGATCGAGGACGGGCTGTTCCCGTGGTCGTACCTGCTGCCCTTCGTGCTGGTGTGGCCGCGCGGCCGCGGGCCGGCGCTGCCGCGTGCCGAGTGGATCCTGCTGGTGTGGGCGGTGCCCATGGTCGTGGGTCCGGCGCTCGCGCAGCTGGATCTCGCCTGGTACGCGCTGCCCGCGCTGCCGCCGCTGGCCCTCCTGCTGGGGCGCTGGCTGGCGTGGACCACGTTCCCGCCGTGGGTGGCACTGGTCAGCGGACTGGTGCTCCTGCTGTCACCGTCGAACGTGCTCGAGTTCGATGCGCTGAACACGCGGGCGATCATGGGGATGATCGGTGCGCAGACCCTGGGGCTGCTGCGCGGTGCCGAGCCCTGGTGGCCCCAACTGGCCGTCGGCCTGTTCGTCACGCTCGGCGCGCTGCGCCTGTGGCGGGCGCCGGTGCGCGCGCGGCGCGGCTGGCTGCTGCGCGCCTGGGCCCTGCTGGCGCTCGTGCACGCCTTCCTTCCGCTGCGCGACACCTTCGGGCGCAGCGCGATCGACACCCTGGTCGAGCGGGTCGACGAACGCGGCCTCGAGCGCGACCGCTACGTGGCGCTGTTCGACGCGATCGACGAACTGAGCGACCTGTACGCCTACGCGTTGCGCGATCTTCCGTCGCCGGCCGTCGAGGTCACCGTCGGCGTGGATCCCCTGCCCGAGCGGTTGGCGACCGCCTGGGTGATCGGTCCGACCGACCTCGTCGAACGCTTCGGCGATCCGCCGCCCCATCTGCGGATCGGGGAATGGGCCGCGCTGCCGCCGCGGATGCCCGACGCCGTCCCGCGTGGAACCGTCCCTCGCGGTGGCGGCGGCTCCGGCCGCGAGCGAGACTGACGCGTCCGTCGCCTTCCTCCGCCGGCACGAGGGTTCCGATGACACCGTCCCCGTTCGCCCGCACGGACGACGAACGGCGCGTGGCCGCCGGTCTGGCCTACGCCGTGGTCCTGCTCACCGTGCAGCTCGGACGTCTGCCCGTGGTGTCGCTGGTCCTGGCCTTCTCGTTCGGCTTCTACGGGTTGTTGCGCAAGACCGCGCGCGTGGAGGCCATGAGTGGCCTGATGCTCGAGACCACGCTCATGCTTCCCGTCGCGATCGGTTACCTTCTGTGGCTGCAGGCCGAGGGCACGCTCGCCTACGGCCGCTTCGGATGGACGACCGACGTCCTGCTGCCGGTGGGCGGGTTGGTGACGGCGCTGCCACTGCTCTGGTACACCAATGCCGCGCGGCGTCTGGACTACACCACGCGCGGTCGCGCCGCGTGCGTGTCTGAACGATCCGCGGACGAGGAGGGCGGTCATGGATCGGAGCAGTGTGCTGCGCGTCTTCTGCACCCTCGGACTCCTGGCCCTGTTCGACGTGGCCGCGGCCCGACCTCCCGTGGCGATCTCCGCCGAGGACCGCGCGTTCCTGCTCGCCGAACTGGAGCGGATCGACCCGCCGGACCGCATTCGTGACCTGGCGGAGTACGGCGAGCGCCAGCTCGAGCTCGGAGGCGGCTTCTACGGCATGATGCCCGCGCAGCTCGCCGACTTCGACACCCTCACGCCACCGAGGACCGACCTCGAGCGTCTGGAGGTGGCGCGGCGATTGGCACGGCAGCGGCAGGAGAACCTCCGGGCCCTGCGGGAACTGAATCCCGACTACGCGATCACCTTCGGTGGCGAATCCCTGGCCGTCGCGCTCGATCGACTCGGTGTCGACGAACCGGATGCAGGTCATTCGCACGCCCTCGAGCTCGACTTCGACGTCTCGGCCCTCGCGGGGTACTTCGATGCGCTCGACGACGGTCGCGTCTCGCGGAGCGAGGCCCGCGATCTGTCGCGGCTGGCCCCGAACCAGGAGATGCTGCGCCACCGCCGTTCGCTCGGCTACGTGCCCGAGCCCCTGCCCGACACGGAATCGCTGGCCACGATGATCCGGTGGTCGGGATCCATCGATCCCCTCGACCGCCTGTGGTGCTGGGTCAATCCGCAGAACGCCTTCGGCTACGCCGATCTCTTCGTCCACCGCGAGGCCTACGAGGACTTCCTCCTCGAGCTCGACCGCCACGGACCACGCATGGTGGACGCCGCGCTGGCTCGGATCGCGGGCTTCGTTCCCACGGGGACACGATTCTCGGGTCGATTCGCGCTGACGGTCGGATGGGCGATCCGCGGATGGGCCACGCCCGCGATGGTCGGCGTGAACGTCGAGCAGGTGAAGGACGACTGGGACTTGCTGCTGGGAACGCTGACCGAGGAGATCTTCCACCGGATCCAGTTGCAGATCGTCCCCACTCCCGTCGGCGGGCGGGCCACGGAGTTCTCGGACCTGGTGGTCGCCGACACGGGCGATGCCGGCCTCGACGCCTTCCACGAACTGATCGCCTACACCGTGCTCGAGGGAAGTGCCACTCTCGTCCGGCAGGCCTTCGGCGCGGTCGATCTCGCCGCCGATGCCGAGGCGGGATTCGGCCTGGTCGAGCGCTTCGTCGAACGCGTGGTCGACGGCGGCGACCACGACGCGGCCGACGCGATGATCGACGAAGGACTGCGGGGCAACGGGCCGCTCTACGCGTGTGGGCTCGCCCTGGCGCGGGCCGTCGCCGCAGCGGAAGGCCCGCGTGCCGTCGGCCGGTGGTTGGCCGCCGGGCCAGCGCAGTTCTTGCTGCGTGCGGTGGAGGCGATGGAAGCGAGCGGCCGCTCGCCGTGGTCGGACGACGCCATGAAGGCCGCGCGGAGAGTGCGCGAGGCCCTCGCCGCCGAGCGCTGAGTGTGCCGAACGACGAAGGCCCGACACGTCCGTGCCGGGCCTTCCGTTCTCGCTTCGTCGATCGACGTCAGTTCCACTTGAGCAGCAGCGACCGCGGGTCGAGCTCGAGGAACAGCGACGCGACGTCCTCGCTGTCGTGGTCCTTGATCAGCTGCAGCCGGACGTGATCGCCGCTGGGCTCGAGCTTCACGATGACCGACAGGTACTCCTCGAAGCGGGCGATCTTGGTGGGAACGCCACGCTCGTCGACCTCGTCCTCGCGACGCGCACGACCGCTCACCCACAGCTCGCAGTCGTGGCGCTTGGCGATGTCCTTGAGCTCGAGCAGGTCGTCCTCGGTGGCCTGCGAGAAGCGCGGGTAACCGTCGAGGACGATCACCTCGGGATCGAAGTTCATGTGCTCGTGGGCCATCACGATCCCGGCCTTGAGCTTCTCGAGACTGAAGCTCTCGGCCATGTAGGTCTGGATCAGGCGATGGCGCTCGACGTTCAGGTGCACGCGGTAGCGGTTCTCGAGCTCCATGCTGTCGGCGAGCACGTTGAAGATCTCGTCGTAGAAGGCGCGGACCTTCTCGACGGGATCGTCGATGTTGATGTGCAGGACCTTGCGGTCGCGCATCAGGTCGTCGAGGGCGACGTCGACCAGGAACGCGGTCTTGCCGATCCCCGCCCGGCTCATCACCAGTCCGACGTTGCCCTTGCCCAGGCCGCCGTGGATCGAGCGCTCGAACACGCGCATCGGGCTGCGCTCGTTGACTTCCTTCTGGTACATCTCGGTCTCCTCCGTCCGGCTAGTTGCTGCCGGCGGCCTTCTTCTCGAGCCACTTCTCGCGGAGCTCTTCCGCGATTTCCGCGGGAGCGGTTCCGTACCGGGCGAATTCCATGGTGAACTCGGCCTTGCCCTGGGTGGCCGAGCGCAGAACGGTGGCGTAGCCGAACATCTCGCTCAGGGGGACGTCGGCATCGATGCGGACGAAGCCGGCGTCCTCGGTGGTTCCCACCACCATGCCGCGACGCTGCATGAGCGTGCCCAGGATCTCGCCCTGGAACTCGGTGGGACCTTCCACCGACACGAGCATGATCGGCTCGAGGGCCACGGGCTTTCCCTTGAGGTAGAACTCGCGGAACGCACCCTTGGCCGCCGCCTGGAAGGCAGTGTCGCTCGAGTCCACGGCGTGGTAGGAGCCGTCGTTCAGCACGAACTTGAGGTTCACCACCGGGTAGCCGATGAACTCGCCCTTGTCCATGCAGGACTTGAAGCCCTTCTCCACCGAGCTGATGTACTCCGTCGGGATGTTCCCGCCGGTGACTTTGTTCTCGAAGACGAAGTCGCCCTCGTCCACCGGCTCGATCCGCCCCTGGACCTTGCCGTACTGACCCGAGCCACCCGTCTGCTTCTTGTGCGTGTAGTCGAAGTCCACCGGTGTGCTCATGGTCTCGCGGTAGGCCACCTGCGGGCGACCGGTCTGGACCTCGGCGTTGAACTCGCGCTTCATCCGCTCGACGTAGACCTCGAGATGCAGCTCGCCCATGCCGGCGATGATGGTGTCGTTGGTCTCTTCGTCGAGGTAGGTGCGGAAGGTCGGGTCTTCCTTGGTGAAGCGTTGCAGGGCCTTGCTCATGTTGGCCGAGGCCTTGTTGTCCTTGGGCTGCACCGCAAGCTTGATCACCGGCTCGGGCACGTGGATCGACGTCATGCTGGCGTTGATCCGGCCGTCGGTGAAGGTGTCGCCGCTGGCGCAGTCCACCCCGAAGAGGGCGACGATGTCACCCGCGGCCGCCTGCTCGATGTCCTCCATCTGATTGGAGTGCATGCGGGCGAGACGACCCAGCTTGAGCTTCTGGCCCGTGCGCACGTTCACCATGGTGTCGCCCTTGTCGAGCGTGCCCTGGTAGATGCGCAGGTAGGTGAGCTGTCCGTAGGGGCTCACCTCGAGCTTGAAGGCAAGGCTGAGCAGCGGCTTGTCGAGATCGGGCTCGACCACGAAGTCCTCGCCGCTGTCGATGTCGGTGGCCTTGTTCTCGACCTGCGTGGGATCGGGCAGGTAGTTCACCACGGCGTCGAGCAGCGGCTGCACGCCCCTGTTCTTGTAGGCGCTGCCCATGAACACGGGTGTCAGCTCGCGGCTCAGGGTGCCGGCGCGCACGGCGGAGTGGATCAGGTCGGTGGTCACTTTGTCCTCGAGGATGGCCTCCATGAGCTCCTCGCTGAACATGGACACCGCGTCGAGCATGGCCTCGCGCCGGGCCTCGGCCTCGGCCTTCAGCTCGGTCGGGATCTCCTCCACGCGCACCTTCTCGCCGGCGTCGCCGTCGAAGTACAGGGCCTTCATCTCGACCAGGTCGACCACGCCCACGTGATCGGCCTCGAGGCCGATGGGGATCTGCATCATCACGGCGTTGTGCCCGAGCTTCTCGCGGAGCTGATCGGTCACGCGCGCGGGGTTCGCACCGCTGCGGTCGCACTTGTTGACGAACGCGATGCCCGGCACGCCGTAGCGACGCATCTGCCGGTCGACGGTGATCGACTGGCTCTGCACGCCCGCCACCGAGCACAACACGAGGATCGCGCCGTCGAGCACGCGCAGCGAGCGTTCGACCTCGATGGTGAAGTCGACGTGGCCCGGCGTGTCGATGATGTTCACGAAGTGGTTCTTCCACTCGGTGTGGGTGGCCGCCGACGCGATGGTGATCCCACGCTCGCGCTCGAGCTCCATGGAGTCCATGGTCGCACCGACGCCGTCCTTGCCGCGGACCTCGTGGATCGCGTGGATGCGGTCGGTGTAGAAGAGGACCCGCTCGGTGAGCGTGGTCTTGCCCGAGTCGATGTGGGCGCTGATGCCGATGTTCCGGATCCTCGAGAGATCCGTGATCGCCTTCGTGCTCACGGTGGTGCTCCTGCAGTGCCCGCCGCTGGGGGCGGGGTGGGGCGCGGGGCCCGTTGGGGAAGCCCCGCGGCGGCGCCCGGTGCGCCGCGCGGTTCTCCGCAGTACGTAAACCGGCGCAAGGTAGGTCGGATCACGGAATCGGCAAGACCCGGACCGGCCTCTTCATGCAGCTTTCACCGCTCGGCGGCCTCGTGGCTGCCCTTGGAGTGGCTCCCAGGGCCCCGGATTCGACGGCCTGGGCCGCTTCGCGGCTCGACTCAGCCTGACGGGGAGTCCAGCGCCCACTCCGCGGCGGCCTCGGCGTGGATGCGGGCGGTGTCGAAGGTCGGCAACTCCACGTCGTCGTCGCCGATCAACAGGCCGATCTCGGTGCAGCCCAGGATCACGCCCTCGGCACCTTCGCCCCGCAGCCGATCGACGATCTCCACGAAACGCCGCCGCGAGGAGTCCTCGATCCGGCCGCGGCAGAGTTCCTCGTAGATCACGCGATGGACGAACTGGCGGTCGTGGTCGCCGGGGACGAGTACGTCGAGGTCCGATCCACTGGCCAGGCGCCCACGGTAGAAGTCCTGCTCCATGGTGAAGCGCGTGCCGAGCAGGGCCACGCGGTGCAGACCCCGCGCACAAATGCGATCGCCCGTGGCGTCGGCGATGTGCAGCAGGGGGATGTCGATCGCCGCTTCGATCTGCGGGGCCACCCGGTGCATGGTGTTGGTGGCGAGCACGAGGAAGTCGGCTCCGCCGCCCGCGACCACGCGGGCCGCCTCGGCCAATTCGCGGCCGCAGCCCTCCCAGTCGTCGGCGTGCTGCATGGCCTGGATCGGCGCGAAGTCCACGCTGTGCAGGATCACCCGCGCCGAGTGCAGGCCGCCGAGCCGACGGCCCACCTCGCGGTTGAGGATCTGGTAGTAGGTGACCGTCGATTCCCAGCTCATGCCTCCGAGCAGACCGATCTTCAGCATGCCGATCACTCCCGGGCGAGGACCTTGAACATGGTTCCCCGGGTGAGCCGGTCGTCCAGGGTCATGCCGTTGAGGATCGCCAGACCCTCGAGATCGGTGACGAGCTGGTTGTCGGGAATCGGATGGGCCGCGGCCAGCTCGCGGAAGGACCCGTCGCGGTCGGCCTGCACGATCTTCACGCGGATCGGCTGCACGTCGAGGAGTTCGGGATCGTTCAGAGCGGCGAAGCCGTCGGCCGGCGCGGTGAGCGTCGCGCGCCACTGCTGCAGCGCTCCTTCGGCAGTCAGTCCGTGGAAGACCCACTGGCCGCCGCCGTAGGGGAAGAAGGTCGACAGGACGACCTGCGTGCCCTGCTGTCCGCTCATCTGCACCAGGGTGCGCACACCGCGGTTGCCCGCGACGGTCACCGTCGACTGGTCGAGCAGCGTGATCCCCTGTTGTCCGACGAAGGCGTTGGCGGCCTCGGTCGGGCTCGCCCCCTGCGCCGCCTGGAAGATCACCGCGGCCGCCTGGTCCGGCTCGACCATCACCACCTGCGACTTCGTGTTCTGCCGCTGCCAGCCGGCCGGCGTGGGAAAGCGGAAGCGCAGCTGCGGATGGACGAAGGTGTCGTCGACGAAGTAGCCCTCGCGCGGATCCAGGCCGAAGACCAGGCCGTCGATGGTGCGCAGGAAGCGGTCGCGCTGGGCCTGGTAGTCGCGCGACGCCGTCTGCTGCTGACGCGTGAGTTCGTGCACCGTGTTCCAGCGCTCGCCGGGATCGGGATGCGTGCTCATCCAGCTCGGTAGGCTCCCGCCCTCGGGCTGCAGGCGGTCGAGCGTGCGGAAGAACTCGGCCATGTCGTGGGTGTCGTAGCCGAGCGCGGAGGCGTACTCCACGCCCAGCCGGTCGCTCTGCCGCTCGTCGTCGCGGCCGTACTTCAGCAACAGCAGCTGCGCGGCCTGCCCGGCGATGTCGGCGTACTGGGCGAAGGTCTCGCTCAGCACCGAGCCCAGTCCCAGTCCGGCTCCCAGGAGCGTCTGCTGGGTGTAGCGCTGCACGCCGTGGCGGGCGGTGATGTGACCGATCTCGTGGCCCACCACGCCGGCCAGGGCGGCCTCGCTGTTCAGGTACGCCAGGATCCCGCGCGTGATGTAGACGTAGCCGCCCGGCAGGGCGAAGGCGTTCACGACGGGATCGTCGAGCACCCGGAAGGTGTACGGCAGGTCGGGGCGGTGGCTCACGGGCACCATCCGCTCGCCGATGTCCTGGACGTACTCGACGATCGCCTCGTCCTCGACCACGCCGTACTGCGCCACGATCGCCGGGTCGCTCTCGCGGCCGAGCTGGATCTCCTGCTCGGTCGACAGCAGCGACAGTTCGCGCTCGCCGGTCACCGGGTTCACGGCACAGGCCGCGAGGATCGAGGCGAGGGCCAGCAGCGCGACAAGGGACTGGACACGGACGAGCGACACGGTCGACCTCCCGGACGGTGGGCACGGGCGCACGGCGGCCCGGAGCCCGAGAACCCTAGACCGCGGGCGGGGGGTCGACAAGAGGGGGCGGCAACGAAAAAGCCCCGGACGCACTCGCCAGCCGCCCGGGGCCCCGAGCCGTCGCCCGGGCGGGCAACGGCGGTGGCACGGACCTCTCTCGCCAGGATCCGGCCACTGCCAGGTCCGTACGCACCGCGCCGCCGGACGTTTCCTCGATGGGACGAGCGGGGAGGCCCGTTCAGCCGCGGCGCGCGCGGACGGCCTGGTGCACCGCGATGACGGCGACGGCCAGCACGCACCCCGCGGCGTTCAGGGCCGCATCGGTCCCCGACAGGAACCGCCCGGGCACGAAGTACTGGTGGATCTCGTCGAAGACTCCGTAGCCGAAGGCGATCACGGCGGCGCCGACCAGCGAGGCCCGCAGCGACCACTGGGCCAGCCGCAGTGCCCGCCACCACAGCCAGGTCAGCACGG
>CAZQHE010000138.1:0-10968 GCA_964593155.1 uncultured bacterium
TCCTTGTGCCGGGAGATCGCCTGGTTCTCGCGCGGGACGTTGGCGAGGCGCATCGCGCGGATGATGCAGTTGTGGTACAGCTCGTCGCCGATCCAGTAGGTCCGCCGGTTCTGGATGGCCAGGGCGAGCCCGAGATTGCTGGTGTAGGCCGAGTTGAAGATCTTCGCCGCCGGCTTGTCGCAGAAGGCGGCTACTCGACGCTCGAGTTCGACGTGCGGGGTGAAGGTACCGTCGATGAAGCGCACCGCCCCGGGGCCCACCCCGTACGCCTTCGCCGCCACGTCGGCGCGGTGCAGCAGACGCTCGTCGTGGCTCAGGGACAGGTAGCTGTTGGAGTTCATGCGCAGGAACTCCTGTTCGCTGCCCTCGATCCGGTAGCGCGGACCACGGCCGTCGCGCGGCGGCACGTACCCGCTCAGCACGCGTTCGGGCGCCTTGGCGCGGCCCTCGGCGGCGAGCGTTTCGACGTCCCTGACCAGACCGGCGTTGAGCTTCTCGAGCGACATGACGGATCCTTCGCGCAGCGGGTGACACGTCGGGACGATTGATCCCGTACCGTGGGATGCTAGCTTCGAACCCAGGGGCGGACAAGCCGAGCGCCGCCCTCCCGGCTCGCAGTGCGAGGAGTACCCCCATGGCATCGCGCCCGGCCCCCGAGGTCCACCTGAACCTGAACGTGCGCGGCATGCGCGCCTCGGCCACGCTGGCGATCAACGAGCGCAGCGAGGAGCTGCGGCGGCAGGGCCGTGACGTCTACCGTCTGGGCCTGGGCCAGTCGCCCTTCCCCGTGCCCGAAGTGGTGATCGAGGCTCTCCGCCAGAACGCCCACCAGAAGGCCTACCTGCCGGTGCGCGGTCTGCGCCAGCTGCGCGGTGCGGTGGCCGCCTATCATCGCCGCACCGACGGGGTGCACTGCGAGGGCAACCACGTGCTCATCGGACCGGGCAGCAAGGAGCTCATGTTCCTGCTGCAGCTGGTCTACTACGGCGACCTCGTGATTCCCACGCCGAGCTGGGTGAGCTACGCACCGCAGGCCCACATCCTCGGCCGGCAGGTCCGCTGGCTGCAGACGAGCGCTGCCAACCGGTGGCGGCTCACCCCGGAGGAACTCGAGCGCCTGGGCGCCGAGGACCCCGGCCGCCCACGCATCGTGATCCTGAACTATCCGAGCAACCCGACCGGCGACACGCTCCGCAGCGACGACCTGCGCGCCCTGGCGCGGGTGGCCCGCAAGTACCGCATGGTCGTGGTCAGCGACGAGATCTACGGCGAGCTGCACCACCGCGGCCAGCACGTGTCGATCGCGCGATTCTACCCGGAGGGGACGATCGTCAGCGCAGGGCTGTCGAAGTGGTGCGGGGCCGGCGGATGGCGGCTGGGGACCTTCACCTTCCCGCCGGGTCTGTGCTGGCTGCTCGACGCCATGGCCGCCGTGGCCAGCGAGACCTACACCTCGACCTCGGCGCCGATCCAGTACGCCGCGGTCCGGGCCTTCGAGGGCGGACTGGAGATCGAGGAGTACCTGCAACAGAGCCGCCGCGTCCTGCGTGCGCTGGGCCGGACCCTGGCGGCACGCCTGCGCGAGGCCGGGGCCGAGGTGATCGACCCTCGCGGCGGCTTCTACCTGTTCCCCGACTTCTGCAACCACCGCGAGGCGCTCGCCGCGCGCGGAATCCGCACCAGCCGCGACCTGTGCGAGCGCCTGCTCGAGGAGACCGGCGTGGCCATCCTGCCCGGCAGCGACTTCGGGCGCCCACCGGACGAGCTGACCGCGCGGCTCGCCTACGTGAACTTCGACGGCGCCCGCGCCATGGTCGCCGCGCGCGAGGTCCCGACCGACCGCCCGCTCGACGAGCACTTCCTCGAGATCCACTGCCCGGCGACGCTCGAGGCGGCGGGAGTGATCGCGGACTGGCTGACCGGCAATCGGGCCTAGTCGGAACGGAGAAGGGGCGCCCCGCACGGGACGCCCCTTCGTGATCGGTGTGGATCGGAGGCCGGGCCTAGAAGCGGGCCTTGACCTCGCCGAAGCTGCTCTCGTCGTTGTCCACGGTCAGCAGCTCGATGTCGGAGTCGCGACGGGGCAGGACCTCGCCGACGCCGTCGAAGCACTTGCTGGCGCCACGGACACGCACGATGTCGCCCGCGAGGGCGTCCAGAGCGGCGGTGTCGATGCCGGTGCTGCCGTCGACGAACACGAGCACCGGGCCGCTGCCGTCGTCGACCTCGTACACACTGTTGAAGCCGGAGCTGACGATACTGAGAACGCCCTCGACCTCGACGAAGTTGCCGAGCTGATCGGTGCCGTCGGCCAGGTCGCTGGTGGTGAGGGTGACGGGGGTGACGGAGTTGCCGGAGCTGAGCACGTTCACGGTCACGCCGTTGAGCTGGATCTCGTCGTTGAAGGCACCGACGGTTCCGGTGACCTCGATCTCGTCACCCTCGGCGAGCACGCCCTGGAAGGCCGAGTCGAAGAAGGTCATGCCGCCGTCGGTGTTGTCCTGGAAGTACACCGAGCCGCTGTTGTAGGTGCCGGCCTCGACGTACACGACGCCGGTCAGCGTGACGGTGTCGCCTTCGAACGGGCTCGGCGCGCAGCCGGGGTCGCCGTGGAGCTCTGCGCTCGTCTGGGCGGTGGCCACACCGGCGGCACCGGCCACGAGAGCGACGGTCGAAACGATGGTCGTGAGCCTCTTGATCATGGGGTTCCTTACTGAAGCACTCGAGGTTGGATTGGGGTACGATCGCCCGCGTGCCGAGAATTGCTTCCGGCACGGAACGGACCGATGGAGTATAGCAGGCCCACCGATCGGGTTCCATCCACCTGAAACGTGATTCTCGCCCGACTTTCGCCAGATTCGCGAACCTTGACCGTTTCCTCATCGCATCCTTAGACTCGCCGGCTCGTGCGCCCGGCGGGTGCACGGTCCCGGTCCACTCGAACCCGGCGCGGATCGCCCGCCGCAGCACGCAGGAGAACCGATGCAGACGCAGGAAGAGCAACCCGCACGCGGACAGTGGGGATCGAGCCTCGGCTTCGTGCTCGCCGCCGCCGGATCGGCGATCGGCCTCGGCAACATCTGGCGCTTCCCCTACGTGGCGGGCGAGAACGGCGGGGCCGCCTTCGTGGTGATCTACCTGGCGTGCATCGCGCTGATCTGCCTGCCGTATCTGTTCGCGGAGCTGCTGGTCGGTCGCTCTGCACACAAGAATCCGGTGGGGGCGGTCAAGGCAATCGCTCCGAACACCCCGTGGTGGATCGTCGGGGCGCTCGGCGTCCTGACGGGGGTTTTCATCCTCAGTTACTACGGAGTCATCGCCGGCTGGGTGTTCGGCTACATCTTCAAGGGATTCGTGGCCCACGACCTCCCCTTCACCGAGTTCATCGCGAACCCGGTCGTCGTGGTGCCGCTGTTCGCGCTGTTCATGCTGTTCACGGTCTTCGTGGTGCTGGGCGGCGTGGAGAAGGGAATCGAGCGCGCGGCGAAGGTCCTCATGCCGATCCTGCTCGTGCTCATGTTCGTGGTGATCATCCGGGGGCTCACTTTGCCGGGCGCCGGCGCCGGACTCGAGTTCTACCTGAAACCCGACTTCTCGAAGGTCGACGGGCCGGTGGTCCTGGCCGCGCTGGGGCAGGCCTTCTTCTCGCTCAGCCTGGGCATGGGCGCGATGATCACCTACGGCAGCTATCTGCCCAAGACCTCGAACCTCCGCATCGCGGGCGGCTCGGTGGCGCTCTTCGACACCGGCATCGCCCTGCTCGCCGGGTTGATGATCTTCCCCGCGGTCTTCGCCGTGGGCGCCGATCCGGCCGACGGTCCGGCCCTGGTCTTCATGACCCTGCCGAACGTCTTCGACGCCATGCCCGCCGGTCAGGTGATCGGGCTGATCTTCTTCCTGCTGTTGTCGGTGGCGGCACTGACCTCGACCGTGTCGCTGCTCGAGGTGGTGGTGAGCTACACCGTCGACGAGAAGAAGTGGTCGCGACGCAAGAGCGTGTGGACGGTCGCCGCCGTGTGCTTCCTGATCGGGCTGCCGTCGGCCCTGTCGCAGGGGGCGGTTCCGGCACTCGGCGGAGAGGGATTCTCGTTCCTGGGAAAGAGCGACTTCCTGTCGGTGATGGATTTCCTCTGGGGAAACATCTCGCTGGCGCTGGGCGCGCTCCTGCTGTCGGTCTTCGTCGGCTGGGTGTGGGGGCGTCGCGGGGCGGCCGCCGAGCTCAAGCAGGGCAGCGACATCTCCGAGGGCTCGATCTCGTTCTGGTGGGCCTTCGTCCGCTACGTCTGCCCCGTGGTGATCTTCATCGTGCTGCTGAACATCTTCGGCGTCTTCGGCACCTTCGTCGGAGGCTGAGCCGGCGTCGCCCGGCCGCGAACGGGAGTTGCGCCCCGGCCGCGGCCCGTACACATTGGGGCGTCCGCCGGCCGGCGGGCGCCCCTCGTCGTCGCGCCCGTCGCCCCCACGGCCCCCGACCCCACCGCGAGAACCGTGAAGCAGATCCTCGTCCTCGGCGCCGGACAGAGCGCGCCCTACCTGATCTCGCGTCTGCTCGACCTGGCGCAGGAACACGACTGGCAGGTCACCGTGGGCGACCGCGATGCCGACCTGGCGGCGCGCCGGGTGGGCGACCACGCGCGGGGCCGGGCGATCGCCTTCGACATCAACGACGGCGAGAGCCGCCACCGCTGGATCGGTCAGGCGGACGTCGTGGTGAACATGCTGTCGCCCCGCTTCCTCGATCTGGTGGCCTGGGACTGCCTGGCGCACTCCACGCCGATGCTGTCGGTGAGCTACCGCACACGGGCGATCCGCGACCTGCACCAGGAGGCCGTACGCAAGAACACGCTGCTGCTGTGCGAGCTCGGGCTCGATCCGGGGATCGACCACATGTCGGCCATGTCGCTGATCGAGCAGGTCGACCGCGAGGGCGGCCACGTGCGCGCCTTCCGCAGCTACGGCAGCGGAATCCCGGCGCCGGAGAGCGCCGACACCAATCCCATGCGCTACGTGGTCACCTGGAACCCGCGCAACGTGGCCATGAGCAGCGAGACGGGTGCGCAGTACATGGAGCACGGGCGGATCAAGTGCGTGCCCTTCCACCACGTCTTCCACCACACCTGGCACGTCGACGTCGAGGGCGTCGGCCGGCTCGAGGCCTACCCGAACCGCGACTCGCTCAGCTACATGCAGAGTTTCGGGCTCGACGAGGTCGAGACGATGATCCGCGGCACCCTGCGCTATCCGGGCTGGAGCGAGACCTGGTCGCGGATCGTCGCCCTGGGGCTGCCGAACGAGCACCTGCGGATCCCGGATCTGGAGAACCGGACCTACCGCGAGGTCGTCGAGATGTTCCTGCCCATGACCCTGGCGGGCGACCGGGTGCCCGACATCGAGGAACGGGTGTCGAAGTTCCTCGACATCAGCCCGACGGGCCGGATCATGGAGAACCTCCGATGGCTGGGCCTGTTCTCCGACGAGAAGATCGAGGGGCAGGGCGAGACGGCCGCGGCCATGCTCACGAACCTCCTGGCGCGCAAGATGCCGTTGCGTGCGGGTGACCGCGACGTGGTGATCGTCAAGCACGAGCTCGACGTCGAGTACGAGGACCGGCCCGCCGAACACGTCGGCTCGACCATGGTCCATCGCGGCGATCCCGACGGCTTCACCGCCATGGCCCGCAGCGTCGGGGCGCCGGTGGTGTCGGTGACGCGTCTGCTGCTGACCGGAGAACTCGACCTGGTCGGCGCGCACATCCCGCTGCACCCGTCGATCCACGGCCCGGTGCTGCGCGGTCTCGCCGACGAGGGGATGACCTTCACCGAGACCCGGGGGCCGGTGGCCGATTCGGGGGCACGGGGCACGGGGTGATCCGTCCTTGCCATAGCAGCGTCGCCACGACGAGAATCCGCGCCCCTCTCACGGACCGAGGTCGACCGCCATGCGCCAGCTCCACCCGACGGTGACCGTCGCCCTGCTCGCCGTGCTCCTGGCCCCGCCGACGGCCGGGGCGGTGACCCCGGACGAGCACCTCGCGCCGCTCGCGCCCTTCGTGGGCAAGACCTGGCGTGGCGAATTCGTCGACTCCACGCCCGAGGATCCGCGGGTCGACGTGCAGCGCTGGGAGTGGGCCCTGAACGGCCAGGGGATCCGGATCGTCCACTCGCTGAACGACGGCGAGTACGGCGGCGAGACCATGGTGATGTACGACCGCGAGCGCGAGCGCCTGATCTACTTCTACTTCACCACGGCCGGCTTCTACACCACCGGCACCATCGTCGCCGACGACGGGATGTTCGTGTCGCACGAGGAGGTCGTCGGTTCGACCGAAGGCGTCACCGCCGTGCGGTCGACCTCGCGGATCCTCGACGACGGCCGGCTCGAGAGCCACTCCGAGTATCTGAAGAACGGCGAGTGGGTCCCCGGCCACGGGGTCGTCTACGAGGAGGACCCCACGGCCGAAGTGGTCTTCCCGCCGGTGGAGACCGGCGGCGACTAGAGGTCTAGAGGTCGGACTCGTTCAGCTCCAGGAAGAGCGACCAGAGGGCCCGGGCGGACTCGGTCCGCATCTCCATGCGGCCGCGCAGCCAGGACCCGTCGACCCGGCTGGCACCGTGGACCGGGGCCGAGGGCGCGTCGGCGAAGGCGGCCCGCATGGCCTCGAAGTCGACGTCGTCGCTCGACTGCGGCAGCGCGTCGCTCAGCATACGGAAGACCCGACCCATGTCGACGACGGCCACGCCCAGGGCGTCGTCGCCGGCCCACCGCCGCGCCTCGACGAGCTCGGCCGGCGCCTCGCCGGCGGGTGAGCCGGTCACCCGTTCGAGAAGGGCGCCGATCGCCGCGGCGTCGTCGTCCATGGCCATTACGGCCAGGTCCGGTCCCGTCGCGACCCACAGGGCCGACAGCCAGAGGTCCATCATCGAACGAATCATCTCGGCCTCCCCGCCCTCCGGGTCGAGGTCGGCGTCGGAATGGGTCTCGAACATGGTCTCCATGTCCACCTCGAGCTCCGCCGTTCGAACGTCGAAGTCCGCGATCCGACGCGGCTCCGCCCACCGGGCCCGAAGCCCGACCGGCTCGGCCGCTTCCCACGCTCGGACCGTGGCGGAGGCCAACGCCGCGGGGTCGGTGGTCGGCAGGATCCAGCGCATGTGCGGACCCTCGGCGTCGAAGTGGAACGACCCCACGTACGGGGTCAGGCTCATCGACTCCATCAGCGCCGGCGAGCCCATCTGCACCTCCCACAGGGCCGACGGTACGTCCAGGCCACCGCCCTGCGGCGACATCTCGCTGGTCAGACCGAGGACGCCACGGATCAGCGGCTCGAGGTTCCGCAGATCCAGGGCCGAGACCATGTACACGCCGGCCTCCGGTTCGAGCGCACCGGTGTAGGTCCACACGTCGTCCAGCGAGCCCTGTGGCCCGAGGGCGAGCGGGCCGTCCGCGAGGAACTCGATCCCACCGCCCAACTCCATACGCTCGCCGTCGACGTCGGCGGTGACCTCCAGCGTCGCCAGTCCGTCGCGCAGCATGTCCACCACCTCGAGCGCGGCCCGCGCCCCTTCGTCATCGGCCAGCGAGCGGGGCGGAGCACCGTCCTCGCCCTCGCGCGGCTGCGTCAGGGCCATCTGCACGAACATGTCGAGCATGGGTCCCAGGGCCCGGAACAGGCCCGCCATGTCCACGCGCGCGGTCAGGTCGGCGGCCGACACGTCGGCCAGCAGGGAAGGGTTCCCGTCACCGGGCGCGTAGGCGGTGTCGGTCCCGAGCACGGCGTAGCCGTCGTCGAGGGCCAGGGGCCGCACCTGCAATCGGCTCTCGATCGCGTCGGGGGTGATCGACGGATCGCTCAGGGGGACGAGCATCGAGAACATGGGCGTCGGCGTGCCCGGCATCAGCCGCAGGACCACCACCGCCGGCCTCGAGGGATCCATGATCTCCTCCAGACCACGCATCTCGAGCGGGAGCATCTCCATCAAGGAGAACTCCTCGGCCCTCTCCGGCGCGAAGACCTCGACCAGCGACCGGACGTCGTGCTCGAGGGTCTCGACCGACGGCACGTACACCACCGCCAGCGGATCGGCGGGAACCAACCGGAGCAGTTCGGCCGGAGGCGTTGCGGCCCGGGCGGGCGGGGAGGCGGCCGTGGCCAGGGCGAGGACGAGGGCGAAGGTGAAACTGCGCATGGTCGACTCCCGGAACTCGGGCACGGGGATGGATGCAACCGCGGATGCCGAGAGTAGCGGCCGCCGGCCACGGAGGCCACGCCCGAAACGCCTCAACGCTGCCTTGCCGGAACCCAGGCCGTGGTCCGTCCACCCACGGTGAGGAACTCGACGGCCTCGCCCCCTGCCGCCTGCGCCTGGAGGTTCTTCCCCCACCGCACGTGGAACAACCAGTTCCGCGGAAAGCGACCCTTGTCGGCGTCCACCTCGACCGCCTTGCGCACCACCGCGCGCAACGCACGGCGCACGGCCAGCATCTCCTGCTCGTCGAGGGTGTTCGCCCGGCGCCGCGGATCGATTCCGGCCTGGTACAGGACCTCGTCGGCGATCCAGTTGCCCACGCCCGCCGCGAAGGACTGGTCCATGAGCACGCCCTTCATGGTGCCGGTGCGCCGCCCGAGCCGTTCGACGAAGGGCTTCGGCGACGGCAACCCGAGCAGCGGATCGAAGCCCAGCTCCGAGATCGGTGGCTCGTTGCGGGGATCGCGGCGCAACCGAATGCGGCCCAGACGCCGGGCGTTGGTCATGACCAGCTCGCCGCCGTCGTCGAGGAACAGGTGGATCTTCGTGAAGCGCGGGGGCCAGGCCTCGTGCCCGTCGACCTTCGGCCCCGTGCGCAGCTGCAGATCCGGCTGCCGCGGCACGCGAAAGGCACCGGTCATCCCGAAGTGGAACAGCGGGTGCGGACCCTCGTCGAGTTCGAACCACAGCTGCTTGCCGTGACGGTGCACGGCCTCCACGCGGCGACCGCGCAGTCGGCGCTGCACTGTGGAGGGAGCCACGCCGTCGTAGACGATGCGATCGTCGGCGCACTTCACGCGAGCGATGCGCCGGCCGCGGGCCGCGGCTTCGGCGATCCGACGGCCCCGTTCGACCTCGGGAAGTTCGGGCATGGTGGAGGTCCGGGGGGAGACGGACCCCGCCCCGGCCGGGGCCGGAGCGGGATTCCCACCGGGCGCGGACGACGCGCCCGAGCGATCAGAGGGCGGCCAGGGCTGCGTCGTAGTCCGGCTCGTCGGTGATCTCGCCCACCTGCTGGGTGTGGACGACCTTGTCGTTCTCGTCGACCACGATCACCGCGCGCGACATCAGACCGGCCAGCGGGCCGTCGATGATCAGCACGCCGTAGTCCTCGCCGAAGCCACTGCGGAAGGTGCTGAGCACCTCGGCGTTCTCCACGCCCTCGGCACCGCAGAAGCGCTTGCTGGCGAAGGGCAGGTCGGCCGAGATGTTCAGGACGACCGCGTCGTCGCGGTCGGCGGCCTTGGCGTGGAAGTTCTTCACCGACGTCGCGCAGACGGGCGTGTCGAGGCTCGGGTAGATGTTCAGGATCTTCTTCTTGCCGGAGAAGTCGGCGAGGGACTTCTCGGCGAGGTCGACGTCGACCAGCTTGAAGTCGGTGATCTTGTCACCCTTTGCGGGCAGGTCGCCACTGGTGTGAACGGGATTCCCCTTGAGCGTGATCTCGGCCATCGAAAGTCTCTCCTGCGATATGGGTTCTTCGGTCCCGGTGACGACCAGGGTAGACCAGGTGCGCCCGCTCGCCACCGGATTCGGGCCTGCGTCGTGGTTCAGAGGGTCGGGACCTGATCGTGACGGCCGAACTCGATCGACTCGCCCCGCACGTCGGCGCCGCGGTCGGACAGCAGGTGGGCGCACATGGAGCCCACCTCGTCGCAGTGCAGCCACTCCGGGTCGCCCTCGGTGAGCTTGTAGGAACGGATGGGGGTCATCAGGACCAGGGCGTTCACCCGGACGCTCGCGTCGGGGTGCTCGGCCACCAGCACGTCCTTGATCATGAGCTGCGCGGCGGCGGCGATGCTCACGAAGCCGGCCTCGGGGATGGGCTCGAGGCCGGCACTGCCGTTGATCATCAGGAAGCTCCCCGCGTCACGCTCGAGCAGGTGCGGCATCCAGGTCTGCGCGGCCACCAGGTGGGCCAGGACGTTGTTGCGCGACACGCGGTCGATCCACACGCCGATGTCGTCGTCGACGAGTTTGCCGTTCTGGACCCAACCCCCCATGGAGACGATCACGTCGTCCACGCCGCCGAGGCGCTCGAGGATCTCGTCGCGGACGCCGGCCGCGTGGTCGGGGTGGGCCGCCTCGCCGACCAGGGTGACCAGGCCCTCGGGGTCGCCCAGGGCCTCGCGCAGGCGCTCGGGCTTGTCCTGATCGCGGGCCGGGACCGCCACCCGCGCTCCCTGCTGCAGCAGCACGCGGCAGATCCCCTCGCCGACCGCGCCGGCGCCTCCGAGTACGACGACTCTGCGTCCGTCCACGACTCCCATGTCGATCTCCTCTCTGTGGCCGGGTGAGGCCGGCGACATCGTCGCGGACGCCTGTCGCCGGTCCGCTGGAGTCTACAACGGGATCTCTGCGCCACCAGGCGGCGTCGCCGGGAATCCGGGGCCATCTTGCATTCCAGGGTCGGTCCGCTGCATACTCGTGGACGGAGCTGGCCGTCCCCGGGTGGGGCGCCGATCCTGCTTCAGGGTCCGTTTCCTTCCAGCCGATCGCGCCGCACCTACCGCCGCCCCCCAGTGCCCGACATCGTCCCGAGAGGTGTTTCCCATGTTCCGTAGCTCCCGTCTCGCACCGGCCACGGTGCTGGGAATCGTGTGTCTCGCGCTCGCAGCCGCGGCTCCGGCGACGGCCGCCTCGCCCTGGTGGACCGACGAGGCGCCCACCCTGGCGCGTTCCACCGCCGCCGACGACCTGGCGCGGGCCTACCGCACCTTCG
>CAZQHE010000139.1:0-10780 GCA_964593155.1 uncultured bacterium
CTACCGGATCGGCCCTAGAGACGGACGAACTGGTCGACCACCAGCACGCCGAGAAGCACCGGCAGGTAGACCAGCGTTCCGAAGAAGTACCCGCGGGCCCAGCGCGGTCCGGAGTTCGGCCGCATTCCCCACACCGCACCGGCGAGCGAGCCTGCGGCCAGCACCAGGGCGGTGACCGTGTAGAGCGGCCCGCCCACCTGGTAGAGGATCGGCAGGATGCTGGCGACGATCAGCCCCAGGCAGGTGCCGAACATGTGCCAGATGCTGTGGCGGTGGCCGTACTCCACGGGGAGCACCTTGAGCCCGGCGGCCGCGTACTCGTCGCGGCGGAAGATGCTGATGGCGACGAAGTGCGGGATCTGCCACAGGAACAGGATGGCGAAGAGGGCCAGCGCCGGACCCTCCAGCGCACCGGTGGCGGCCGTCCATCCCATCAGCACCGGCGTGGCGCCGGGAATCGCGCCCACGTACACCGCGGCCACGCTGCGGCGCTTGAGCGGCGTGTACGCGAAGAGGTACACGGCCCAGGCCATCACCCCGAGTGCGGCGGTGAGCACGTTCACCCGCCAGGCCAGCAGCGGCAGCGAGACGACGAGCAGCAGAACGCCGAAGACCAGCGCCACCCGCGGCGACAGACGGCCCGTGGGCAGGGGACGATCGGCGGTCCGGCGCATCAGGCCGTCGACGTCGCGCTCCAGGTACATGTTGAGGGTCGTCCCCGAGGCCACGACCATGGCGGTCAGCAGCATGGCCTCGAGCGCCTCGACCAGGGGCAGGTCGACGGGCGCCACGAGGATCCCGACCCCGGTGGTGAACAGGACCAGGGTGGCCAGGCGTGGCTTGGTGAGTTCGACGAGGTCGACGAGGAACTGCATGGGGCGCGTCTCGTGGGCCGGGGATGCACCGGCGCCGGGCGGCCCTGGTGCAAGTGCACTAGGTAGCGGCCGGCGGGCGCCCCGGCAAGCGTCGGGGCGCCCCCGGTTCGTGGACTCGACCTCAGGGGTAGGTGGGAAGGGTGCCTTCCTCTTCCATCTTCTCGAGTTCCTCGAGGGGCTTCGCCGTCGGCAGCGGATCGATCTTCTCGACGATCGTGTCGTACTGCTCGCACTCCTCGGCGTTGATCTCGGTCCAGTGCGCCCACTTCTCGGGGACGTCGTCCTCCGGATAGATCGCGCTGACCGGGCACGCGGGCACACAGGCATCGCAGTCGATACAGGTCTCCGGGTTGATGTACAGCATGCGTGGGCCGATGTGGAAGGCCTCGACGGGGCATACCTCGGCGCAATCGGTGTAGCGGCAGTCCACGCAGTACTGCGTCACGACGTAGGTCATCGGATCTCCTCGAGTCCAGAACGAGCGAGCGGGGGGTGGCCACGGGCCCGCATCGGGCTCGGAGCGCCTCGCCAGGGCTTGATTCGACGGTCCCGGGGCGTAGCCACCGGGAGTCGGAAAGGTATCACGCTGATCCCGGAATGCAGCAACCGAAGGGGTGTGATGGCTCAGACGCCCGCCGCCGTGGCCAGCTCGGCCGACGGAAACCATTGGTACAGCATGAAATACACGAGCACGCCGGTCACCGACACGAACATCCAGATCGGCCAGGTGATCCGTGCGACCCGCCGGTGCCGCTCGAACCGGCCCCGGAGGGCGAACCACAGCGTGAACAGGATCAGCGGCACCTGCACGGTGGCGAGGATCACGTGGGGGATCAGGATCGCGAAGTAGACCGTCCGCGCGGTCCCCTGGTGGGTGAAGGGCACCGAGCCGAACCCGAAGTGGTAGATCAGGTAGCTGGTCAGGAACGCGGCGCTGACCGCGGTGGCCGACAGCATGAGCTTCTTGTGCCGATCGACGTCGCCACGCTTGATCGCCACGAAGGCGAGGACCAGGAGCACGGCGGCGATGCTGTTGAGGGTGGCGTTCAGCGCCGGGAGATCGCGGACGTCCACGGTGGGGCCTTTCGGGAGCGAAGAGGTCGGGGACGGTGCTACGCAAACCCGTTGCCCCCGGATTCGCCACCGCACCGGCGACGGATTCCGACCCGTGGCACCGTTCTTGATACTTGGTACTCTCTTGATCATTGCTTTATATATGAATCTTCCGATCGCCCACGAGGAGGCCGCGCCATGTTCAAGTCTCTCTACGACGCCTTGCGTGCCAAGGACCTCCTGGTGCCCGCGGTGAAGCTCACCGACGAGACCCTCGTTCTGGCCGGTCGATTCACCGAGCAGGTGTCGGGCGGGTTGATTCTGGGTGAAGCCGTCGATCTCGACGTCATGGGCACCGATCAGCAGATCAACGCGGCCGAGATCGAGGTCCGCCGCATGGTCTTCGAGCACCTGGTCGTGCAGCCCAGCGTGGACCTGACGACCTCGGTGATCCTTCTGTCGACGATCGGCGACGTGGAACGCATCGGCGACTACGCCAAGAACATCGACCAACTCAAGCCGCGGTTGCGCGGTCCCTGGCCCGCGGGCGGCGGCTTCGATCACCTGGTCACCTACCGCGGTGAGCTGCTGTCGCTCTTCGAGGACACCATCGAGACCATCCGCAACGGCGACGTCCACCTGGGGACGCAGGTGATGGACCGTCAGCACGGTCTCGGGCGACGCTGCGAGGACCTGGTCGACGGATTCTGCGCCGACGACCAGGTGTTCGGGTGCCACGCCGTGGTCGGGTCGCTGACTGCGCGCTACTTCAAGCGGATCAGCGCCCATCTGTCGAACCTGGCTTCGAGCGTGGTCAATCCGATCGACCGGATCGGCTTCGAACCGGTGCGTGGCGACGGCTCCTAGGAGCTGGCCACCGGAACGGGATCCAGGTAGTGCTGCCGGCGCGACCACGCGTCGCCCGCGCGCAGCACGAGTCCGCGCGCGAGTTGGCGCGCGACCTCGACGTCGGTCTCGCCCCGTTCCACCTGATCGATCAACACGCCCAGTCCGGCGCGTTCGTGGGCCGTGACGCCGGTCATGCGGTCGAACAGCGAGGCGAGGGCGCGCACGTGGCCGGCCACGGTGGGTGGGTGGTGCATGCCCTCGGCCAGGAGCTGGCCGGTGACGCGCAGCGCGGCGTTGTCGGCGCCGCAGCGATCGAAGGCGATCGGGGTCCGTTCGCGGCACACCAGGAGCAGGGCGTGGCGCTCGAGGAGGTCGGCCACGGCCGCCCCACGCGACACCTCGTCGGAGGGCAGGGTGGCGATCCGCTGCCGCCACCGTGAACGAGCCTGGGCCCGCTCGAGGAAGTGCCGACGCCGTTCGGGCACTTGAACGTCGGCCTCGTCGCAGGAGGGCAGGTGCGGATCGACGGTTAGCAGACGCTCGGCGAAGAAGCCGCGGGCCCGGTCGACCGCGTTGCCGCCGGCGAAGACGTCGACGCCGTTCACGCCGCAGCTCGGGCTGCGGGCCTTGAACACGTAGCCGTCGAGGGTGTCGAGGTCGAGATCGCCGAGTCGTTCGTCGGCCCAGCCCTGCAGACGGTCGGTGTGGTCGGTCGAGGCCTCGACCTCGCGCACGCGGACCGAACCGCCTGCGGTCTCGAGCTGGATCTTCGGGCGGGGAATGCCGAGTCCGGCCTCGGCCTCGGGGCACACGCGCACCCACTCGACCATGGGACCGAAGCGGTCCGCCACCCAGTGGTCGTGCTCGTCCGACCCGTCGTAGCGAACCGCTTCACCCAGTAGACAGCTGCTCACGCCCAGCCGGAGCCGGGTGACGAGCGAGAGATCCATCTCCGCTCCCGTGCTCGCCCGCCGCGTGCGGCGGGTGGCCGGATCAGCCCTGTTCCTTCTGGCGGATCAGGTTGAGGGCGCTGCCGGCGCGGAACCACTCGATCTGCTCGTCGGTCAGCGTGTGCTTCGCCTCGAAGCGATCCTCGCTGCCGTCGGCGTGCTTCAGGACGACGGTCACGTTCTTCTTCGGGGCGAGTTCGGTCAACCCGAGAATGTCGACCTGGTCGTCCTCCTGCACCTTCTCGTAGTCGGCCGGGTCGACGAAGGTCAGCGGCAGCACACCCTGCTTCTTCAGGTTGGTCTCGTGGATGCGCGCGAAGCTGCGCACCAGCACCGCCTTGCCGCCGAGGTGCCGCGGTTCCATGGCCGCGTGCTCGCGGCTGCTGCCCTCGCCGTAGTTGTCGTCGCCCACGGCGATCCAGCCGATGCCGTGCTCCTTGTACGCCCGCGCGATCTTGCTGTAGCCGTCGATCGAGCCGTCGAGCTGGTTCTTGCCCTTGCCGGGCTCGTGGCCGAAGGCGCTACCGGCCCCGATGAACATGTTGTCGCTGATGTTGTCGAGGTGTCCGCGGAAGCGCAGCCACGGACCGGCCGGGCTGATGTGGTCGGTGGTGCACTTGCCCTGCGCCTTCACCAGCACGCGCAGGTCGGAGAAGTCTTCGCCGTCCCACGGCTCGAAGGGCGTGAGCAACTGCAGGCGCTCGCTGTCGGGTCTGACCACGACTTCCACGGCACTGCCGTCGGCGGCGGGCGCCTGGTAACCGCGTTCGCCGGCGTCGAAGCCGCCGTCGGGAAGCTCGTCGCCGGTGGGCGGATCGAGCTTCACCTGCTCGCCCTTCTCGTTGGTCAGCGTGTCGGTGAGCGGGTTGAAGCTCAGCCGGCCGCTCAGGGCGATGGCGGTGACGATCTCGGGACTGCCGATGAAGGCCAGCGTGTCGGGGTTGCCGTCGTTGCGCCGCGGAAAGTTGCGGTTGTAGCTGGTCAGGATCGAGTTCTTCGTTCCCTTGGGCACGTCGTCACGCTGCCACATGCCGATGCACGGACCGCAGGCGTTGGCCAGGACGGTGCCGCCGATCTCGGTCAGTTCCTGCAGCTGACCGTCGCGGGCGATGGTCGCGCGGACCTGCTCGCTGCCCGGCGTCACCATGAACTGCGTGGCGGTCCTCAGGCCCTTGTCCCGGGCCTGGCGCGCGATGCTCGCCGAGCGGTCGATGTCCTCGTAGCTGCTGTTCGTGCAGCTGCCGATCAGCGCACTGCTCAGTTCGTCGGGATAGTGCTCGTCCTGCACGGCCTTTGCCATCTCGCTGATCGGACGGGCGAGGTCCGGGGTGTGCGGGCCCACGATGTGCGGTTCGAGCGTCGACAGGTCGATCTCGACGATCTGGTCGTAGTAGGTCCCGGGGTCGGTGTGCACCTCGGGGTCGGCCACGAGTTCGGGCGCGTGCTTCTGGGCGAGTGCGGCGACCGCCTCGCGGTCGGTGGCCTCGAGGTAGCGGGCCATGGCCTCGTCGAAGGGGAACACGCTGGTCGTGGCTCCGAGTTCGGCGCCCATGTTGCAGATGGTGGCCTTGCCGGTGCAGCTGATCGACTTCGTGCCCTCGCCGAAGTACTCGATGATCGCACCGGTGCCGCCCTTCACCGTGAGCAGGCCGGCCAGCTTGAGGATGACGTCCTTCGGCGCGGTCCAGCCGCTCATCTTCCCGGTGAGCTTGACGCCGATGATCTTCGGCCACAGCACCTGCCACGGCATTCCGACCATGGCGTCCACGGCGTCGGCGCCACCCACGCCGACGGCGAGCATACCCAGTCCACCGCCGTTGGGCGTGTGGCTGTCGGTGCCGATGATCAACTGACCCGGCGCGGCGTAGTTCTCCAGCACGACCTGGTGGATGATGCCCGCGCCGGGCTTCCAGAAGCCGATGCCGTACTTCTCGCTCGCCGAGCGCAGGAACTCGAAGACCTCTGCGTTCTCGTCGTTCGCGACGGCCAGGTCGGCGTCGGCGCCCACGCGGGCCCGGATCAGGTGGTCGCAGTGCACGGTGGTGGGCACGGCGACCCTCGGCTTGCCCGCGCTGATGAACTGCAGGATGGCCATCTGCGCGGTGGCGTCCTGCATGGCCACGCGATCGGGACGGAGACTGGCCACGGTGGCGCCGCGCTCGGGCGCCGCCTTCGGATCGTCGAGGTGGGCCACCAGGATCTTCTCGGTCAGGGTCAGGGCCCGGCCGTAGGTCTGACGTCCGATCGCGTGCCGTTCGGCGAGCGAACCGTAGAGGGTTTCGAGGGCCTTGATCGTCTCCATGTCTGCCTCGCGAAGGATGAAGGGCACAAGCGGCGCGGAATCGGGTGGTCGCGCCGGGCGCGTCCGCACACAATAGTGCGATCGCGCGCGAGGTCCACCGGGCGGGCCCCGGTCCGGGCGGGGCAGCGCGTGCGTCCGCCGTGACCGTGATCACACCGGCCTCCAACGGAGGTCGTGGCCCTGGGAGACCAGCCATGACGAAGCCTGCGTTCACCACCGGACTGGTCGGGCTCCTGCTGGCGGTTCTCGCCGTGTCGGCGGCGGCCACGAGTCCCTGGACCCGGGAGCCCGGGCATGGCTATGCGCAGGTCGCGGTCTACACCATCCTTCCCTATGACCGGCTGGTCGTGAACGGTACCGAGGAGTACCGCGTAGGACGTGAGCTGCAGGACACGACGGTCGAGGCCTATCTAGAGCACGGTCTCGCGGAGGGCTGGACCGCGACCGCGGTCGTTCCGTGGCGATGGCTCGAGGCCGGCGACGTCGTCGACGATCCTGCGCTCCCACTGACGATCGAGGAGGGATGGAAGGCCGGCCTCGGCAACGTTCGCGTGGGAGTCCGTCGTCGTCTCGCGCGGGGAGCCTGGAGCGTCGCGGCCGGGCTCGACGTCGAGATGCCCACGGCCGACTTCGACGCCGCCACCGGTCTGCGCACCGGCATCGACGCGTGGTCGGTCGTTCCCGGCCTGGCCGTCGGCCGGGGTTCCGCGCGGTCCTACGGATCGCTCCACGCGGGAGTGGCGCTGCGGTCCGACGGTTACTCGGAGCAGTGGCGTGCCGGCTTCGAATACGGGCGGCGCCCCTTCGACCGGTGGTGGTTCGTGGCCGGCATCGAGGTCGTGCAGAGCCTCCGCAACGGCGACCGGGTGCCGGTGCCCACGAACCTCGAAACGGGGCTCTACCTCGACGAGCAGGGAGTCGTCGCGCCCGTGCTCAAGACCCTCTACGAGATCGACCCGCGCTGGGGAGTGATGGCCACGGTGCAGGGTGGATTCGCCGGTGACTTCGTCGCCCGGTCCCCGTTCCTGGGAGCCGCGGTCTTCGCCCGCTACTGAGCGGTCATCCTTCCGCCTCGGCCGCGCCAGGCGGCGGTTCACCGGCCTGCCGATCGAAGATCGCACCTCGCAGGCGCTGGTAATAGTCCTCGGCCGGCTCGTCGAACAGGGGGTCGTGCTGGTCGAACATCGTGAAATCGACGACCTCCCAGTCCACCGGTCTCAGGACACGCTCGACGGTCGGGAAGAACACCCGCTCCTCGGTCTCGAGGTGCTCGCGGTAGACGTCGGCGACGTGGCGGACCTCCACGGCGAGCGTGGCGTCGCCGCGACCGGCCGCGCGACGGGCGTGTTCGGCGGCCCGTTGGACGAGCTGCCCGAGTTCCTGGTGATCGTTGATCAGATCCCCCACCCGCTCGGCCTCTTCGGGGGCGACGCGCCGCAGTTGCCGCAGGACCAGGTCCTCTTTCGGATGGTGACAACAGTCGGGGTATCCCAGAAGGTACTCGAAGATCAGGGCGAGCAGCGCAGCGTCGTAGTCCTCGCCGCGCTCGATGCGTCGGCCGACACCGTCGAGCACGTCGAGCACGCGCAGGAAGTTGCGGTGCTCGAGGCGCAGGAGCACGAGCGTGTCCGCCATGGAATTTCAGTCCTCGTGGGATCGGGACCGGGCGCTGAAGAAGAGGCGAGCGATGCCAGCACTATACCACGGTCGGGCCCGTTACGACTCCTTGCCTTTGCTGCTTCTGGGCGTGATCGCCTGGATCACCGTCGCGGCTCCCGTCCACGCGCAGATCGTGAACACGCTGGAGGGTTTCGACCCCGCCGCGACCGGTTTCGACGCGACGTTCGACGCCGCGCTCGAGGCCTCGGGCGGCAACACCGAGACCCTCGACGTCGAGACCGACGCCACGTTGCAGTGGGCGACCGACGTCCAGCGCCTGCGGATCATGCTCGGTTACGACCTCGAGCGGGCCGATGGCAGCGACAACGCCGACGACAGCTTCGTGCACCTGCGCCACAACCGTGCCTTCGGCCGGGTCGTGAAGTCGCTGTTCTTCGTGCAGTGGCAGCGCAACCCCTTCCAGCGGCTTCGCTCGCGTCTGTTGCTCGGCGCCGGGGCGCGCTTCGACCTGGTGCGCGAGGACCACGTGCACCTGCGTTTCGGCACCGCCCACATGGTCGAGATCGAACGCATCGTCGGCGAGGACGACGTCGAGGACACCGACCAGCGCCTGTCGAGTTTCCTGGACTTCGCCTGGCGTCTGCCGGCGGGCTCGACCCTCACCGCCACCACCTTCGTGCAGCCGCGCTGGGATCGGCTCGACGACATGCGTGCGATCGCCATCGCCGGTCTCGAGGCTCCGCTCGGGGGCGGTTTCTCCCTGACCACGACGGTCGACGCCACCTACGACTCCGAGCCTCCCGACGACGTCGAGGAGTTCGACTGGGAACTGACCACCGGCCTGCGTTTCCGCTACTGAGACTCGGCTTCGGCCCGCGCGCGTTTCAGGTCCACCCGGGTCAGGATCGCGATGCCGCCGAGGAACAGGACGATCAGCGCGAACACGCCGTCGCGGGACTCCCCGGTGAAGCGGGCCACCGTCGCCAGCAGTGCGGGCCCGATGATGCTCGCGAACTTGCTGCTTACGTCGTAGAAGCCGAAGAACTCGCTGCTGCGGTCGAGCGGGATCATGCTCGCGAACAACGACCGGCTCAGCGCCTGGCAGCCGCCCTGGAACATCGACACGCCGATGGCCATCAGGAAGAAGTCGCGCTCGGTGTGAACGAACCACGCGAAGCCGCACAGGATCGTGTAGCCCACCAGTCCCACCAGGATGGCGTTGCGCGTGCCGATGTGCTTGGCCAACCGTCCGAACAGGATCGCGAAGGGGAAGCCCAGGAACTGCACCAGGAGGATGGCCAGGATGAGTTTGGTGCGGTCGAGTCCGATCTCGGCACCGAAGGCCGCGGCCATCACCACGATCGTGCTGATGCCGTCGTTGTAGAGCCAGAAGGCCACCAGGAACTTGAACGCCTCGCGGTACCGCCGCAGCTCGCGGAAGGTGCGCCGCAGACGGCGGAAGGCCTCGCGGAACCTCTGGATGGGGGCGAGGGTGGCCACGCTCGGATCGGCCGGGCCGTGCTCGTGCACCTGCCGCAGGATCGGCAGGGTGAATCCCGCCCACCACAGTCCGGTGGTCAGGAAGACGATCCGCGTGGCCCAGTTGGTGTCGGGGATCCCGAACCAGCCCGGGTAGCTGATCACCAGCACCTGCAGTCCGAGGAGGATGCCGCCGCCCAGGTAGCCGAAGCCGAAGCCGCGCGACGACACCTTGTCGTAGTCCTCGGGTGGGGCCACGTGGGGGAGCAGGCTGTCGTAGAGCACCACCGAACTGGCGAAGGCGATCCGGCCGAACACGTACAGCGTGGCGACCAGGATCCAGTCGCCGGGTCCGGCGCCGAACAGAGCCACGGTGAACAACGCGCCCGCGAAGGCGAAGCCGCCGAGCAGCTTCTTGCGGCCCGATCCCGCATCGGCGAAGGCGCCGATCACCGGGGCCGCGAAGGCGGTCAGGGCCATGGCCAGCGTGTTGGCGTAGCCCCAGTTCGACGTGGCCACCGCCGGGTCGAGGCCTTCGCTCGCCACCCGCGAGAAGTACACCGGCAGGACGGCCGCCATGATGGTGGTGGCGAAGGCGGAGTTGCCGACGTCGTACAGGATCCATGCCCGCTCGGCGCGGTTCATCGCATTCCCCGATTCCGCAGGAGGTCCCGCAGCCGCGCGGGATGGTCGGTGATGATCCCGTCGGCGCCGCGATCGATCAAGCGTTCCATGGTCGTGGTGTCGTTCACCGTCCAGTAGCGCACTGCGATGCCGAAGCGGTGCGCGTCGGCGATCAGGCGCGACGTGTCGAGTCGACGCCCCCGGTACGCGACGGGGATCTGCAGCGAGGAGCCCGGAGGGCGGTACCCGGGCCAGAAGCGGGTGCGGTGGCGCAGGTAGAAGCGCCAGGCCGCGGCGCGGTCGAAGAACCGCGGCAGGTCCGGCGCCAGGTCCGCCAGGCGCCGGGCACTGCGCGGCGACTCCGCGCTCACCACGACGCGGTCCCGAGCACCCGCCGCGTCGACGAGCTCGATCGTCCGCCGCTCCGTGACGGGATCGCCCTCCTTCAGGTCGAGCGAGAGCCACGTGTCGGGGTAGCGGTCGAGGACCTCCTCGAGGGTCGGGATCCGCACGTCCCGTCCGCGGAAGGAGAACTCACCACGCTCGTCGCGGAAGTGGTGGCCGGCGTCGAGGGCCTGCAGTTCGGTCAGCGTGAACGCCGCCGCTCGACCGTGTCCGTCGGTGGTGCGATCGACCGTGCGGTCGTGCAGGACCACCACGTGGCCGTCGCGCGAGCGATGGAGATCGAGTTCCAGACCCTCGGCCCCGTCCTCACGAACCGCGCGGTCGAAGGCCTCGAGGGTGTTCTCGGGCGCCCGGCCACTGCTGCCACGATGGGCGATGACGAAGGGCGCCGCCGCCGTCGGACGGCGCCCCGAGGGCTCGGGTGGGATCACGACCGGTCCCGGATCAGACGGAGGATCGACGAGCCCACCCACGGGGTGTCTTCGCCACGAACGAGAACGGCTCCGAAGTTCCAGCCGACCTCGTCGACGTCGGGCGGGAAGGCCACACGGACGGGACCGCTGATCAGCCGGGTCTGTTGCCGGTTCAGCAGGAAGGGCTGGGGAAAGACACCCTCGACGAGT
>CAZQHE010000140.1:0-10522 GCA_964593155.1 uncultured bacterium
TCCGGGTCGAGAATCTCCCCGACGGCTATCGCGTCTCGGAGATCGAGCCGCCCGTACTGGCTACCCACGACGAGCACGACGCCGTCGCTCGGCTGGTGGCCGAACTGGAGACGAGCGACGATCGCGTCGCCGTGCGACAAGGAGCCGACCAATGACCGAACACAAGATCCTCGTGGTCGACGACGACCAGGACCTGCTCATGGGCCTCGGGATGCGTCTGCGCGCCCACGGCTACGGTGTGATCACGGCCGCCGACAGCTACACGGCGCTGGCCACGGTCCGGAAGGAACGCCCCGACCTCATGATCCTCGACCTGGGCCTGCCCGCGGGCGACGGCTTCCTGGCGATGGAACGGCTGCAGAGCATCGGGGAGCTGTCGAACATGCCGGTGATCGTGCTCTCGGCGCGCGACCCGATCGGCAACCGCGACCGGGCGCACCGGCTCGGAGCGCGGGCCTACTTCAAGAAGCCGGCCGACAATCGCCGGCTGCTCGAGGCGATCGACGACGCCCTCGGCGCCCTGGTCTGATCAACGGTCGCCGACCACGCGATCCCTCAGGCGTTGCGCGCGCCGGTCGGCGCGCATCTCGCTGGGGTCGTCGAGGATCAACGGACGGATGAAGACCAGGAACTCGGTCTTGGTCTTCTGCACGGCGTCGCGGCGGAAGAGCATGCCGAGCAGCGGGATGTCGCCGAGGATCGGCACCTTCCGGGTGACGGTGTTCACGTTGTCCTTCATCAGCCCGCCGATCACGACCGTGTCGCCGTGGCGCACGAGGACCCGGGTGTCGGCCTCGCGCGTCCCGATGCGCGGGACGTTCTGCACGCTCTGGTCGAGGACCTCGCTCACCTCGCTGTGGATCTGCAGGTAGAGCATGTCGTCGGCGCTCACCGTGGGTATGACGTCGAGCTTCACGCCCACGTCGATGAACTCGACCTCGGCGAGAGTGGCGCCGGTCTGCGTCTCGACGGTGGCGCGCTGGTAGGGGACCCGCTCGCCCACGTGCACCTTCGCCGGCTGGTTGTCGAGCGTGGTGATCTCGGGACTGCTCAGCAGGTGGGCCTCGCGGTCCTCGCGCAGCGCGGCCAGCAGGCCGCGGACGTCGAAGTCGCCCTGCACGGTGGCGATGTTCAGATTGATCGGCTCGTTGCCGTCGGAGAACGAGGTGCTCAGGTCGGCGTCGACGTCGCCGTCGGAGAAGAGCGTGGTCAGGTCGACTCCCCGGACGTCGTCCTGGCCGAGCGTGACCTCGACCATTTCGGCGCGGATGCTCACCTGTGCCCGGTAGCGGTCGACGCTCTCGACCAGCCATGCGACCTCGCGCACCGAGGACAGGGGACCGCTGACGATCAGGCTGTTCGAGTGGGCCTCGGCGTTCACGGTCACGCCCGCGACCTGCGCCGAGATCACCTGCACCAGTTCGGAGGCGTTCGTGTAGGACAGCGGATAGACCTCGGTCACCGGCGTGGTCCGGCTCAGCACCCGGATCACGTGACCCTCGCGTCCTTCGCGCCGCCACGTGAAGCCCGAGCCCTCGAGCAGCACGTCGAGGGCGGCCTCGAGGTCCATGCCCCGGAGGTTCACGGTCGTGGTCGCGTCGATGTCGCCGGACACGGCCACGTTGGCGTCGTAGCGCTCGGCCAGCACGCGCAGGATGTCGGCGACGGGGGCGTCGCGGAACTCCATGTCGTACTGGAGATCGGCCTGCGCGCCGGCAAGGGCGGGAAGCAGCAGAACGGTCACCAGCAGTGCGCGGAGACGGAGTCGGATGCGCTCCATGCTCACTCCTCCTGCTCTCAGAGCTCGCGCCGGACCACACGCCGGCCGCGTTCGAGGGTCACCGAGCGGGCGTCGATCGCCTTCACACGCCAGCCGCCGACGTGGTCGCCCACGCCGGCCGAGCCGCCGTCGAGCAGAGCGACCAGGCGACCCTGCGATCGCACGATGCCGCGCAGCGAAGGGGCCGGTACGGGACGGGGGGTGTGGACGCGCGGCGCGGGTGCGGATTCGGGCTCGTCGCGATCGACGAAGGGATCGCGGTCGACGGTCGACGGCGCCGGGAGGTCTCCGAGCACGTAGCTGCGGAAGTCGGGAACGGGCGCCGGATCGGCCCGGGCCACCGGCTCGGAGGCCGGCCGCGGAGCAGGGTCGGGCTCCTCTCCGGAGGAACAACCGAGCCCCAGGCCGACCAGCGCGGCGACGAGGATCGACCACGATCCGATCTCAGCGGATCTCATGGATGACCCCCTCGAGTTCGGCCTCGATCGCGGCGCCGGTGTCCGACGCCTCGGGACGGGCCAGGGTGGTGCGGGTGATCTCGATCGGCGGGAAGGCCCGGTCCAGTTCGTGGAGCAGGTCGATGAGTGCATCGTAGTTCCCCCGCACGCTCAGCTTCACTCCGAGGCGGGCGAAGTCCGGTCCGGACGACGCTCGCTGGAAATCGGCACGGCGGACGTCGACGTCGGGGCCGCGTTCGGTGCCACAGGTGCGGATGACGTCGCGCAGCGAACGGCCGGTGGACTGTTCGTCGAGCACGCGGGCGTAGCTGCTCCAGCGGCGCGCCAGTTCGGCCTCGCGTTCGAGTCGGTCCACACGGGCGCGGGCGTGCCGCACGTCGTCGCGCAGAGCGGCGACGTCCTTCGTCGTCTGCTGCAGCGTGTCCTGCCGCGGTTGCCAGCGAAGTCGTGTGTACGCACCCGCGAGGGCGGCGACGAACACGATGACCGCGAGCACACGGGTGAACACCGTCAAGCGGTTCCACATGGCGATCATCGGGCCACCTCCGGATCGGTGTCCGCGGTGTGGGCCGCGATGAACTCCTCCTGCCGCGGCACCACCGGCTCGCCGCGGATCTCGAAGTCGTACCAGCGCTCGCGACCTTCGTCGTCGCGCTCGAGGATCCTGAGCACCTCGATCTGCGAGAGCAGCCCGAGGTCCTCGAGATCCACCACGAACGAACCGACCACGTCGACGTCCTCGGTACGCCCCCCCAGGTGGACGGCCAGCGGCGCGCTGCCGGCATCGAGACTGTCGGCCGTGGTGCGGGCCCGTTCGATCGAGATGCGGTCGAGGCGGGCGGCGTCGGGCAGGCAGGCCACGACCTGCGTGAAGAACGGGGTGAACAGACGCCGACTGCGGTACAGGGCGCGCAGGCTCTCCACGCGGCCCTCGATCGCGAACAGATCCTCGCGCGCCGTCAGCTCGTGCGCGCGGACCCGGAGGTCGATCTGCTCCTGCTCCAGACGACCGCGTTCGGCCTCCAGTCGGTCGACCCGGTGCTCCTGGCCGAGGTCGACCCCGACCACCGTGGCCAGGGCCAGCGCACCGGTGGCCGCGGCAGTGATGCGCCGTGGGGTCCAGGTGCGTCGCTGCGTCGCGCGGCGCCGTTCGACGGAGGGAGCGCGATCGGCCAGCAGGAGGTTCGCGTCGTCGCTGTGTTCGAGGGCCAGGGCCGCCGCCCCGGTGGCCAGCGCGAAGTGGGTGCGGGCCGGCGCCGGCAGGTCGGGGACCGCCGAGCACGCGGCGAAGGGATCGAGGGGCGCCAGGTCGAGGTGCACGGCCGGGGTGAGGCGCTCGATCAGGCCCGATGCCCCGCCCAGACCACCGCCCAGGTAGACCCGGTCGACGACCTCGCCGTGCCGTGCCTCGACGTAGGCCGCGCTGCGCAGGATCTCGCCCTCGAGCGCCTGGGCCAGACGATCGAGAGCGCGGTCGACGACGGGTCGCGCGCGGGCAGCGATGCCTTCGGGGTCGTCGGTGGCGAGCGCGCCGAGTCCGGAGTGAGCGAGCAGGGCGGCGTTCGCCGTCGGCCAGTCCAGTTGGAGTTCGTCGCCGAGATCGCGGATCAGGTCGTTGGCGCAGGGCTTGAGTTTGCGCACCAGGCGGACGGTCCCGTCGATCGACAGGGTCATGCGTGACTGTCCGGCACCGATGTCGAGGAACAGTGCCCGGTGTTCCCGGTCTCCGGTCGCGCGCAGCAGGGCGGGATAGCACAGGGCCGACGGCACCAGCCACTGCAGGCGCAGGTCGAGCTTGCGGCAGAGGTCGGCCAGACCTCGCATCATCACCTCGTCGAGCGAGGCCATGATCCCGTCGATCACGTCGCGGCCGTCGGGAGTGGTGCGCGGAGGCTGGGGGATCCCGCGGTTCACGGGATCGAGCATGTCCTCCTGCGCGTTCTTCTGGAAGTACCAGTGCGCGGCCTGGTGGAAGCGCTCGGCGTCCATCGCCGGCATCTCCTCGATCACCACGCGCGCGGAGTTCCACGGTGGCACGGTGGCGACGTCCAGGCTGCCCTTCACGCGTGGCGCGATCACGTCCTGCAGCTTCGGCAGCACCGAGTCGTAGTCGGCGAAGCCCTGCAGTTCGGTGAGCGAGATCTCCTCGATCCAGTCGACCTCGAAGCGACCGGCGCGACGGTCGGCCGCCACCAGGCGCACGCCGTCGGCGCCGACGTCCATGCCCAGCACGGTTCGGCGTTGACGGGAGAGGTGGATGCCGGGGAGGTGCACGGGGGGCTCCTAGCGCGTGAGCACGTCGAGGGTCGGGTCTTCGATGGCGACGAGGCGGACTCCCGTCGTGATTCCCTCGTTCTGCATCCGATGCGCCCGGAACCGTAGGCGACGTTCGCCGGTGCCCAGCGCGGCCACGACTTCGACGCGCGTGCTGTCGGGTGCGCGGTCGATCAACGAGACGCGGTACCGGCCGGCACCGAAGTCCACGGTGCCGAAGGGATCGGCGTCGACGGTCGACCAGTCGTCGGACGACAGCAGTGCCTCGGCGCAGACGCGCTCGAAGCCGGCGCGGGCGATATAGGCCGCGCGGTCGACGTCGAGATCGCGCACCGTCTCGGTGCGCGTGGCCAGTGTGAGCGTGCTCATCGTCAGGGCCAACGACGAGAGCAGGACCACGGCGAAGAGCACGAGGCCCAGGGAGAATCCGCGCCGGTCGCGGACGGCCGCCGAGCACGCGTTCACGGCCGGCTCCAGGGAGCGGCCTCGATCGACAGGTGGCGATCGTCGGCGATCAGGTGGGCGCGGATCCGTCCGTCGACCAACTCCGTGAAGACGGTCCGTGCCGGGTCGGTTGCCCCGTCGATCAGTTCGGCCACCGCGCGCTTCGGACGCTCCGAGAAGCCGCTTCCCTCGTCGACCGACCGGAACAGGGCGAGACCGGTGGTGGTGACGCGGCTCGCCCAGGCGATCCGGTCACCGTTCGCGCGGTCGAGCACCAGGGAATCGGCTGCGACGACCCGCACGTCCTGGGCGCGGGCCACGTCGGCACGCAGAACGGCCGTGGCGCCGGCCAGGCCCACGCTGGCCATGCCGAGTTCGGTTCCGCGCTCGTGCATGTCGATGCCGGCGTCGATCAACACGTACACCGTGCCCGACACGATCACGGCCACCGCCGTTGCCACCAGCAGTTCGACCAGGGTGAAGCCGCGATCGTTCCTCATGCACTCACCTCCGTTCCCGGAGCCTCAGAACCGGTTGCTCAGCAGCGTCTCCAGGGTCTCGGTCCGTCCGTCCGACGAGACCTCGACCCGGAGCCGGCGGAGGTCGGTGTCCTCGTCGCTGATCGTCACCGTCCAACGCTCGCCGCTCGGTGCTGTCCCCGACGTCGTCCCGCTGCCGAGAGCGACGAACTCGTGGACCAGCAGACTCTCCATGACCGCCGTCGCCACGGCGTGGCGCTGCACGTCCTCGCGGCCGTCGACGTTCGCCTTCGTGAGCTGGGCGAGCAGGGTCACGGCCGTGATCCCGGCCACGCCCAGCACCGCGAGGGCGATCAGGATCTCCGCGAGCGTGAACCCACGGACGTCGCGTCTAGAACCGAGCGTACTCATTCGGGAAGGTCGACCCGAGATTCGGGACGATCACGCCGCTCTCGGGCTCGTAGTACCAACCTCCGTCGCCCGCGCTGCCGTCGACCGTGTCGGCCACGCGCTCCTTCAGGCGTTCGGTCCCCAGCGACCAGGTCACCGAGTCGGCCTGGCTGAAGGGTTCGACGGGGAAGTCGTCGAGGTACGGGCCGTAGGCGTAGGTGTTGTTCTTGGAGTTGCGAGTCCGGCCGTCCTTCCGGCTGTACCAGGTGAGCTTGCGCCGGAAGTCCTCGTTCGAGCACGGGTAGCCGTAGTCGTTCTCGCTGCACGGCCAGTGTCCGTGGTCGGCCTTGTACAGGGCGACGGCCGAGCGCAGGGACTGCAGGTTCGCGCGCAGCGCACGCTCGTTGGCGGGGCGGTCACTGCCGCCGAAGTTCAGCACCACGATCGAGGCGAGGATCCCCAGGAGCGCGATCACGATCAGGACCTCGGCCAGGGTGAAGCCTCGCTGGGCGTTGCGGTGGATCATGTTCCGTCGACCTCCGGGTCGATGCGTTCAGCCCCCGAACGATGCGATCGCCTTGACCATCGGGAGCACCAGGGACAAGGCGATGAATCCGACGATCCCGCCGAGCACCACGATCAACGCGGGTTCGACGAGCTTGAGCATGCTGTTGGTCGCCCGCGCGACCTGTTCGTCGTACAGCTCCGACACGCGGATCAGCACGGCGTCGAGGTTGCCCGTGGCCTCGCCGATCGAGACCATCTGCAGCACCAGCGAAGGCATCGTTCCGGCATGGGCGAGCGCGTCGGCGATTCCCCGCCCCGCCACGATCTGTCCCCGCGCGTCACGGACCGACGCGGCGATCCGGCGGTTGCCGGCCGTCGCCCCGGCCACGTCCAGGGCCTCGACGATCGCGATGCCTCCCCGCAGCAGGGATCCGAGCACGAAGCACAGCCGCGACATGCTCGCCTTGCCCACGAGGGCGCCGATCCCCGGGACTGCAAGCAGCAGACCATCGAGGCGCAGACGGAGTTCTTCGTCGCGGATCAGCACCCAGGCCCCGACCGCCAGGCCGGCCAGACCCGCCAGCAGCCAGGGCCACGACTCGGTCACGAATCCACTCGTGGCGATCAATGCCCGGGTGGGCCAGGGCAGCTCCACGCCCATCTGGACGAGGACCTTCGTGAACTTCGGAATGATCGCGACCATCAGGAACACGACGACGGCCGCGGCCAGGATCACGAGGAACACGGGGTAGATCAGCGCGCCCTTCAGCCGATTCCGCAGCTCCGCCTCGCGATCGAGGTATCCGCCGAGCTGCCGCAGGACCTCGACCACCGTCCCGCTGGTCTCGGCTGCACGGATCATGTTCAGGTAGATGCCCGGGAACCGACCGGTCGCCGACAACGCCTCGTGCAACGACGACCCCGAGCGGATGTCGGCGATGGCCGAGTCCAGCGCCCGGGTGAGGCGCGGCTTGGTGGAGTTCTCGGCGAGCAGCTCGAGTGCGGTGAGGATCGGCAGTCCCGTGTCGAGCATCAGCGCGAACTGATTGCTGAACAGGGAAAGGTCTTCGACGGTGATCGGAAGATGTTGCCGGATCGTGTCGAGGGCGTCGGTCTCGCCCTCGTCGTGGTCGATCTCGACGGGGATCAGTTCGTCGGCGAAGAGACGCTCGCCGACCCAATCGGCGGAGGGGCCGTCGAGACGGCCGCGGATCTCGCGACCGTCGCCGTCGAGTGCCAGGTAGGTGAAGCGCGGCACCTCAGATCTCCCGATCGTCGAAGGACGGAGTGGAGACGTCGGTGACGGCGGATGTCTCGGCGTCGGCGTGCGTGTCGGTGTCGGCCGACACCCGGATGGCGTAGGTGATCAACTCGCTCGAACGTTCGTCCCCGGAGTCGACCTCGTCCGGGCTCGGCTCTGCGATCTCCTCTTCGCTCATCCTTGTGGCCAACAGCACCTGCTCGATCGAGGTCTCGCCGGACCGGGCCTTGGCCAGGCCGTCCTCGAAGAGATCGGGCATCGCGCGACGCCGGGCGATGCCCCGGATCTCCGCCGCGGGCAACTGCCGCACGATCGCACGTTCGATCTCGTCGTTCACGGGCATGAGTTCGTGCAGGGCCACACGGCCGTGATAGCCGGTCTGGTTACAGGACCGGCACCCCTTGCCCTGGTGCACCACCGCGCCGCTGCGTTCGATACGCTCGACGACCTCGGGCGGATAGCGGTCCGGGTCGAGTTCGACGGGCTCGGAACAGCGCGAGCAGTTCCGACGCACCAATCGCTGGGCCAGCACTCCCGACAAAGCACTCGCCACCAGGTAGGGCTCCACGCCCATGTCGATGAGCCGCGTGGGGGCGCTGGTGGCGTCGTTCGTGTGCAGCGTCGACAGGACCAGATGTCCGGTCAGGGCCGCACGCACGGCGATCTGGGCCGTCTCCCGGTCACGGATCTCGCCCACCATGATCACGTTCGGGTCCTGGCGCAGGATGCTACGCAGCGCCGACGAGAACGTGAGTCCCGCCTTCGGATTCACCTGGACCTGGTTGATCACCGGGAAGTCGAACTCGACCGGGTCCTCGACCGTGACGATGTTCGTGTCGAGCTTGTTGATGGCGGTGAGCGAGGCGTAGAGCGTGGTCGTCTTCCCGCTGCCGGTGGGGCCGGTCACCAGGATGATCCCGTGCGGGCGCTCGATCAGCTCCCGCCAGTCGCGTTCGATCGCCGGGGCCAGGCCGAGGTCGCCGAGCGAGGTGAGCGTGTGCTGGGTGTCGAGCAGACGCAGCACGACCTTCTCGCCACGGATCGTGGGCAGCGAGCTGATGCGCAGGTCGATGCGTCGGCCCTCGGCCTGCAGGCTGATGCGACCGTCCTGTGGCAGGCGTTTCTGCGCCAGGTCGAGGTCGGCCAGGATCTTCAGACGGCTGATGATCCCCGCGTGCAGGGCGAGCGGGATCCGTTGTTCCGCACCGAGCCGCCCGTCGACCCGGTAGCGCACCCGCAGGGAGTCGTGGTCGGGTTCGACGTGCACGTCGCTGGCGCCGTCGCGGATCGCCTTCAGGATGACCAGATTGACGAGGCGCACGGTCGGGGACTCGTCGGAGGCGAGGTCCGACAGGTCGAGTTCGTCCTCGCGCTCGGTCACCTCGGCCGTGGCCTCGGTGCGCTGGGCCTCGGACACGAGCCGCTCGAGGATGGGATCGATCCCGTAGAAGCGGTTGATCGCACGTTCGATGTCGCTGGGCAGGGCCAGCACCGGGTTGACGTCGCAGCCGGTGGTGTCGCGCACCGCGTCGATGGCCAGGACGTCGGTCGGATCGGCCATGGCCAGTGTGAGGTCGTTGCCCACGCGGAACAGGGGAATCGCGCGGTGGCGCCGCGCGGCTTCCTCGGGCAAGGTCCGGACGACGGCCGGATCCACGCTGTAGGGGCTGATCTCCACGTGCGACAGCCCGAGCAGGCGAGCCCGGACGTCGAGCACGGTCCTGGTCGGAACGATCCCCTCCCGGGCGAGTCGGTCGCAGAGCTGGGCCTCGTCGCGTGTCTCGGCCAGGTAGGGCTGCAGGTCGGACGCAGTGACGTGGCCGGCGTCGACGAGGGCGCGAACGAAGGTGGAGGACATGACGGATCCCGTGGACCGCGGAAACGACGTCCCTCCAGGGGAAGATGTGACCCACCACCGCGAGGCGGCGGAGCTGCATCTCCATCTGGAAGGGGCTCTGACGGCGCGCCGAGCCCTGCTGCTGGCCGCAGCTGCAACCGACGTGCCCTCGCCGCCCGAGGGCGCGATCGTCGAGTCGCCACAGGGGCCGCGGTGGTCGTTCGACTCGCTGCACGGCTTCCTCGAGGCCTTCGGGTGGGCGTCGCGGCAGATGTGCGACGCCGCGGCCTACGTGGCCGTACTGGACGACCTCGCGGCATCGCTCCGTGCCCAGCGGGTGACCGCGGCCGAGGTCTTCGTCGCCCTCGGCCAGATGCACCGCGGCGGGATCGACCCGAAGACCATCGTTCCCGCGCTCGCCGAGCGCGCCGTTGCGATCGAGGACGAGGGCGGGCCGTCGATCCACTTCGTCGCCGACGTCACGCGCAACTGGGGCGTGGCTGCGGCCGACCGGGCGCTCGACGACGCGCTCGACCTGCAGCGCCACCGGATCGTGGGCTTCGGCATGGGAGGGATCGAGACCAGCGAGCGAGCGAGCGCGTTCCGCGGCGTGTTCCGGCGCGCGGCCACGGCGGGTCTGGGGCTCTGCTGCCACGCCGGAGAGGGCACGACCGCCGAGTCGGTCCGCGAGACCGTCGAGGAACTCGAGGTGCGCCGCGTGGGTCACGGCATCGCGGCGACGTCCGACCCGGTCCTGATGCGCGAGCTCCGAGACGAGGGGATCGTGCTCGAGGTGTGCCCCACCTCGAACGAACGGACGGGGGTCTGGGATCCGGCGACGCCGCACCCTCTGCTCACGCTGCTCGACCACGACGTGCCCGTGGTGCTCGGAAGCGACGACCCGGCGTGGTTCGACTGCACGCTGCGCAGCGAGATCCGGCGGGTGTCGGCGTGGGGAGTGCCCGAGCGCACGATCGACGCCATGGTCGATCGCGCACACGCGGCGCGCTTCGCGCGATGACCCGGAGAGCGCGACCCGGGGCTAGTTCCCGGTGTCGGTCCGTCGCGCCTGCGCCAGGCGGTCCTTCTCGG
>CAZQHE010000141.1:0-10500 GCA_964593155.1 uncultured bacterium
GAGAGCCGGTCGACGATCGGCCCGTAGTCGAGTCCGTGTCGCTCGGGCAGGACCTCGCTCCAGAAGCGCCGCTCGCGCGCCAGTTGCGCGCTGGCCGCCAGCGCCACATCGACCCGTATGCGCCCTGGGATCACCACGCCGCCGGGGCGGACCCAGCGACGCCGTGCGTCGTCGAGGTAGTAGCCGGCGTTCTCCCCGATCCCGATCGAGTCGATCAGTTCGCCGACGAGCACGTCGACCGGCTCGGGCAGGTCGATCTCGTCGCTGCGTCCCACCAGGGGAACGAAGCGGTCGGACCCGAAGCCATGGGCGGAGAGCAGTTCCACCGTGCACTGCAGGGTGCGCGGATCGACCTCGATGCCGTACACGCGACGGGCTCCGGCCTGCAACGCGAGCAGCGAGAGCGGACCCAGGCCGACGCCGATCTCGGCGACGACCCGGTCGTGGCAGGTGCTCCGGAGTGCGCGGGCGAAGGGGCCGAGACGCTCGCCGTCCTCGAGCATCCGCATGTGGTCCATGAGCGTGCGATCGTCGAGCATGCGGCCGCGGTTCCGGTGGTCGAGTGGGATCCGATGTCTTCCGAACTCTCCATCGACGGTTCTCCGACAGATCTTTAGCAGCGATCTCGGTGCCGATGGAGTCGGCGCAGGAGCGGCGTCCGGTCGGTGTACGGGGTCGTACACGGGGGACCGTCGGCCGCCCAGTAGCGATCGTCGTCGGGCGCATGGCCGAGCAGGAAGATGCTCGACGAAACGGTTCCGTAGCCCCGGTCGGTGTGGACGCACACGCTGCGCGCGGGCCCACGGTCGCCGTCGTGGCGGGAGAGGCGGGCGGCGAGGCGGCGGTGGATCGCCTCCGAGTCGTCGTCGGCCAGCTCGTCCGCGAGGCCCGTCCCGAGCGTGCGCGCGCGGTGGCCGGGGTCCTCCCCGGGCAACTCGTTGCCGAGGGCGAAGACGTCGCCGGTGATCGTCCGCAGCTCCAGGCCGTCGACCGATGCCGTCCACAGCGCATCGCCGTCACGTGCGGCTGCGAGCAGCAGGAAGGGATTCGTCGCTTCGGGATCGCGGGCGCTGAGCGCGCGGCGTACTTCGTCGAGGTCGCGGCACTGCAACAGCGAACGCACGATGCCGCCGCGCGACGCCCGGGACGGATCGGGAGCGTGCCCGGTCCAGTGATTGGTCAGTCCGACCAGCACGCCGTGGACGTTGAGCCCCAACCACGTGCCGCCGGCGACCTCGTCGCGGCCACCGACGAAGGGCACGGGATCGTCCCACACGAGCGGGTCCCGGCTCGGTCGATCGATCTTCTCGTCGCGGTTGGCCGCGACGATCAGCGGGTAGCGTGCGCCGGGACGACGCAAGAGGGCGAGGGTGCACACGGTCGGGATCCATCGGGGGCTCGGGTCCGTTCACGAAGACGCCGATTCCCGCGCGGCGCAAGGCCCTCCATGGCCGACCCTGGAACGCGCCCGGGCTTCGTCGTAGGCTCGTGCGGTTCTCGGATCATCGTTCGGACCCACCCGAGAGGACACCGTGGTCGAACCGGAAGCGAGTGTGCACACCGACGCGGCGCCCCGCCGGGGGCGCCGGCGTCGCATCGTCGGAGCGACCGTGGTCGTCGTCCTGCTGCTGGTCCTGGCGGTGGTCGGGACAGGGTGGCTCGTTTTGCGGGCGAGCCTGCCGCCGCTCGACGGGCAACGCACGGTGGACGGCATCGCCGACGCGGTGCGCATCGAGCGCGACGCCCGGGGGCGTGTCACCCTGCACGGATCGACGGCCGACGACGTGGCCTTCGCGCTCGGCTTCGCCCACGGTCAGGACCGCTACTTCCAGATGGACCTTTTGCGCCGGGCCGGCGCGGGAAAACTTGCCGCACTGATCGGGCCCGCAGGAGTCTCCCTCGACCGCACGGCGCGCCAACACGGGCTGCACCGGACCGCGCGCGAGGCCCTCGCCCGCAGTGAACCGCGGCATCGTCGGCGCGTGGAAGCCTACGCGCGCGGCGTGAACGCCGGTCGGGCCAGCCTCGATGCCCGTCCGTGGGAGTACCTGCTGCTGCGCCGGCAACCCGAGCCCTGGCGCCCCGTCGACACGCTGCACGTGCTGCACGCCATGTACCGCGACCTACAACCGCCGGTCGATCGCCTCGAGCTGTCGCGGCCGGTGATCCGCCGGACGCTGATCGACGAGGTGGCCGATGCCCTGCTCGGTGCGAGCAATCCGTGGGACGCACCCATCGCCGGTGGAGCGGGGCTGGCGCCGTTGTTCGACATTCCCGCGTCGGGGCCGGGTCGCGATCCGGGCTCCACTCCGGCCCCCTCGGATGCCTCGTACGAGACCCCGGCGAAGGGCAGCAACTCCTTCGCGGTGGGTGGTGCGTACACCCAGGACGGGCGCGCGCTCCTGGCCAACGACATGCATCTGCGCCTGCAGTTGCCCGTGATCTGGTATCCGGCGCGGATGATCGTCGACGGCGGTGTCGACGCGGTGGGCGTCACCCTGCCGGGATCGCCCGCGCTGATCGTGGGCAGCAACGGATCGATCGCCTGGGGTTTCACGAACAGCTACGGCGACTGGGTCGACCACGTCGATCTCGAGCTGGCTCCGGGCGACACCACGCGGTACCGCACACCCGATGGCTGGGCTCCCTTCGGTCGACGCGACGAGATCATCGAAGTCGCCGGGAGCGTGGCCGACACGTTGCGGGTGCAGACGACGATCTGGGGACCGGTGAACGGCACGGCTCCGGACGGCACACCGCGCGCCGTGCAGTGGGTCGCCCACCACCCCGAGGCCGTCGGGTTGGAACTGCTGGACCTCGTCGACCTCACTTCGATCGACGCCGCCCTCGACCTGGCTCCCACCTGCGGGATCCCGCACCAGAACTTCGTGGTGGCCGGCGACGATGGCCGGCTGGGCTGGACGGTCATCGGGCGCGTGCCACGGCGCGTGGATTTCGACGGCACGGTTCCGCTGCCCCGCCACGAGGGCACGCGCGCCTGGGACGGCTGGTTGGACCCGGCCGAGGTCCCGCGCCACGTCTACGACGGTCGTGGCCGGATCTGGACCGCCAACGGTCGCGTGACCACCATGGCCGGCCAGCGTGTCATCGGTGACGGTGGGTACGCGCTCGGGGCGCGCGCCGGTGTGATCCGCGATGCCCTGCGTACACTGCCGCGAGCCGACGAGCGCGCGCTCATGGACGTGCAGAACGAGATCCGCTCGCCCTTCCTGCAGCAGTGGTACGAGCACGTGCGCGACGTGGTGCGTCGCAGTCCGGAGTCGACGCACACCGCGGTCGAACGCTGGCTCGGCGACTGGACGGGCGGGGCCGATGCGTCGTCGGTGGCCTACGCGATCACCCGCTCCTACCAGCGGCGGGTGACCACCGAGGTGTACCGGGCCCTGCTCGCACCGGCCCTCGCCGCGGGGGGCGATCGGATCCGCGTGGCGCGCCCCGAGCCGGTAGTGTGGTCGATCCTGCAGTCGCGGCCGGACTGGGTGCCGGGCGATCACGCCGACTGGAACGCCTTCGAGCACGCGATGCTGGACTCGTTGATCGCCGACTGGGGAGACCCCGGCGCCTGGTCGGACCACACGTGGGGTGCGTTCAACCGCACCTCGATCCAACACCCCCTGGCCATGGCCATGCCGTCGTTCCTCGCCCGCTTCCTCCGTCTGCCGCCACGAGCGGTCGACGGTGACGTCTACACGGCGCGGGTGAACCGCCCCACCTTCGGTGCCTCGCAGCGTCTGGTGGTGGCCCCGGGTGCCGAGGAACGCGGGCTGTTGCACCTGCCCGGAGGGGCGAACGCCCATCCGCTGTCGCCCTTCCGCGAGGGCGACTACGAGGCCTGGGTCGACGGCGATCCCGTGCCGCTGCTCCCGGGCCCGGCCGAGCACATCCTCGTCCTGCGACCGCGACCGTGATGGACGGTCTGCGAAGAATACCCGTGGCCGAACGGTGGTCGTGGATCGCGCTCGGTGCGATCGTCGTCGTGGCCTTCGCCTGGCGCGCTCTCGGTGCGCTCGCGATCGTCTATCCGAGTGTCGACGGGGTGAACTACATGACGATCGCGCGCACCCTCGTGCGCGACGGCTCACTCATGTTCAGCACCTTCCCGCCGGGTTGGCCGTTGATCATCGTGCCACCGCTGACCTTCGTCGGCGCCGAGGACCCCATGCTCTTGCTGCGTACGGCGCAGTGGGCCAACGTGCTGCTCGGCACCGTCGCCGTCGTGCTGGTGTATCTGGTCGCGCGTCGGCCACTGGGTCGCATCGGAGCGCTGCTGCTGGCCGCCTTCGTCGCCTTCCTGCCCGACCTCGTGATCACGGCGACCACGGACCTGTCAGAGGCCTCGTACCTGGCCGTTCTGCTCGCGGGCTGGTGGGCCCTGCGCAGTCGGAGCGACTGGGCCACGGGCCTGCTCTTCGGCTTCGCCTACCTGATTCGGCCGGAGGCCTTGATCGTTCTGCTCGGCGTGGTCGCGCTGCGATCGGCGCGCGACCGCCGGCCGCACTGGAAGCCGCTGGTGGGCGCGGCCGTGTTCGTGGTTCCCTTCTTGCTGTTCGTGCACCACGCGACCGGTGTCTGGGCCCTGTCGAGCAAGGGTGTCTTCCTGGAGCAGGCGGTCGAGGACCGGGGTCTGGGTGAACTGCTCGCCGGTTGGTTCACGAACGCGGGCGTCTTCCTGGGCGAGCTGCCGGCGATCGTGGGTTGGCCGGTGGTGGTGCTGGCGGTGTGGGGCGCGGTGTGCTGGCGCGGGCCGGAGCTGCTGGCCCTGCTGCCGGTGCTCATCATCCCGTTGTTCTCGTTCCGCATGGATCCGCGCTTCTGGATGCCTCTGGTGCCCTTCGTGGCGTGGCTCGCGGTGGCGGGGGGACGCGATCTCGTCGGAAGGATCGGTGCAGCGCGACCCCGCGCTCTGGCCACGGCGGCCCTGGTCGTGGTGGCGGCGGCGGGAACGGCGATCGCCGCGCGTCCCGACTTCTTCCGCGTGGGACTGAATCTGGAGGCCTACTCCGGCATGCGCGCGGCCGGCGCCTGGCTGGCCGAGAACTCCGATCCCGACGCGGTGGTGGTGGGGTACAAGCCCTACGTGGCCTTCTGGTCGGGCCGTGACTTCCACAAGCTGCCCGAGCGCGACGACGCCGAGTCCACCGTCGACCGCATCCGCGAGCTGGGGTTCGACTATCTCGTGGTGAACCGAGCGGTGGTGCGGGCGCTCACCCCGCAGCTCGCCCCGCTGATCTCGTCGGATCCGCTCGAGCCCTCGCTCGCGCGCAAGGTCGTGCTCGTGCACGTGAGCAACGTCGACGACGATCCGCGGCAGATCACGGCGATCTACCGGATCGTTCCCGTGGGCGGCCTCTGATCCGCGCGGACGTCCACGAACGAAAGGGCCGCCCGCGGAAGCGAGCGGCCCTCGTTCGATCGATTCCCACCCGATCCCGGATCAGCGCGTGTCGGGGCTGGTGAGGAAGCGGGTGAAGTCGCCATCGGTCGAGAGGATCAACGAGGTCTTCTGATCGATGGTGTTCTGGAAGGTCTCCATCGTCTTGAGGAACTCGTAGAAGTCCCGTGTCTGCGGCGACCGGTCGTAGGCTTCGGCGAAGATCCGGGTGGCCTCGGCGTCGGCCTCGCCGATGATGGTCTGCGCCGTGCGGTAGGCTTCCGACTCGATCTCCTTGAGATCGCGGTCGCGTTCACCACGGATCCGCTGGGCCTCTCCCTGGCCCTCACTGCGGAAGCGGTCGGCGATGCGCTGACGCTCGGAGATCATCCGTTCGTACACGCGCTGCCGCACCTCTTCGACGTAGTTGATCCGCTGGAAGCGCACGTCGAGGATCTCGATGCCGAGGTCCTCGGTCCGCTCCTGCGACGCCTCCAGGATCATGGCCTGGATCGCCAGGCGGCCCGTCTCGATGTCGTCGAGCACCGTCTGTTCCTCGACCGTCAGGTTGGTCTCGACCGGTTCGCGGTTCGTGCTGCGGATCACCTCGACCAGGTCGTGGTTGGCGATCGCGTTGCGGGTCTCGCCGTCGAGGATGTCGTCGAGACGCGACTGCGCCCCGCGCTCGTCGCGCAGACGCTGGAAGAACAGCAGCGGGTCGGTGATCCGCCAACGGGCGTAGGTGTCGACCCAGATGAAGCGCTTGTCGCGGGTCGGCAGCTCGTTGGCGTCGCCGTTCCACTCGAGGAAGCGCCGGTCGAAGCGGTGGACCCGCTGGATGAACGGCGTCTTGAACTTCAGTCCCGGCTCGGTGATCGGATCGCCGATCGGCTCGCCGAACTGCGTGATGATCACCTGCTCGGGCTCGTTGACCACGTACAGGGAGTTGGCCAGCACGATGAAGACGACGATGGCCGCGATGATCAGTCCGATGCGCATCAGCGGCCTCCCTGCGTCTGGGTGGTGCCGGTGTTCTTCAGGTCGAGCAGCGGCAGGATCCCCTGCAACGTTTCGTCGAGCACGATCTTGCTCTCGACGTTCGGCAGGATGTCGTTGAGCGTCTCCAGGTACATGCGCTTGCGCGTGACCTCGGGGGCCCGCGCGTAGGCCTGGTACAGCTCGGTGAAGCGCTGAGCGTCACCCTGCGCGCGATTGACCCGGTCGAGCTTGTAGCCCTCGGCCTGCTGGATGGTCTGCTGGGCAGTACCCCGAGCACGGGGGATCACGCGGTTGTACTCGGACTGGGCCTCGTTGATCAGCCGCTCCCTCTGCTGCTGCGCCTCGTTCACCTCGTTGAACGCGCCGCGCACCGGCTCGGGTGGGTTGACGTCCTGCAGCACGACCTGATCGATGCGCAGGCCGAGTTCATAGGCGTCGCACAGCTCCTGGAGCTGGACCTCGACCAGTGACGCGACCTCCTGGCGGCCCACGGTCAACACCTCGTTCACCGTGCGATCACCCACGACCTGACGCATGATCGCCTCGCTCATGAAGCGCAGCGTGTCCTGCACGTTCCGAACTCGGAACAGGAAGTTGTAGGTGTCGACGATGCGGTACTGCACCACCCATTCGACGACCGCGGCGTTGAGGTCGCCCGTGAGCATACGCGCTTCTTCGGCCCGCCCCTGCGTGCTGAACTGGCTGCGAACGCCGGCACGCACCGTCTGGAAGCCGAACTCCTCCTTGAGCTGGCGTTGCACCGGGATCTTGTAGACCCGCTCGATACCGAGCGGGAGTTTGAACTGAAGGCCGGGCTCCGTGGTCCGGACGTACTCGCCGAAGCGCAGCACGACTCCGTTCTCCTCGGGCCCGACCGTGTAGAACGACGACCAGACGATGGCGATCACGATGATCACCACAGCGGCCAGGCCGATCACCCGCATGGGTGGGCGTGGTACTCGCACGTCGCGGAGGTCGTCGAATCCTCCGTCGCTCATTCCGGGCTCTCCTTCGGGTTCGGATCGATCAGCGGACACCTGATCCCTGAGAAGGAAACGTAGGGACAAAGCCCCGTCCCGCCATTCCAACACGGTTGCTCGCCGTCGTCACCCACGGTGTTATGTTCGCTGCCATGTCCCACGACGCGCGCATTCGATCACTCGCCCGCCGGCTGGGCGAGGCCCTGCCCGGCGACCGGGCCAAGGCCGCGCTGGCTCCCCGCCCGGCCCGCGGCCGGCTCGGGCGTGCACCCGATCCCGGGGCCCGGGCGGCGGCGGTGCTGGTCCTGCTCGTCCCCGAGTCCGGAGCCCTGCACCTGCCGCTGTTGCGCCGCCGCTCGATCGCCGGCGACGTCCACGGCGGGCAGATCGCGCTGCCCGGTGGTGGGGTGGAGGCGGGCGAGACGGTGGTGGCCGCGGCCCTGCGCGAGGCCCACGAGGAGCTCGGGATCGAGCCGGCCACGGTCGACGTCCTGGGCCGTCTCAGCACGCAGTGGATTCCCGTGAGCGGCTACCGCGTGGAGCCGGTGGTGGGGACGGCGGCCATCCGTCCCGACCTGCGCCCCGATCCGACGGAGGTCGACGGTGCCTTCTGGACGGACCTCGACACCCTGGTGCGCACGCGCCCGACGGTGCGCCAGCGGCACCGCCACGAAGGTCTGATGGAGATGCCCGGGTGGGAGCTGCCGCACGGCTTCCTGTGGGGTGCGACCGCGATGATCCTGGCCGAGTTGTTGGCCGTGATGCCGCCCCGCGGAGCGGCTCACTAGTCGCCGACGGAGTCCGGGGCCGCGCTCGTGCGCGTCGTGCTGGTGTCCGTGGGGCTCACCGCCGGTTCCTCGGGCGGCGGCGTGTCGTCGGTCGCGGCCGGAGACAAGAAGTCGGGTGCGGCGCTTCCGAGCCAGGCCCCCACCCGCTCGCCGACGACGTCGGTCACCGGGGGAACGACCCCGGCGCGGTAGAGCAGGCCGTAGCCCGCGAAGCCCACGACGAGCAGGGCGACCAGCGCGGGAAGGACCAACGACAGCACGGACCGGGCCGATCGCCGCGGGCGGCGGATGCGCCCCGCGCGTCCGGCGCCGGGGAAGGCGTCGTCCTCGTCGGTCGCCGCGCGGGTCGCAGCGGCGCGGACCGGCCGGGAGTTCCGCGCCCGCCGTGCCGCCTCGCGCGCGATCTGCTCCTCGCGGGTCAGCGGGTCGGCCCGCAGGGCGTCCTCTTCGCCCCGTGCGTGCAGTTGCCACTGCTCACCGGTCGAAACGATCGGCAGGGGACCCGACACCGGTCCCGAGGCGGTGGAGGGCGGTTCGGGACCGAGGATCATGTCCGGAGGCGCTCCCTTCGACCCCGTGGCCGGGCCGGAGGCGCTGGGCGCCGCCGTGGCCACCCGCGGGGCGCCGCGGCTGTCGTGCTCGACCACGTCCTCGACCACGAAGCCCTCGTCGGGTTCGACGTCGACCGGGCCCGAGCGGGCCCCGGCGGTGGGAGCGTTGGAGCGGCGTCCCACCCGCCCGGCGTTGTGGGGTCGATGGGCCAGGGAGCCGCTGTGGTCGGTGAGACCGCTCGACAGTTCCGAGATCAGGTCGCGCGGTCCCGCCTCGACGGTCGGTTCGACGAACTGCAGTTCGTCGCGCACGTGCTGCATCGACGACCACCGCTGACCCGGATCCTTGGTCAGGCACGCGCGGACGATCTGCTCGAGCGCCGGGGGCACGTCGCGGCGCAGGTCCCGCAGCGCATCGGGCTGGGTGTTGATGATCGCCTGCAGGATCGCGAGATCGTTCGAGGCCGTGAAGGGTGCCCGCCCGGTGATCATCTCGTACATCAGGCTGCCGAACGAGAAGATGTCGCTGGCCGGGCCCAGCTTGCGCCCCTGCGCCTGCTCGGGCGACATGTACTGGACCGTGCCGTAGGTGTTCGGTCCCTGAGTGTGGACCACGCGCTCGGGGCGCACGGCCAGGCCGAAGTCCATGACCTTGACCTCGCCCCGTCGCGAGATCATCACGTTCGCCGGCTTGAGATCGCGGTGCACGATGCCCTGCTCGTGGGCGACGTGCATGGCCGCCGCGATGTCGGCGCCCACGCGCACGATCTGGTGCAGCGTGAGGGGGCCGCGGGCCACGAGTTGCTTGAGCGTGGCGCCGTCGACGTACTCCATGCACAGCGCGAAGATCCCACCGTCTTCTTCGATCGAGTGGATCACGGCGATGTTGGGGTGCTGCACGCGGGAGACCGAACGGGCCTCGTCGAGCAGCCGGCCCTGGGCGCTGGGGTCGCGGAGCAGGTCGCGGGGCAGGAATTTGAGCGCGACCTTGCGCTCGAGCGTCGTATCGAGCGCGAGGTAGACCTCGCCCATTCCGCCCTTGCCGAGCAGCTCCAGGATCCGGAAGTGCTTGAAGCTCTGGGGACTCATGGCGCCGGGCATCGTTTCAACAAAAGTGCCAAGATCGGCCTTCGCGGGCGCGATCGCGGCCGTTCTGCGCATCCGGTGCAGTAGGGTGCCCCGGGGGCCGCCAATGGCCCTTTCGACTGCGGCCACCAGATGTCTGTAGTTTGACGAAAATGGTTCACGGGGACCCTTGGGCGGTCGTTTTTGCACGGCAGGCGCCCGAAACGGCCCGGAAAAGGGTTTGACAGTCCTCCCGGCCCCGATATTCACTTCGCCCGCCGCCGTGCAGGCGCAGGTTTCCCCTACGAACAGAGGAGTGCCATCCATGGCCGATCTGATCATCTCGAAGGCTCGCACCAAGGAAGCGGTGTCCGAGCTCAACGTGTCCGGTGAGTTCTACGAGGCCCTCGACGCCAAGGTGCGCGAAATGATCGCCGCCGCCGAGAAGCGCGCCCAGGGCAACGGTCGGAAGACGCTGCGCGCCTACGACCTCTGATCCACGCCAACGCATCGTCGGCGCGGCGCCGATCGCCGAGTCGTCGCGCCCGCGAAACCGTCCCCCGGGTGCCGTGCCCGCGTTGCGCGGCCGGAGTCGGACGGAGAGCCGGAGATCCACGGCCGGAGACCTCGTCTCCGGCCGTCTCCGTTTCCGCCGGGATCAGACCACCGTGCGCTCGACGCCCAGGCCCGGCTCGGGCGAGATCCGCACCACGCCCGCCTCGACC
>CAZQHE010000142.1:0-10357 GCA_964593155.1 uncultured bacterium
AGGGCCTCGGCCGGATAGCGGTAGTGGATCTCGTCGAGCGAGAAGCGACAGCGCGCGGCGATCTCCTCGGTGCGGCGCAGGGCATCGGGGTCGTCGGCGAAGAGCATGCCCATGCGCACCGGTGGCAGCAGGGTGTGGCCGGCGTTGGGGCGGGTCACCCGGCCCGCCGTCGACAGCGTGACGCCGTGACGGATGCAGGCGAGCACGTCCTGCAGGTCGCGGCGGGCGCGCACGTGGTAGAGCACCTCGGTGCCGGCGACCACGGGAAGGTTCCACCGTTCGGCCCGCGCGCGCAGGCGGCGCTCCTGGTCGACCTCGCTGGCGCGACGGTGGCGGGCGACCAGGGCGTACAGTCGATCGCCGAAGGCGGTGCGCAGGTCGCGGGCCACGAACACCGGATCGGGTTCGGCGGTGATCAGCGCGGTGTCGCCGCCCCACAGGGCGATCAATCCCTCGGCGTGCTCGCAGACCTCGCGCCAGGTGACCCGGCTCTCGCCCTTGGCGCAACGGCGGCGGCCGAGGGTCAGTAGACGGCACAGGTTCCGCCAGCCGGTGCGGTCCTGGACGAGCAGCACGAGGGTGCTGCCGTCGTCGAGGGTGACCTGGCTGCCGTGGATCAGCCTCAGGTCGGTGTTGCGCGCGGCCACGTGCGCGCGCACCGCGCCGTACACGCCGTCGCGGTCGGTGAGCGCCAGCGTCGACAGGCCCAGTTCGACGGCGCGGTCGATCAGTTCGGCCGGATGACTCGCGCCCTCCAGGAACGAGTGGTTCGACTTGCACCACAGCGGCACGTACGAGACGAAGCCGGCATTCATTCCACCGACCCCACCTGGAACCACCGTCGCCGCCGCCGGTCGAAGTAGACCCACAACCAGCCGCGGTGCGCGGTGCGCACGTAGTGCAGTTCGCGGTGGACCTCGCGGTGCCACCACGCGCCTTCGACCACGTAGGGGCCGATCACCTCCTCGACCGCTCCGCCTTCGAGGCCGAGGATCATCCAGCCGTCGGGTTCGTGGCGGCGTTGGCTCGACAGCGGCACCGGCCGCGGAAGGATCCGACGCACCAGCGGCGGGTGACGCACCGCGCGCGGCGACGCCACGGGAAGGTCGGTGCAGCGGTCCCAGCGGAAGCGCGCCTCGGGCAGGTGGCCCTCGGTCAGCCGGGCCACGCGCACGGCGTCGTCGCCGAGTTCGGCGCGCAGCCGGGCCAGGGCGCGCAGGCCCGCGGCCGGATCGCGTTCGACGTGGGTGTCGAAGAGTTCGGCCTGGGCGGGGTTGCCGGCGACCCCGTGCAGTTCCAGTTCGAGCTCGACGACCTCGTCCTCGAGCGGAGTGCCCTCGAAGCGCAGCCGCACCAGTTCGAGCACGCGCGCGCTCTGCAGGGTGGGCGCGGCCGGTTGCAGACGTTCGGTGCGGGGGGCGGCCTTCTCGAAGCGCAGGCGGAGTTCGATCGCCTGCAGCAGGTGCTGCCGGGCGGCCAGCGTGCGCAGCAGGGGCGGCAACTGCTGGCCGACGACGGCCAGGAAGCGGTCGAGGTCGCGCTCGCCGTGGTCGAGGCGTTGCTGCGCGCGCACGGGCTCGCGCGCGGGGACCGGTTGCAGGGGAGTCCACAGATCGCCGGTGGCCAGGCGCACCAGGCGCACGACCTCGTCGCCGAAGCGGCGGCGCACGCCGGTGCGCGGCAGGCGGACCAGGTCGTCGACGCGTTCGATGCCCAGCTTGTGCAGGGCGTCGCGCGCGTCGGTTGGCAGGTCGAGCCGCGCCAGGGGTACCGCGCGGGCACCGGCCATCTCCTCGTCGGGATCGCGCAGGACCTTCACGGCGACGCGTCCCTGCCGGGCCAGTGCGTAGGTGCCGAAGCGGGTGAAGCCCACGGCGATGCGCGCGCGCAGGTGGCGGCCGGCGAGGTCGTCGACCACCAGCCGGGCCCAGCGCTCGAGCGAGGGATGCAGCAGGCCGAGCCCCGAGGCGTCGAGCCAGAACACGCCGGGCTCGTCGGCGCTCGGTTCGACGCCGGGGGCGAACACCCGCAGGGCGGCGACGATCTCCTCGCGCACGGCGGCGACGCGCGCGTCGGGGACCGTGCCCGCGCGTAGTTCGTGGTCGAGCGCGCGCGCGGTGGTCGCGCGCATGCCCGGCAGGATCCGCCGCTGCCGCGCCGACTCGTTCACCTGCACCAGCACGCCCTGCGAGGTGTCGCGGTCGATCACCGCCGCGGGGTGTCCCCGCCATTCGGGGTGGTCGCGCAACAGCAGCTGCAGCGGCAGGGCCAGGACGTCAACACAGGCCATCCGGTCCACGGCGGACCTCCTCGTGCGTCCAGCCCGGCCCGCGGCGCTTGTCCTTGCTCGCGGTCAGCCGGCAGCGGAAACGGCCCTCGTCCAGGCGCAGCGTGGTGCCCTCGGCGCGCAGTGACACCAGGGGACCCTGGCGAGAGCCGCGCGCGCCGCGCGTGAGGCAGAGCAGCGCGGCCCGGTGGTGACGCGCCAGCCCGGCCAGCCGGGACTGCACCGGCAGGGACAGGCCGGGTCCGGGGGGCAGGTCGAGCACCACCAGGCCGAAGGCCCCCGAGCGCAGCAGGTGATCGGCCGCACGGGCGCCCGACCGCGGGTCGGGAGCGGCGATCACGGGCAGGGCGTCGAGGTCCAGCCCCGCCGCCGCGGCGTCGGGCGGATGGAAGCACGAGTCACCCACGGCGACCCAGGCCGCGGGCTGTCCCTCCTGCTGCGCCTCGACGGCCAGACACGTGGCCAGACTCAGGCGCGGAGTGTGGGTGCCCGTGAGCTCGACGAGCCGGCCGCTCAGTTGCGACAGGCTCCAGCGGGGCCGCGCCTCGGGCGCGGGAGCGACGGGCTCGGACGGCGGCGGTGGGGCGGCAGCGGGAACGGGGGCCACGAGTGGACTCGCGTCCGGCCCCCCACCCGGCAACGGAGCAGGACTCGCCATCGGCGATGCCTCCGGTGGGGACGATGCGCATTGCGGAGCTGGATTTCGATTCCCGGCCCCCGTCGCGGGGGAGGTGAGGGCGACGGCGGAGTCGGCCGAGACGGACCCATCATACACAAACAGATGTTTGGTGTCGAGAGTTGGGGCGAGGCTCCGTGTGAAGACCTGAACACACCTCTCAAGTCCCCGATCGGAAGCGCCGATCATGTGCTCGGGATCGCGGAATACCTCTAGACGACCCGGCGCCCCGGGACCTCGTCATGCGCAGAACCAGCATCCAGATCAAACTCCTGTCCTTCCTCGCCCTCATCCTCGTCGTGATCCTCGGCACTTCGACGGGGATCACGGTCTGGCAGACGAGCGACCTGCTCACCGAAGCCGGCGACCGCGGGGTCGAGGCCCTGGAGAAGGCCACCGACCTGCAGGCCAGCACGCTGTTCGCATCGTTCGAGAAGGGCGCGCGGCGGTCGCTCATGGTGGGCGACATGGACGAGTTCCAGTACCTGCTCGAGGACCTGGCCGAGGTGCCGGGGGTCCACGAGATCGGTCTGACCGGCCCCGAGGGCGAACTGCTCTACCAGGGCCGCAGCGACGGCGAGGCGGTCGGGCTGACCTCCGAGGAGTTCCGCCACACGGTGGCGCAGCAGGGTGAGATCGACCATCAGTCCGAGGAGAACGCGATGGTCCTTTCGCGGGCGTACCTGCTCGACGAGGACTGCCTGCAGTGCCACGACGGCAGCCCGGGGGACCTGTCGGGCGTGCTCTACCTGACCTACGACACCTCGGCCCTCGCCGATCTGCGCGCCGAGTCCGAAGAGTTCGTCCAGGCCGCCGAGCGGCGGGGAATGATGCAGAACGCCATTCTGGGCGTAGTGGCCCTGCTGGTCACCCTGGGTGGGACCGTCCTGCTCGTGCGCAAGGTCATGTGCCGGCCGCTCCGTGAGTTGATCGACCGGGCGCACGCGATGGCCAGCGGCAACGCCGACCTGACCGCGCGCATCGAGTGGAACAGCGGCGACGAGTTCCACGAACTGGCCGAGTCCTTCAACGCCTTCATCGAGAAGATCCGGGTGGCGATCGTGGGAGTGACCGATCGCTCGCGCCGGCTGACCGAGGCCGCCAACGAACTCATGCGTGTGGGCCACGAGGTCTCGCAGAATGCCGAGGAGACCACGGTCAAGGTCGACGTCGTGAAGACGGCGTCGTCGCAGATCGACGACTCGGTGCAGATGGTCGCGGCGGCGTCCGAGGAGATGAACGCGACCATCGGCGAGGTGGCCCAGAACGCCACCCAGGCCTACGAGGTGGCCAAGGAGGCGCTGCAGGTCAGCGACACGAGTTCGGCCACGACCTCGCAGCTGGCCGAGAGCAGCACGGCGATCGGCAACGTCATCAAGATGATCGACGACATCGCCGAGCAGACGAACCTGCTCGCCCTGAACGCCACGATCGAGGCTGCGCGGGCCGGCGAGGCCGGTAAGGGCTTCGCCGTGGTCGCGACCGAGGTCAAGGAGCTGGCGAGCCAGACCACCAAGGCCACCGAGGACATCGCCCGACGGGTCGAGGGGATCCAGAACGACGGCCAGGCCGGGGTGACGGCGATGCAGTCGATCCGCGACATCGTGGGCCGGATCAACGAGATCGCCGACATGATCAGCAGCGCGATGACCCAGCAGAACGCCGCCACCGCCGAGATCGCCCAGAACACGAGTGAGGCCGCGCGGGGCACGGGTGACATCAAGCAGAGCATCGACATCGTCTCGGAGGTCGCCTCGCGCACGCTGCAGAGTGCCCACGCGATCAACACGACCAGCTCGCAGCTCAACGAGCTGATGGCCGAGATCGAGAAGGAACTCGACAGCTTCCGCGTCTGATCCGGTGCTTGCCCCACGGGGCGTGCCGACGCATCCTCCGCGCGACGTTCCCGGTCGCGCGGAGGTTTTCGCATCATGCTGTCCAGTCTTCGAGGTCGAGTGGTCGTGGTCACCGGTGCCAGCCGGGGAATCGGCCGCGCCATCGCTCTGCGGGCCGCCGCCGACGGCGCCCGCGTGGTCCTCGCCGCCAAGACCACCCGGGAGCACGCCAAGCTGCCGGGCACGATCCACCAGGTGGCCGCCGAGTGCGAAGAGGCCGGGGGCGAGGCCCTGGCCGTGAGGTGCGACGTGCGCGACGAGACACAGATGGCCGAGGTCGTCAGCACCGTGCTCGAGCGCTTCGCCACGATCGACGTCCTGGTGAACAACGCCAGCGCGATCTCGCTCACGGGCACGCTCGACACGCCCTTCAAGCTGTACGACCGCATGTTCGACGTGAATGCCCGCGGCAGCTGGGGCATGACCCGGCTGTGTCTGCCGCACCTGCTCGAGTCCGACCACGCGCACGTGCTGAACCTGGCCCCGCCGATCGACCTCGATCCCAAGTGGTTCGCCCGGCACAGCGCCTATACGCTGGCCAAGATGGCCATGAGCGTGTGGGTCCTGGGAATGAGTCAGGAGTACGCAGGGAAAGTCGGTTTCAACGCCCTGTGGCCGCGCACGACGATCGACACCGCGGCCGTGCGCAACCTGCTCGGCGGCGAGCCCCTGGCCCGTCGCAGCCGCACCCCGCAGATCATGGCCGATGCCGCGCACGCGGTGCTCCTGCGCGATCCGAAGACCTTCACCGGCAACTTCTGCATCGACGAGGAGCTTCTGCGCGAGGAGGGCGTGACGGACTTCGAGCGCTACTCCGTGGACCCGAGCCAGGACCTGCAGATCGACCTGTTCGTCGACGAGGACGACGGCGGGTCTTCGATCTTGTGATCATCACGAATGACCCTTCGTGACCCGCTGACGGTCGGCCTACCGTTGCGAGCGTCCCTGTGCTCGCGTCGGCGAGCGAAGCGGCTCGTAGAAGTGAGGTGCTCCGTGTTTCCCGACCACGGCTGCCATGGTGAAGTCACGATCGGATCCCTTCCCACCGAGGTCGAGGAGCGTCTGGCGTCGTTGCCCGGAGAGTGGCTCGAGTTCGAGATCGAGACGCGCCGGATCGTGGTGCGCCACGCCCAGCCGTCGAGTGGTCCCGACCTGCCGGTGATCGTCGGCGAGCTGGTGCAGATGCTCGCCGAGATTCCGCCCGAGAAGCACGAGACGGTCAGCGGGGGCGACTTCTTCGTCCACACCTACGACACCGGCCAGTTCGTGCGCCTGCACGTGGAGAAGGGCGGAGTGATGAGCCTGCAGTGGGCGCACCCGGACTTCGCGCGCGCGGCCAAGAAGGAGTACGCCGGTGGCGAGGAGATCAGCATCGATCCGCCGGTGCAGCGGCTCGACGGCCGTGTGGTGTTCGAGGCCGACGATCCATCGGCCGCCGCCGCGAAGCTGCAGGTCCTCGCCGACGGCTTCGAGGGGCTTTATCCGCAGGGCGAGTGCAGCACCATTGCCGACGATGCGAGCGGACGCGTCGAGGTCACCATGGAGGCCCTGAACCTCGATGCGGCCGCGCTGATCGGCATGCTCGCCGAGCTGTCTCGCTCGGGTTCGCTCAACGGCCGATTCCGCGTGACGGCCTTCGGCCGCGAGATCATGCCCGAGGAGAGCCTGCGCATCGTGTTCGAGAGCGGTGAAGTGTACGTGCAGCACCCGGTGCTGTGGCCCGAGAGCTCTTCCACCTGATCGGGCGACCGATGATCCACCCGCGGCCCTGCCGCGCCGCCATCCGACCGACTCCACCTTCGTCCGGAGGAATCCCGTGCTCGACCACGGTCTGACCGAACACCAGAAGATGATCCGCGATCTGGCCCACAAGATCGCCGAGAACGAGATCCGCCCCGTTGCCGCCGAGTACGACCAGTCCGGCGAGTTCCCCTGGCCGATCGTCGAGAAGATGGCCCAGGCGGATCTGTTCAGCGTGTTCGTCGACGAGGAGTACGGCGGTCTGGCCAACGGCACGCCGATCATGAACATGGCGGTGGTGACCGAGGAGTTGAGCAAGGCCTGCGGTGGCATCGCCCTGGCCTTCGCCGGCAGTGCGCTCGGCGCCCTGCCCATCGTGCTCGGCGGCAGCGAGGAACAGAAGAAGAAGTGGCTGCCCGACATCGCGGCCGGCAAGAAGATCTGCGCCTTCGCCCTGACCGAACACCAGGCCGGCAGCGACGCCGCCGCGATCCGGACCACGGCGATCAAGGACGGCGACCACTACGTGATGAACGGCACCAAGCAGTGGATCACCAATGGTGGCGAGGCCGATCTCTACAGCGTGATCGCCCTGACGAATCCTGCCAAGGGACCGCGCGGTACCAGCGCGGTGGTGGTGGAGAAGGGGGCCGAGGGTCTGACCTTCGGCAAGAAGGAGGACAAGATGGGCATCCGCGGGTCGGCGACCCGCGAGGTCGTCATGAACGACTGCCGCGTGCCCGTCGAGAACTGCCTCGGCCGCGAGGGCACCGGCTTCATCACCGCCATGCGGACCTTCGACGCCTCGCGCCCCGGCGTGGGCGCGCAGGCCGTGGGCATCGCCCAGGGCGCGCTGGACCTCGCCGTGGACTACGCCACCGAGCGCAAGCAGTTCGGCACGCCCGTGTCGTCGTTCCAGGGCCTGCGCTTCCTCATGGCCGACATGGCGATGAAGGTCGAGGCCGCGCGGTCGCTCGTGTACGCCGTGGCCCGCTACGTCGACATGCTACCGAAGGAACGGCCGACCATGTACTCGGCCATGGCCAAGTGCTACGCCGGCGACGTCGCGATGGAGGTGACCACCGACGCCGTGCAGGTCTTCGGTGGCTATGGCTACATGCGCGACTACCCGATCGAGAAGTACATGCGCGACGCCAAGATCACCCAGATCTACGAGGGCACCAACCAGATCCAGCGCGAGGAGATCAGCAAGATCCTCGTGAGCGAGCACCTGGCGCGGTAGACGACTCCGACTTCCGCGACGGAAGCAGCGGTTCCGATCGAGGGATGTGTGTCGGCCCGTGATTTCCTAGACTGGGGTCCGTTTCCCTGCGGACACCCGCGACCCGAACGAGGAGGCCACCCTTGAGCCAGGATCCGCGTATCGCCCAGAAGTCGCCCTACGTCATGGAGCTCGAGCCCGGCAAGTACGCGTGGTGCGCGTGCGGCCTCTCGGGCGGCCAACCCTTCTGCGACGGCTCGCACAAGGGCACCGGCCTCGCGCCGATCGTCTTCGAGCTCGACGAGCCGAAGAAGGTCGCCCTGTGCGGTTGCAAGCACAACGGCACCGGCGAGCCCTTCTGCAACGGCGCGCATTCGAAGCTCTGAGGCGGCAGCGGCGACCCGGCTCGGAGTGCGGGACGAAGTGAGGGTCATCGGCGTGGAAGGTCCGTGACGAGCCGATCTGTCTGCGGGCCGATTTGACGTCGTGTTCCCGGTATGCCATCCTCGACGTTCGCGCCCTGTCGAAGGTACGACGTCGCATCGCGGCGCCGTCCTCGCGTCAACAACCCCCGCTCGGCATCTCGACAGGGACATCATGCTGCGATCCGTCCGGCCGCTGCTCTGCGTACCAGTCTTCGTCTGTCTGCTCCTCGCCGTCCTTTCTTCGGCGGCACCGGCGCGCATCCTGCCCTTCGACTCCGACCGGGCCGCGCAGATCTCGGAACGCTGGGGTGAGCTGCACCGCCGCGCGTCGGCGAAGTCCGCGACGACGAACCAGGACGACTTCGACGTCGTTCGCTACGAGATCGACCTGCGTCCCGACTTCGACACGCAGACCGTCGAGGGCGCGGTGGTGGTCGAGTTCGCACCGCTCGTCGCCGATCTCCCACGGCTCGACCTCGACTTCTACGACGATTGGACCGTGACCCGGGTCCGCCCGGCTTCCGGCGGCCGTCCCCTGTCCTACACGCATCAGGACAGTGTTCTGTCGATCCAGCTCCGGCCCGATGGTCCGGGCGGCTCGAGCGGTCGCGCCGTTCGCATCGAGTACACGGGTACACCGCAGCCGGCCGGCTTCCTCGGCATGCAGTTCCTCGAGCACGACGGCACGCCGATCCTGGCCACGCTGAGCCAGCCCTTCTTCGCGCGTAGCTGGTGGCCCTGCAAGGACGTTCCCGACGACAAGGCCACGGTGACCCTGTCGTGCACCGTTCCACCCGAGTTCTACGTCGCGGGCAACGGCGTGCTCGAGAGCACCACGACGGACCCCTCGACGGGCGACGTGACCTACACCTGGGTCGAGGACTATCCGATCAGCACCAGCCTGGTGGGATTCTCCGCCACGAACTACGTCGGCTGGGAGGAGACCTACGTCTCGGAGTCGGGGCGGTCGATGGACGTGATCTACCGCGTGTTCCCCGAGGATCTCGAGGCGGCACGGGTGGACTTCGAGCGGACCGTCGACATGCTCGATCTCTTCTCCGGGCTCTTCGGAGAGTATCCCTTCGTCGAAGAGAAGTACGGCATGGCGGAAATCGTCTTCGAGGGGGCGATCGAGCACCAGACGATGACGGGTTACGGGGACTTCCTCATCACCGGCGACCAGCAGTTCGAGCGTCTGGTGGCCCACGAGTTGAGCCACAACTGGTGGGGCAACAGCATCACCGTTCGCGACTGGAACGAACTGTGGCTGCAGGAAGGCTTCGCCACCTACTGCGAAGCGCTGTGGATCGAGGCGCAGGAGGGTGTCGACGCCTACCGTTCCTTCATGCGCAGTCGGTCGGGAGCGCAGACGGGTTTCTTCGGGCCCATCGTGCCGCCGAACCGCCTCTTCAACAAGACGGTGTACTGGAAGGGGGCGTGGGTCCTGCACATGCTGCGTCGGATCCTCGGTGACGAAGGCTTCTTCGCGTCGCTGCGGGCCCACGCGGAGGACCCGGACCTGAAGTACGGCAACCAGACGACGGCCGATCTCGTCGAGACGATCTTCCGGACGACCGGGGTCGACACGCAGACCTTCTTCGATCAGTGGCTCTACGACGTGGGTCGGCCCGAGTACACGGTGGTCTGGAGCCACGGCCCGGTGGACGGTGGCGAGAGGGTCGACGTGGAGATCCGGCAGACCCAGGCCAACGGTGTGGTCTACGCCATGCCGCTGGATCTGCAGGTGCCGACCGCGAGTGGGTCCGTCGTCGAGCGGACCGTGTGGAACGACCAGAGCGTCCAGGAGTACTCGTTCGTCGTGTCGAGCGAACCCACGGCACTCGTGGTCGATCCCGACGACTGGGTGCTGGACGAGCAGACCGTCACCGAGCGCGTGGGGACCTCGGTCGCGGTGCCTGCAGCACCGGCTTCGAGCCGCCTCCTGCCGCCGGAGCCGAATCCCTTCAATCCGCGCACGCGCCTTCGCTACGAGCTCGCGCACTCCGGCCGGGTCGACCTCACTGTCCACGATGCGCGCTGACGACGCGTTGCCGAACTCGTGGAGGGCGAGATCCGTACGGCGGGAACGCACACCGTGGAGAGGGCGGGCGA
>CAZQHE010000143.1:0-10045 GCA_964593155.1 uncultured bacterium
ATGCGGTTGATCGACCTGACGTCCCGGCCCGAACCGGTGGTCCTCACGCTCATCCGAATCCAACTGGAGCGCGGTCATCCGTCGATCGCGCGGTCGCTGCTCGAGAGCGTTCCCGAGCAGAGCCGATCGCGTCCGGACGTGCGGCGGGCGGAAGCGCGCATCCTGCGGGCCGAGGGCGAAGACCGCGCTGCACGCGAGGTGCTCGAGGACCTGGTCGAGGCCGATCCGCTCGATGCCGAGTTGCGCGCCGAACTGGCCCGCGCCCAGGTCGTCACCGAGAGGTGGCGCGCCGCCACCGAGAGCTGGCGCGAGGCCACACGGCTGGTCCCCGACCGGGGCGACTGGTACGTGGGCCTGGCACGCACGCTCATGGAGCGCCGGCGCTACTCCGATGCCATCGACACGTGGAACCGCGCCCTCGCCCTTCCTCTGGACGACGGCACCCGCCGCAGCGCCCACTTCAACCGGGCGCTGGCCCTGCAGCGCGAGGACCAGCTCGAGCCGGCTATCGCCGGGTGGGACAGCGTGCTCGCACGCCGGCCCGACAGCCGCAGTGCGCGCTTCAACCGGGCGCTGGCCCTGCAACGCCTCGGCCGGCGCGAGGCCGCCATCGCCGGGTACCGTGCGGTCCTGTCCATCGACCCCGACCACGAGGCGAGCCGCGAGAAGCTCGCCGCCCTGCTCGAGGAGGCGACTCCGTGATCCTGTCCCGTTCCCTTCTCCTCCTCGCCCTGGTCGTCGTCGGACCCGCTGCCGGCGCTTCGTCGTGGGAGACCGTCGACAGCGATCTGTGGATTCCGATCGGCCCGGAGGGCCAGCCCGCGCGGGTCCGGCTCGAGGCCGGCGGAGAGCCGCTCGACACCCGCATCTGGACGTGGATGGCCCCGGGCGACACGCTGCGCTTCGCCGTGCGGGGCCAGGGGCGTCTGCGGGTCGAGACACGCCCGGCGTTCCGCACCGACGCACCGGTGCGCCGCTACCGGCTCGGCGTGGTCACCGATCCCGCGACCACGCGCCGCCTCGTGCGCCGCAGCCGCTTCGAGGCCGTGGCCACGCTCACGGGCGACCGCGCCGACACCCTCCGCCTGGCCGAGCGTGACCGCTGGGAGACCGACCTCGTCGAGGGATCCCGCGAGATCCGCGTCTTCCTGCGCGAGGAGCGATCGGCCCCGGTGCTCACCCGTGTCCTCGCCCGCGGCGACGTCCGCGTACCCGCCGACGATCCGCCGATTGCCGACGCGGACGACCGCAGCTGGTCGGCCGAACTCGAACTGGCCGCCCTCGGCTACGACGACAACGCCTACCTCACACCCCGCGACGAGACGGGACGCACCGAGGAGGTCCAGTGGCCCCTGCGCCTCGAGTTCGACTGGTCGCCGATCGAGACCCACGACTTCGAGTTCGAGTTCGACTACGACCTCGACTCGCAGCGCTACTCCGACGAGATCCTCGACGAGACGCAGCACCGGGCTTCGCTACGTCAGACCTGGGACGATCGTGAACTCCACCTGCTCGGCCGCACTCGCCTGCGCCTCGAGCAGCGCTACCGTCACCGCGACAAGACCTTCTTCGGACGCGGCGACGACGAGGAGTTCGACACCGCGTCCGACGTGCTCCTCGACACCCGCATCGGCCTGGGTGACCGCTTCGACTGGAACGAGGGACGCCTGCTCGCCGACCTGCGCAGCCATCCGGCGTCGGGTTGGACGCTCGAGGCCGAGGTCTTCGCGTTGCGCCGCGACTACACGGAGGACTACGAGGGCGAGCCCGACATCTACGCTCTCGACCAGTGGCGCTACGGCGGGGCCGTGGCCGTCGAGCGGGAACTCGGCCACGACTGGAGCCTGGTGGCCGACGCGGGTTTCCAGGCCTGGGACTACGACGAGAAGTTCGCCCGCGACACCGTCGGCGAACTCCTGCCCGGAACGACCACGCTCTACCACCGCTTCCCGACCGGACTCGCGCTCGAACGCGATCCGTACCGCGGCCTGCACCTGGAACTGGCCGGGGGCGCGCTGATCACCCGCGACCGCCACGCCTCGTACTGGAACCGCACCACGTGGATCGGCGAGGTCGACACCGAGTGGGTCGCCGACCACTGGGCCGTGGGCGGACGGGTTCGCCGCTCGGTGACCGGCTACGACAACGCGACGCTCGGCAACGACGTGGGCGCGCCGCTGCGCGAGAAGGACAGCTGGCGCGCCGAGTTCGAGTTCGAGTGGGAGTGGAGCGCGTCGGTGGCGTCGATCCTGCGCTACGAGTACGAGGACCTGGGCAACGACCTGCCCACGTTCGCCTACCGCCGCAATCTGTGGCAGCTCGTCTTCCGCTACGAACTGTGAGCACACGACGAGGGGACGGCCCGCGGGACCGCCCCCTGCCGCACCCTTCCGTCGGCCTCGCGCTTCCTCGGGAAGGGGCGAACCGTTCCGCGGCGAATCAACGCCCGCGGTGCATCCCGCGACCGTGACCGCCGGGACCGTGGCGCATTCCTTCGCCGCGGCGGCCAGCCTCGAGCATCATGCTCTGCAGTCCGGCGAAGAGTTCGCGCTGCTGGGGATCGAGCACCTCGGTGATCGCGTCGCGCGTCTCGCCGCGCAGCGCACCGCGCCGGCCCCGCGATTCGAAGAGGTTGGGCATCGGCCCGCCCACGGCCATGCGCTCGGCGCGCTTCTTCATGGCCTGCTGCTCGGCCGCCTCGAAGGCCTCCTCCACCGCGGCCCTCTGCGTGGCGTTTAGACCGAGGATCGCGGTCAGGTGCTGCAGCCGCTGCGTCCGCATGCGCTCCCTGCGCTCGGCGTGCTGCGATCCACGCTCGGCCCGGCGCTCGGCCCGCAGCCGCATCAGCGCGTCGTTCTGCTCGGGCGTGAGGATCTCGGCCAGACGCTCCTGGTGCGACGTCCGGATCCGTGTCGCCTCGGCCTCGAGGGCATCGGTCGGCTCCTCGCCGGGCTCGACCTGGCGCCGCAGTGCGCGCAGGGATCCACGCGTGGTCGCGTACAGGGCATCGACCTGCGCGCGCTGGCCGTCGGTCAGGTCGAGCTGGTGCACGAGCATGTCCCGCGCACCGTGCCCACGACCGTGCTCCGGACCGCCTCGCGCGTGGCCACGCCCGTGCTGCGAACCGCCGTGACCCCGACCGTGCATGCGCCCGGGACCCTCGCCCCGGCGGCCGGCGCGCGGAGCGTGCTCGGACAGCAGGTCGACCAGCGCGATCATGTCGGCGGTGTCGACGGACGGAGCGACATCGACGAGGAACTGCGCGGCGGGCGGCGTCGGACGCTCGCCGCGGCGGCCGTGGTGGCCCCTGCGCGGTGTCCGGCCGCGCTCGGCGCGGTTCTCGAGCCAGGCCAGACGCGCCTCGGCCAGGGCCGCCCGCTGGTCGGCGTCGGCATCGATCGCCGCGGCCATCTCGTCGACGGTCGGCAGCTGCGGACGGGCCGGGCGATCACCACCGCGGCCACGCTGGGCCCATCCGTCGGTGGCGACCGCGAGAACCAGGATCAGGAAGGTCAGCAGGCCCGCGGTGCGGGCGATCTTCTGCATCTTCATCGGCTCACTCCTGGGTGGGGACGGGCTCGGGGGCCCGGTCCACGTCCTCGGGAACACCGTGAAGACTAGGAACCGACTGTGGCAGAGATGTGGCAGCGCGCGGGCAAAGTGCGGCAGGTCAGCGACGCGGCGGCCGATCGGCGGCGCAGGGCAGTTCGACGACCAGCCGGGCCCCCTGCGGGTCGGCGTTCTCGGCCCGGGCCGCGCCGTCGTGGCGTTCGACGATCTCGCGCACGATGGCCAGGCCCAGTCCGGTGCCCGGGGTGCTCCGCGAACGATCGCCGCGGTAGAAGCGGTCGAACACGCGGGACAGATCGTCGGGATCGAAGCCGGGACCGTCGTCGGTGACGGTCAGCACCGCGCGGCCGTCCTCGCGCCGCACCCCGACCTCGACCCGCCCTTCGCGTGGGACATGGCGCAGGGCGTTGCCCAGCAGGTTGTCGAGCACCTGCTCCAGCCGGAGACCGTCGGCGTGCACTTCGACCGCTTCGTCCGGCCCGATCCAGTCCAGCCGCAGACCCTCGCGCTCGAACAACGGTCGGAGGCGATCGACCGAGTGCCGGGCCAGGGCCGTGAGGTCGAGCTCCACCGGCGCGAGCTCGATGGTCCCGGCCTCCAGACGACCCAGTTCGAGCAGATCGGCCAGCAGACGGTCCATGCGTTCGGAGGCGTGCAGGACGTCGCGCAGGTAGCGCTGCCGGTCGTCGTCGGACAGCTCGACCCCCGGATCGAGCAGGGTCTCGGCGTAGCCGCGGATCGCGGTGAGCGGCGTGGCGAGGTCGTGGGAGATGTCGGCCAGCAGTTGCCGGCGTTCCTCCTCGACCGCCTCGACCTCGTCGCGAGCGGCCTCGAGCGAGGCGGTCATGGTATTCAGCCGCCGGCCGAGGCGTCCGATCTCGTCGTCGCCCGGAGCGGGAACGCGGGCCGCGAGGTCTCCGGCTTCGACCCGCGCCGCGAGGCCCTCGAGTCGCTCGAGACGACGCTGCAGACGGTGTGACAGGAACAGGCCGGCCACCGCCGCGATCAGAACTGCCACCGGCAGGAAGATCAGCGCCTGACGGGGGAGGAACTCCACGATCCGCAATGGCCGCTGCGGCTGCACCACGCAGAGCACGGCCCCGGTCGACAGCTCGCGGGCGGCGATCACCTCGAGGTCGCCGGCGCCGTCGGAAGGCGGACCCGGCCCACGCCCCGGGCGCGGCGCGGGAGCCTCGCCTCCCCGGAACGCCTGCCAGGCACCCTCGAGCCGACGCTGCCAACCCCGGCCTCCACCCGGGGCGAGCACCCATCGGCCGGCGGCGCTGCGCAGCGCGAGGCGCTGCGGGGAACTGGGATCGTTCGCCGCGCGGAGCACGACCGCGATCCGTCGCAGTTCGCCGTCGGCGAGCGCCGTCTCGATCTCCGGCGCGCTGCGTCGGAGCAGGAAGTCCGCGCGGTTCTCCTGGAGCTGCCGGGTGGCCGGTTCGACGATCCCGACGACCACGAGTGCCTGCAGCGCCGTCGCCAGCAGCAGGACACCGAGGAAGGCGCCCCCGAGCGTCCAGAAGAGGCTTCGCCTCCGTGGCAGGCCGGCCACCTCAGACGTCCTCGGCAAAGCGGTACCCCGCGCCCCACACGGTCTGGACGTAGCGGGGACGGGCGGGATCGGGCTCGAGCTTGCGCCGCAGTCGGCTGACCAGGCTGTCGATGCTGCGAGCATCGACCACGCGGTCCTCGCCCCAGACCTCGCGCATGAGCGCCTCGCGGGCGTACACGCGGCCGGGCCGCGAGGCCAGGAAGTGCAGCAGCTCGAACTCGAGCGAGGTGAGGTCGACGGGCTCGCCCTCGAGTTCGGCCCGTCGCCGGCCCGCGTCGATGCGCAGCGACCCGCGCTCGACGATCTCGCCCCCACCCGAGGGCTGGGCCCGGCGCAGCAGGGCCCGTACCCGGGCCACGAGCTCGCGCGGACTGAAGGGCTTGGTCAGATAGTCGTCGGCCCCGAGTTCGAAGCCCAGGATCTTGTCGGCTTCGCCCGTGCGAGCGGTCAGCAACAGGACGGGTACGTCGCTTCGCTCGCGCAGGCGGCGGGTGATCTCGAGCCCGTCGAGGCCGGGGAGCATGACGTCGAGCACCACCAGGCGCGGGTCGTGCTCGCGAATCGCGGCCAGCGCCAGATCGCCCTCGTGCACGCTCCGGCAGGGCAGACCCACCGCTTCGAGATTGCGCGCGACCAGCTCGGCGATGGACCGGTCGTCCTCGACCACCAGGATCGGTCGTTCCATCGAGCCTTTCTCCCCGTCGGCTGCGGACGCCGGCAGAATACCTGCTTTCCCCGGGACGAACACCCGGTGTGTCCCCAGGCACAGGGCTTGCTGTAAGGATTCCGTTAAGATACCATGAATCAGGCGTTGAGCAGCCCGGAGCTCCGCGCCTCCACCGGGACGAGGAGGTGCATCGTGAGGATCCGTACACTGCGAACCACTGCGGCTCTCGTCGTGCTCTGTCCCCTTCTGCTGGTCGCCACCCGAGCGCCGGCTTCCGACGCCGCGCCGGTATCGGTTCCGGATCGGGCCGCGCCGCCCCTCGAGATCGCTCCCTACGACCGCCCGGTGGTGCAGAACGCCATCGAGGCCCAGGCCTGGGTGGTGCTGAGCGCCGCGCGGGACTACGCGCGCGCCCACGAGGGCCGGTATCCCACCGACGTCGACCAGCTCGCTCCCTGGCTGCCACGCGGCGAACGGATGCGCGACCTCTGGACGGGCGAGGTCCGCGTACCCATCGACGACCTGCGCGCGCTTCCCGGTGCGGTCGTCTACCGGCCGATCGTGTGGGAAGGCCACGCCGTGGGCGGCGAGGTGATCGCCCTCGGACCGTGGGGCGAGGCCACGACCTTCGTCAGTGACCTCGGGTGGTGGAAGCGCACCCGGGAGCTGGCCATGAACCTGCCCTGAGACGATCCTCGGGCTCGATCTCCGCAGAGAGAGGCGGAGGGCCCGGTCCCGTGAACGGTCAGGCCGCCGGGGCCGGGCCTAGGCGTCTGGCCAGCAGACCCTCGGCCACCAGCAGCAGACCGGCCGCGATCAGGAACCAGTGATGGATCGGCTGGCCGCGCCGCGCGGCACGCACGGCTTCCTCGGTGGCCGCGCCCTCGAGCACGGCGAAGCGCAGGCCGGTGTCGGGTTCGAACAGCTCCGCGAAACCGTCCGGCTCCCACCACTGCCGACGTGACTCGCTGCGCGACACGTTGACGGCGACCGTCCCGAGACTCCGACCGTCCTTCTCGAATCGGTACAGACCCGGCATCTCGGCCTCCGGGCCGTGCAGCCGCGCCGGACGCGTGCTGGCGTCGAGTTCGGCGGGCACGCGGTCGCGGTCGGGTCCGACCACCGTCCACCGGGCCGAGGCGTCGGACACGTCGGCGACCTCGATCACCGGGCTCTCGCCCACGGCGAAGTGCCGATCGAAGCGCCCCCATCCGGCCGTGGCGAGATAGCCGGTCATGCGTTGGACCAGGGGAAGGAACATGGGAGAGAACGCGATCTCGCCGGACACCGCCGAGGTCTCGAAGGCGCACACGATCACGCGTCCCTCGCCCACTTCGATCTCGGTCGCGGCCGCACCTCCACCCGCGTAGCGCAGCAGCGGCCGGCCCACGGTCTCGTCCATGCGGAAGAAGTTGCGCAGACGGACTTCTTCGAGCGTCGCCCGGGCCTCGGGCTCGAGGTCGGCGAAGACGGGATGGTCGGGCGCCGACACCTCGAGACGCTCGAACACGTCTTCTTCGCCGCGGAAGGGACCGAGCCGCAGGTTCGTCCACCCCGACAGCAGCCGCTGGTTGGTGTAGGTCCGCACGCGCGGGTCGCCCGCGAACAGCAGCATGGTGCCGCCGCGGCGGAGGTAGTCGCCCAGTGCCGAAAGCCGCGCCGCACCGAGGTCGCGCAGATCCACTCCCAGCACCACGGGTGCTTCGGGCAGGGTCTCGACGTCGAAACGGCCGGCCAACTCGACCGTGGGCGCGAAGCGACCCTGTCCCGCGCGTTCGGGATCGAGCGCCGTCAGAAGGAACAGCAGTGGATCCCGCGCGCCCTCTTCACCGGTGACGCCGCGCAGCACGCGCACCGGCACCTGATCGCTCACGGTGAGCACGAAGAAGCTCTCGTCGTCGAGGGCGTAGCGGTCGGGGCGCAGGCGGACCGAGCCACCGGCGTCGCCCGCCTCGGGCAGCGTCAGCGGGAAGCGATGGCGTGCACTGCCTTCCGGCGGCACCACGACGCCCGTCTCGCCGACGGTGGTCCCCTCGAGCTCGAGGAAGAGCGGGGTCTCGACCGTCTCGCCACCGTCCTGCGAGACGCGCGCGCGGACGTCGATGGTCTCGCCCTGTCGGAGCAGAACGCTCTGCGGCGGCACCGGATCGACGGTGCGGTTGACGAAGGGCTCGGCCTCGACGGGACGCAGGAAGACAGCGGTGTCCTGGATCTCGCGCGCGGTCCGCAGCCAGCGCGCGCGGACGGTCGAGTCGACGTCGGCGATCTGGAAGTCGCCCACCAGGTAGATCTCGCGCCGCGGACGGTCGGCCCGCTCCAGGAACTCCAGGGCCTGTTCGAGGGCGGTGACGTAGTCGGTGGCGCGGGCTCCCGGTGCGACCTCGTCGAGTTCGGCCTCGATCAGTCCCGGGTCGCGCACGAACTCCGAGAACAGCGGTCGCGTGACGTCGCTGTACAGCAGCACGGCGACTTCGTCGTCGCCCTCGGTCGTCCGTGCGATCTCGACCGCCTCGTCCCGCGCGCGATCGAAGAGCGTGCCCTCGGACACCTCGGCCTGCATGCTCGCGCTGTTGTCGAGCAGCACCACCACGCTCGTGCCGTCGCCGCCGCCGGCGAGCCCCGCCAGGGCGCCCGTCAGCGTGGGCCGCGCCGCGGCCAGCACCACGCACACCACGATCAGGATGCGGAGCAGCAGCAGGAGCAGCCGCCGCAGGTTCACGCGGCGCATCTGCCTCTCCTGCGTGGGCTGCAGGAAGCGCAGCGGCGCGAACGGCACCTCGACCACCTGCCGTCGGCTCAGGAAGTGCAGCAGGATGGGAATCCCCGCCGCCAACAGGCCGAAGAGAAGTGCCGGGTTCAGGAACTGCACGGAGCGGTCCTTCGGGAAACGGGCTTCAGGCGAGCCGCGTGCGCTTGTTCAGGTAGGCCAGCAGGGCCACCTCGAAGGGCGTGTCGGTCGACAGCGGCACGTAGTCGATGTCGTGCTGGCGGCACTCGCGCGCCAGGCGCCCGCGCCAGCCACGGATCGCCTCCTGGTAGCTCTCGCGCAGGTGCCAGGGCTGGGTCCGCACCGGATCGACGGCCTTCTCCGGATCGACGAACTTCGCCTCGCGGCCGATCTCCAGATCGATCTCGCGCGGGTCGAGCACGTGCATGACCAGCACCTCGTGCTGGCGGTGGCGGAAGTGCTTCAGGCCCTGCAGCACGCGGTCGGGATCGTCGATCAGGTCGCTGATGATCACGATCAGACCGCGCCGCCACACCATCTCGGCGATGCGGTCGAGCACGCGTCCGACGTCGGTCTTCGCGCCGGGCTCGGCACGGTGCAGCACCGTGAGCATGTGGTTGAGCTGACGCCGGCTGCTGCGCGGCGGGATCATGGTGCGCGGGGCGTCGTCGAAGGTGGCCAGCGCGACGGCGTCGTTCTGCTTGATCAACAGATAGCCCAGCGCCGCCGCGAGCAGCTTGCCGTAGCGCAGCTTGCTGATCCGGCCGTCCTCGGGCGTGGCGTCCATGCTGGCCGACACGTCGAGGAGGATCCGCGCCTGGAGGTTGGTCTCTTCCTGGAAGACCTTCACGTAGTGGCGGTCGGTCTTCGCGTACACGCGCCAGTCGATGTTCTGCGTCGACTCGCCGGGCAGGTACTGGCGGTACTCGGCGAACTCCACGCTGAAGCCGTGGTAGGGGCTGCGGTGCAGACCCACGAGGAAGCCCTCGACCAGCGTGCGGGCGATGAAGTCGAGCGCGCCGAGACGACTGACGACCTCGGGCTCGAGCATGCGATCGGCCTCGGCCGCCACGATCAGTCCCCCGCCGCGGCGACGAGCTCACGGATCAGGTCGTCGGTGGTGACCCCTTCGGCCTCGGCGTGGAAGTTGGTCACCAGGCGGTGACGGAGCACCGGCAGAGCGACGGCGCGGACGTCGTCGACCGAGGGCGTGGGCCGGCCGTCGAGCGCGGCGCGCGCCTTGGCGCCCAGCACCAGGTACTGCGCCGCGCGCGGCCCGGCGCCCCAGCTCAGGAACTCCCTGGCCTGCGGATGGGCGTCGTCGGTCCGCGAACGGGTCAGCCGCGTGAGCCGCACGGCGTACTCGACCACGTTGTCGGCCACCGGCACGCCGCGCACCAGCCGCTGGAACTCGAGCACCTCGTCGCCGGTCATCACCGTGTCGACCCCGTCGCCCGGCGCGCCCGTGGTGCGGTGGACGACCTCCAGCTCCTCGTCGAGTTCGGGGTAGTCGATCCTGATG
>CAZQHE010000144.1:0-9863 GCA_964593155.1 uncultured bacterium
GGGTCAGGGGCTGCAGCGTGGCTGCGGCCCGCGAGGGCTCGCCCGCGGCGAGCAGGGCGCGGCCGAGCAGCAGCGCCACCGCGGAATCGTTCGGAACCTCCCGGGCTGCTCGCGCGAGCAGCGTGACCGCCGAGTCGGGGCGGTCGTAGACCTCGAGCTGGATCTCACCCTCGGTGGCCCAGCGGGCCACCGAGGGGGGCATGGCGGCCAACTCCTCGAGCGCGGCGTCCGGACGGTCGAGCTCGACCAGCGCGCGCGCCACGAGAACGCGCAAGGGTCCGTGGTCGGGCGCGAGGGCCAGGGCGTCGCGCGCCCGATCGAGCGCGGCCGCCGGGTCGCCGCGGCGCAGGTGGAGCGTGGCCAGCTCGTGCAGGACCTGCACCTCGCGCTCCGGTTCGTCGGCATCGATCGAGCGGTACGTGGCGACCGCCTCGTCGACGTCGCCGGCGAGCACCTGCAGGTTGGCGGTCAGGATCTGCTGCTGCACCGACCGCTCCTCGAGGGGCCCCACCCTCTGCAACAGGGAGTCGGCCACGTCGAGAGCACCGCGGCGGATCAGAGCTTCGACGATGCCGTCGAACCACGCCGGCGCGTTGCCCCGTTCCACCCGCTGCTGCGGATCCTCACCGAGTCGTCGCAGCTGCTCGACCGCCGACGAGATCTGTCCCTCCTCGAGAAGGGCGCGCGCCATCCGGACCCGCGACTCGGTCGCGTCGACTTCGGGGGCCGGTTCCGGACGCGGGGACGGCCGGCGGTCGTCTCCGCAACCGGCGACGAGCACGACGGCGAGCAGGACGATCGGAACGACACGGTGGCTGAACATGACTCTCGGCCGACGGGAGGGTGCCGCGCCAAGATCGCTGCGGGGCGGGGATCGTCGCAACCGGCAACGGGACCCGTGACGACCCGTGGCATCCCGACACTTCCGCCGAGGGCGCGGGCTTCCCCGGGACGGTGCACACCTCCCCTCGGGACCGCCTGGCACACCGCCTGCAGCGAACCCGGTGGATCGACCGCACGCGCGGCCGCCATCACGTGCATCACACCGGGGGACAACACCATGAAGAGGCACCTCGCGGACCGGACGGGATTCACCCTGGTCGAGATCATGGTCGCCATCGGGATCCTCGGCATCGCGCTCGCGATCGCGGTTCCCAGCTTCCGCGGAACGATGGACCGCGCCCGCGTCGACCGGGTCGAGAGCGAGCTGCAGTCCGACCTGCGCCTCGCCCTGTCGCACGCCAAGGCGACCGGCCGCGCCGTTCGCATCCAGTTCGACGACACCGGATACCGGTTGGTCGACGCCACCGACTCGACACGGGTGATCCGGCAACGCGACTACGAGGCCGCGATCCGTGTGACGGCCTCGGGCAACCCGCTGGTCTTTCCCTGGGGCATGGTCCAGCCCGCCGATCTGAACGTGTCGCACCGGGCAGGTAGTCACACGGTGATGATCCTGCCGACCGGACGGATCGAGGACCCGAGCGAGACCGGAAACGGCGACTAGTCGTCGCGCACCCGAGCCCCGAGAGGATCCCCGATGAAGGATTCACGCCCGCCGGCCTCCTCGGTGTCGAAGAAGCGATGGGGCCTGGTCGTGCTCGGCGCGGTGGTGACCGCCGTCGTCGCCGGCGCCCTCCTGGCCCGAACTCCGACCGTGCCCGGCTGGGAGCCGGAGCAGGAATCCTCGGCCGCCCTCGAGATCCAGCCGCGCCCCGCCAGGACCCACCACGAACTCCGCGTCACCGGCCGCATCCTTCGCAGCCTGCGCCTGGACGGCCGCGACGACGTGGGCGCCCGGATCGTCTGGAGCGTGAACGGAGACGACGTGGGCACCGGCCCCTCGCTGCCCGCCGGCACCTTCCGCCGCGGAGACCGCGTCCGCGCCCGGATCGAGGTCCCCGGCCCCGAGCGCACTCTCGTCTCGGCCGAGGACACGATCGTCATCGCGAACTCGCCACCCCACGTGCGGACCGCCCGCCTGGAACGGGACCGATCCCGCCCACGGCTCCTGAACCTGCGCTTCGACGCCGGTGATCCCGACGCCGATCCCCTGGACCACCGTGTGCACTGGTGGTTGGACGGCGAGCCCTGGAGCGGAGCCCAAGGAACGCAGGTGGACGTCTCCGCCCTCGGCCGCGGCAGCAGGGTGACCGCGCGCGTCGAAGTGGATGACGGGCAGACCACGGTCGAGAGCGCCGAGGTGGCCTTCGTCCTCGACAACCGGCCGCCCTCGCTCGAGGTCGGGCAGCAGCCCCGCGTGGAGCGCGACGAGGACGGCGGCCAGCGCGCCGTGCTGACCGCCCGCTCCGCCGACCCCGACGGCGACCCGGTGCGCATCCTGGCCGTCGACGCGCCTCCGGGCGTGGCGTGGAACGGAAGCCTGGGTGCGCTGGTGTGGGCGGTCGACGACGGCAGCGAACGCTTCGACGTGATCCTCCGCGCCGAGGACGGCCGCGGTGGGCACGCCCAGCGGACGATCACCCTGGCCCGCTGACGTCGATCAGTCCGCCGCCGCGCGCGCCCGCCGCCCGACCCGCAGCGGATGCACCAGCTGACCGGGCAGGTGCCGGGGAAGATCCTCCATGCCCTCGTATCCCAGCCGCCGCGGCTGGCGGTCGGTCTCGGGCAACCACGCGGTGCCGAACATCCAGTCCCACAGGCTGAAGTTGATGGCGAAGTTCACACCGGGCGGAACGGGGATCTCGTCGCGGTCGTGGTGCCAGGCGTGCATGCGAGGATTGTTGAAGACGTACTTCAGCGGCCCGATGTCGAGGTCCAGGTTGCTGTGGTTGAAGAAGCCCATCACGGTGCCGAACACGGCGAAGGCCAGCAGCACGCTCCCGTCGAAACCGAGCAGGATCAACGGCAGGTACTGTGCGGCCTTGTAGACGATCACCTCGCCCCAGTGGAAACGAAAGTTCCCGATCCAGTCGAGTTCTTCGATGCTGTGGTGGATCTTGTGGAACTCCCACAACCAGGGCACGCGGTGCAGGGCGTTGTGCACCGACCACTGCACGAAGTCCAGCCCGACGAAGGCCACCAGCACCTGCACCCAGATCGGCCAGCCGCTCGCCACACCGGCGTACAGCATGGTCTGCAGGCCGGCCCAGCCCGCGACCTCGGCGAACCACGCCGCGGTGTGGGCGGTCGCCTGCGCCAGCAGCAGGCCCAGGAAGTGCCCGTTGAAGGCCAGGTAGAACAGGTCGTTGGCCAGCCCGCGGCGCAGCACTCGCTGCTCGCGCCGCCACGGTCGCAGCCGCTCCAGGACCACGAACACCAGGGCCAGGACGATCAGGTAGTGGTGGTAGTAGAGCTCCACGCCGGACTCCCCGCGCTCAGGCCTTCGAGGACTTCTTGCGCGGACGCCGGCTGCGCGCCCCCTTCGAGCTGCCGTTCGACGAAGGCTGCGCCTCGCGCGGCCCCGGCGTGCGCGCTCCCTTGTGCGTCTCCTTCCAGTGCTCCGTGCGGCCGATGAAGGTGTGTTGCTCGGCCTGGCGATGGATCTCGCGCACGGCGTCGACGCCGATCTCCTTCGCCACGAGCGCGCTCTCGCCCGAGTGCGTGGTGCGGCTCACCGTGGTGTTGTCGGTGCAGACCGCCACCGGGATGCCGTGCTCGAGGAAGGTGTGGATGGGGTGCGGGTCGCCCACCTTCACCGCGCCGGTCTGGTAGTTCGACGTGGGCGCGCACTCCACGAGGATCTGGTCGCGGGCCATGCGCTTCAGCAGCTCCCGGTCGCGGATCGCGCTGCACCCGTGGCCCACCCGCGTGCAGCCGAGCTCGTCGATGGCCTCCCACACGTACTGCGGCGAGGCGTCCTCGCCCGCGTGGGCGGTCAGGCCCAGGCCTCCGCGGCGGGCGATCTCGTAGGCCGCCCCGAACAGCCGCGGCGGGTTGCCGCGCTCCATGCCCGCGATGTCGAAGCCGATCACCCCGCTGCGGTCGTGCAGCCACTCGGCCTCGGACACCGCCGCCTTGGCCAGGATCTTCGCCACGTGCGGGCCGTGCTGGCGCATGGCGATCACGGTGAGCCCACAGCGGATCCCGTGCTTCTCGCGCGCCCGGTTCAGGCCCGCCAGCACGCTGCGGATCGCCTGGCGCACGGTCAGCCCGGCGTAGATGTGGATCACCGGCGCGTAGCGCAGCTCGAACAGCTGCACCCCGTCCTTGGCGGCCGCGCCCGCCACCGCGGCCGTGACCTCGACGAGGTTCTCGTAGAACTGCGTCACCCACATCGGGTAGTGGAACTTGTCCAGGTAGCGCAGCAGCGAGCCCTCTTCCTCGGGCTGCAGGATCAGCTGCTTCTTCATCTCGGCCAGCGAATCGACGGGATTCAGGCCGTAGCTCTTCATGATCCGCCAGGTCACGGCGGGCGGGATGGAGCCGTCGAGGTGCTGGTGCAGCTCGACCTTGGGCATCGACTTCACGTCGGCGGGAATCTTCATGGTGGCCTCCGATGGCCAGGGGACTCTCTCGTTCTTCGTGTTTCTGGATTCCGTCCAATGTACGAGCACCCGCCGCCTTGAGCGAGCCCCCGGCCGGGTGTAGGGTTCGGCCGCCGTCCACCCGCACCTCGGAGGGGGTCCTGCCGTGGCCGAGAGCGGAAACCCGGTGAAGAGCCGCACCGTCGAGCCCGAACGGAGCGAAAGCGGCCGCCGGAAGCTGAAGCGCAAGCTGTACGAGAAGGAACTCCGCCGCCTGCAGATCGAGCTGGTGAAGCTGCAGGAGTGGATCAAGCAGACCGGCGAGCGGGTGGTGGTGATCTTCGAGGGCCGCGACGCCGCCGGGAAGGGCGGCACCATCAAGCGGATCCTCGAGCCCTGCAACCCCCGCATCGTGCGGGTGGTCGCCCTGGGCGTGCCGACCGAGCGCGAGAAGACCCAGTGGTACTTCCAGCGCTACGTCGCCCACCTGCCGGCGGCCGGCGAGCTCGTGCTGTTCGACCGCAGCTGGTACAACCGCGCCGGTGTCGAGCGTGTCATGGGCTTCTGCAGCGATGCCGAGTACGACGAGTTCCTGCGCTCGTGTCCCTACTTCGAGCGCATGCTCGTGCGCAGCGGGATCAAGCTGATCAAGTACTGGTTCAGCGTGAGCGACGAAGAGCAGGAGCGGCGCTTCCAGGCCCGCATCGACGATCCGACCAAGCGCTGGAAACTCAGCCCCATGGACCTCGAGTCGCGTCGTCGCTGGGTGGAGTACAGCAAGGCCAAGGACACCATGTTCGCCCACACCGACATCAAGCAGGCGCCCTGGTACGTGGTCGAGGCCGACGACAAACGACGCGCGCGGCTGAACTGCATCGGCCACCTGCTGTCGCTGATCCCGTACGAGGACCTCACGCCGGGGCGGATCGAGCTGCCGCCGCGGGAGGACGCGGGCGGATACGTCCGGGCTCCCTACGCCGAGCAGACCTTCGTTCCCGACATCTACGACTGAGAGCCGACGCATGAACCACCCGCGCGGCCGCGAACACCTGCACGGGATCGCGCCGGTCGAGGCCGCGCTGCGGGCCGAACGCCGGAGCCTGCACACGCTGTGGTGCCGCGCCGGCCGACCGGGATCGCGCGTCGACGAGGTGGCCGCACTCGCGCGCGAACGCGGTGTGACGATCCGTACGGCGTCCGACGACGACCTCGAGCGCCGCGCCGCCAGCCGCACGCACCAGGGCGTCGTCCTCGACTGCGGCGCCCTGCCCCTGTCTTCGCTGCGCGATCTCCTCGACCACCCTCCCGGTGCCGGTGACGTGGTGCTGGCGCTCGATCAGGTGGAGGACCCCCAGAACGTGGGGGGTCTGATCCGCACCGCGGCCTTCCTGGGTGCGCGGGCGGTGCTCGTGCACCGCGCGCGGCGTGCTCCGTTGACCGCGACGGTGTCGAAGGCCTCGGCGGGGACGCTCGAGTGGTTCCCGCTGGTCGAGTCGGGCAACCTGGCCGACTCTCTGCTGCGGCTCGCCCGGGAGGGCTGGCGCGTCCTCGGCAGTGCGCTCGACGCCGACGCCGTCGACCACCGGGCGGTCGAGCCGGGCCCCGCCACCGTCGTCGTGGTGGGCAACGAGGGGCGGGGCATCCGCCCGCTCACCGCGAAGCGCTGCGACGCACTCGTGACCATCGAGGGTCGCGGCGGGGCCGAGTCGCTGAACGTGACGGTGGCCGCCGGTATCCTGCTCGCCCACCTGTGCGGTGGGACCACTCAGACGTAGCGCCCGATCGGCAGGTCGCCGACCGCCGGCTCCACGCTCTCGACGATGCGGTCGACGAAGCCACCGGTCGGGGTCTCGCGTCGCCGCAGGTCGACGAAGGTGAGCGTGCCGGGGGTCGACCCGTCGCCGTTGCGCAGCACGCGCACCAGCGGTCGCGCGGGCGCACTGGCGTGCACGTCGACCACCAGCGCGAGGCGTCCGCTCGCGAGTCGGACCACCGATCCGATCGGATACCGACCCATCATCTCGCAGAACGCCTCGACGAGGTCGGGATCGAACATCGTCCCCGCCTGTTCCCGCAGCATCGCCAGGGCATCGCTCGGGGTCGTCCGCGTGCGGTAGGGACGGATCGTGGTGAAGGCGTCGTAGGCATCGGCGATCTTGACGATCCGACTGCCGGGGTGCACGCCACCCTCTCCGTAGGACAGCGGGGGATATCCCCATCCGTCGGGCCGCACGTGGTGTTCCAGGGCGATCCGCGGGCCGATCTCGTGTCCCACCCCTGCCTCGCGGAGGATCTCGTCGCCCTCCCGCGGGTGCGCCTTCATCGTGATCCACTCCGCCGGGGTCAGGCGCGATGGCTTGTTCAGCACCTCGAGCGGCGTGTACAGCTTGCCCACGTCGTGGATCAGGGCAGCGCTGCCCAGCTCGCGCAGGTCGCGCCCTCGCCATCCGACGTGGTGGGCCAGGCGGATCGACAGCAGACCCACGTTGATCGAGTGGTCGTAGGTGTACGCGTCGTGCCGTCGCAGGCTCGACAGGATCAACGCGACCACGGCGTCGTGGCCCAGGTCGTCGACCAGTTCCACCAGACCGGGACCGCCCGGTTCGGCGTCGTCGGTGACGGTGGTGCCGGAGACGTCGTCGATCGCCTGCACGAGATCGGAGACCAACGACCGCACGTCCCCGTCGGCGTCCTCGCCCTCGCTCACCGCACGGCCCAATCGGCTCGGACGGATCACCTCGGGCACGCCGCCACGTCGCGCTCGACCACCGCCGGGTGCCTCGACGGGCTTCACGAACTCCAGCCGGCCGAGCTCGTCGTCGCTCGCACTCTCCCCGGGCGACTGCAGCAGCTGGAGCAGGACCAGCAGCTCCAGGGTGCTCACGCCGGCCATGAACTGGATCGCGTTCCAACCCTTGCGACGCACCATCGCGACGAGTCGACGGGCCGGGCGTGGCAGGTCGTCGAAGCACGCCTTCCGCAGGCGGATCTCGTGGGCGTCGAACTCCAGCCGGAGCGGACCGCGCCGCAACTCGCCGTCGAGATCGGAGCGCAGACCCTCGAGCTGCGCGTGAACGTTCGTCGCCAACCACGAGCCGCGGCGGGCGTCCCGCAGGACGCTGCACATGCGCACGACCAGACGCGCGATCACGGCACGATCGCGCTCGACACGCTCCGCTCCGTCGCCTCGCGTGCGACCGCTCGCTTCCCGCGTGATCGGCACCGACGCTGCCCCCTCGACGACGTGGGTCCGCTGGTCCGGGACGAGGGGCTGCAACTCGCGTTCCATCATCCGGAACGCCCGGACCGCTGCCGGACCGGGGCCGGGCGGCCATGGCGCCGCATCATCGGAAGGAATCGAGTGCCGCCGAGGGGGCGAGCGAATGCCGGCGCAGGGTGTTCGCGTGGCGGCAGTTGCGGGTTCTGGTGTGCGGGCCCCGGACGCGATGGGGGTGCGCCCGGTGGGCGCTCTCCTCCCCTCCGCTGCTACCTTGCTGCGCTATCATCGAGAGTCCATGCACTTGCACGACGCTCCGGAAGGCACCCATGACGACGCAGGCTGCCGACACCCGACCCCGCACCCTCCGCCGCGGCGCACTCGCGGCGGCCGGCGTGGTCCTGTGGGCGTCGGCGTCGTTGACCGCCTGCTCCTCGTCCGACGCACCGGAGCAGCAATCGCGGAGCGAGGCGCGTCGGCACGTCGTGCGTGTTCCGCTTCCCACCGTGGATCGTGATCTCGACTCGCTGCACGAACGCGGAACGTTGCGCGTGCTGCTGCGCAACAGTTCGTCGAGCTATTACATCCTGCGCGGCGAGGAACACGGCTTCGAGTTCGAACTCGCACGCGAGGTGTCGCGGTCACTCGGTCTGCGCCTGCAGGTGGTGTTGCCCGACAGCGTGAACGGTCCGATCGATGCATTGAACCTCGGACACGTCGACATGGTGGCGATGCCGTTGCGGGCCGACGCCGTCCCCGACGCCGAGGTCGCGTTCACGCGCCCCTACGACACAGGTCAGCAGGCGATCGTCACCACCACCGACCGGGCGACCTCGCTACGCGAGCCCCGCGACCTGATCGGCACGATGGTCGCCGCCCGCCGCTTCTCCGGTGGAGAGGCGCGTCTGTTCTCGTTGCGACGACAGGGGATCCCGGTTGGGATCGTCATGCATCCGCCGCGGACGGCGATCGAGGAACTCCTGGACATGGTGGCCGACGGCACCTACCCCGCCGCGGTGGCCGACGACCGCGCGCTGGCCGCCGTGCTGCGGTTCCGTCCGAACCTGGTGTCGGCCCTCGAGCTCGGCGAACGGGAGTCGCTGCACTGGATGGTACGCGCCAACGCGCCGCGCCTGCGCGAGGCGATCGACGCGATCCTGCTGCGCCACTTCCGACCGCGTGAGAACGGCACGCACGCCGGTTCGGAGTTCTACAACGTGGTGCGCGATCGCTACTTCTCCGACGAGACGCAGATCCGTCGCCACGCCACCGATCCCTTCCGTCTCAGCCGTACCGGACGGGTGTCGCCCTTCGACGACCTGTTCCGCGCCACGGCCGACAGCTTCGACGTCGACTGGCGCCTGCTGGCGGCGCTGGCCTTCCAGGAGAGTCGCTTCGACCCCGAGGCCGAGTCGTGGGCGGGAGCGATCGGCGTCATGCAGGTGAAGCCCGCCACGGCGCAGCTCGACGAGACCACGCTCCGCGACGCGTCGCAGAACATCGCAGCCGGAACTCGGCACCTGCGCTGGCTGTTGGACCGGTACCACTACGTGCCCGAGTCCGACCGCCTGCAGTTCGCGCTCGCGGCCTACAACTGCGGACACGGGCACCTCGACGACGCGCGCATGCTCGCGGTGCGGCGAGGACTGAACCCCAATGCCTGGGAGGGGTCGGTGCGCGAGAGTCTGCTGCTGCTCCGCAAGCCGAAGTACCATCGCGAGGCGCGTTACGGATACGTGCGTGCCCACGAGACCGTCGCCTACGTGCGCGAGGTGGTGCGGCGCTACGAACTGCTGCGTCGGCTCGTGGTCGAACCGGCCGAGCCCACGCCCGTGGCCGCCGGCTGGGGCGCCGGCGCGACGCGCTGAGGATCGACGCAGCCCGCGGGTCCCGTCTATACTCCCACGTCCTCGGATCCCCCTCGCGGAGCACCCATGACGACGGAGCTGTCCACGCATCCGTACGCCGGCTTCCTGCACGAAGTGGAGAAGCCGGCGCGCTACATCGGCGGCGAGTACAACCAGATCGTCAAGGACCCCACGAGCGTCCGCGCCTCGCTGTGCCTGGCCTTCCCCGATCTCTACGACATCGGGATGAGTCACCTGGGCACCAAGATCCTCTACTCGCTGCTGAACGAGCACGACGACCTGGCCTGCGAGCGCGCCTTCGCACCCTGGCCCGACATGGAAAGGGAACTCCGTGAAGCCGGAGTGCCGTTA
>CAZQHE010000145.1:0-9704 GCA_964593155.1 uncultured bacterium
CAGGGAACGGATAGGGCGCACGGGAGGCCTCCTGCAGTAGGGAATCCGGCGTGGTCGCACCGGCCCCCGGCCGTGCACCACGCGATTCGGCTCTACATGGGAGACGGCCCCGACGGTCGGATCGAACACGGTCCGGTGCGATCAGGCCGGACGCTCGATCGCTCCCCGGAGCCGATCGAGCACCCGGTTCACACGCATCCGGGCGGCGTCGGCCGACTCGAGGGACAGGCGACGCGCGAGTTCGGCGTAGCCGAGTTCGAGCTCGAAGCGCAGGACGAGCAGCTCGCGCGACGGCCCCGGCAGCTCGTCGATCCGACACCGCACGAAGGCTTCGAATTCGCGCTCGAGCAGGCACTCGAGCTCGGAGGGGCCGTCCTCGGGGAGGTCGGTGTCGAGGTCGGCGTGCAGCGGCCTCGTCCCCCGGCCCAGGTCCGAGAGGTGGTTGCGCAGTGCGCGTCGGACGTAGGCGCGGAAGGACGTCCGGATCCCCTCGTCGCCGTCGACGACGCGGAGCAGGCTGCGGACGAGCACGTCGTGGGCGACGGACTGGGTGTCGTGCAGGTCCCGCGCGCGGAGCGGAACGCGTCCGCGCGCCCAGGTCTCGACGCGGTCGATGTACCGGCGGTAGAGACGCTCGATCGCGCGGGCGTCGCCGTCACGGGCGCTTCGCACGAGTCCGTGGGTGTCGAACAGATCCTCGGGCTCCACCGTGCAAACCTCGACGGAGGGGGACGTGACCGGCGGGAGCCGTGGGGAAATCGTAGCCGGAGCCGTTCGGTCGGGTCAACGAGACCGTCTTCCTCTGGGGGGGCATGTCCCCCGAATCCGTGATCCACCCGCGACGCTCCCGCCGATTCCGGGCACACTCGCCGTGCCTCCGGCTCCCGCCGCGGCCCCTCGTGCTCCCACCACCGACGTCATGACCGGCCGAGACGACCCTGCCCGTCCCGACGACGATGCCCGCCGCATCGGTCCCTACCGCCTCCTCGAGCGCATCGGCACCGGCGCCATGGGCGAGGTGTGGCGCGCCGAGCAGCACGAGCCCGTCCGCCGCATCGTCGCGCTCAAGATCATCAAGAAGGGCATGGACACCCGCGAGGTGATCACGCGCTTCGAGATCGAACGACAGGCGATGGCGCTGATGGACCACCCGGGCATCGCGCGGGTGTACGACGCGGGCGAAACCGCCGACGGGCGCCCGTTCATCGCCATGGAGTACCTGGCCGGCGAGCCGATCACCGACTACTGCGAGAGCCGGCGCCTGTCGATCGAGGAGCGGTTGCGCCTGTTCCGGACCGTCTGCCAGGCCATCCAGCACGCCCACCAGAAGACGGTGCTCCATCGTGATCTCAAGCCCAGCAACATCCTCGTGGTCGAGGTCGATGGCCAGGCGGTGCCCAAGATCATCGACTTCGGCATCGCCAAGGCCACCGCGCGATCGCTGACCGATCGCAGTGCGGCGACCTTCGTCGGACAATTGATCGGCACGCCGCTGTACACGAGTCCCGAGCAGGTGGCCATGACCGCGGCCGGCGTCGACACCCGCGCCGACGTCTATTCGCTCGGCGTGATCCTCTACGAGCTGCTGGTGGGAGCACTGCCCTACGATCCCGAGGAGCTCGCCCGGGCGGGGATGGACGGCATGCTGCGCGTACTGCGCGAGAGCGAGGTCCCCCGACCGAGCACCCGCGTCTCGACCCTCGGGAACCGGTCGGCGGAAGTGGCGGCGCTCCGTCGCCTCGATCCACGGAAGCTCACGGGCAAGCTGCGGGGCGACCTGGACTGGATCACGTTGAAGTCCCTGGAGAAGGATCCGAAGCGGCGCTACGAAACGCCGCGGGACCTGGCCGAGGACATCGGGCGCCACCTGCGAACCGAGCCGGTGGAAGCACGCCCTCCTTCGGCACGCTACCGCACCGCGCGCTTCGTCCAACGGCACCGCACCGCGGTCGGTGCGTCCACCCTGCTGCTCGTCCTGATCGTCGTCTTCGCCGCGTGGCAGACCCACCAGACGCGGGTCATCGCGCGCGAACGCGACCGGGCCGTCGCCAACGAGCGCTTGTCGCTCGCGCGGGAGAACGTGAACGACGACCCTTCGCTCGCGGTGGCCTACGCGATCTCGAGCCTCGAAGTGGTCGACCAACCCGCCACCCGCGACGTCGTCCGTCGGGCCCTGGTCACCGGCCCGCTGCGTGACGAATGGCCCCGCCACGGCCAGAGCGGCAATCCCCTCTCCGTCGACGCCTCCCTCGACGGTCGCCTCTGTGCGGTCGCATGGTCGCGCACACGGAACCCCACCGTCGGCATCTACGACACGGCCGATCTGTCCATGCGGACCTTCGTGTCGTCGGCGGAGGGTTTCGCGTTCCAGTTGCGCTTCGACCCGAACGCCACGCACGTCGCGGCCGTCTCGACGGCCGGGCTGCACGTGTGGCGGGTGGCCGACGGCGACTCGGTCCTGTACCGACCGAAGCCCGCGTCGGTGCAGTCGTCGTACGTCTACCGGTCCGACGAGCCGGGTCGGTTCTTCTTCGTGGAGACCGTTCCGGGGGAGGCTCCCCTGTGGTGGGACGTCGACGCCATCGGCGGATCGACCCGCCGGATGGGACGCTCGGCCGGCCGCCACGATCTGCAGGTCAGCGACCACCGACCGGCGATCGACCCCACCGGCCGATGGATCCTCGACTACGCCGACGGAACCGTCCTCCTGCAATCGGTCGACGATCTCGACGGCGGCGACGCCCGACCGGTCGGACGGCACGACCACCCGATCACCTGTGTCTTCGTCGACGACACGGCTTCGAGTGCCGGATCCGTGGACATCCGCGGCGTCGTGCGTCGCTGGGACCTGACGACGTCGCCGCCGCGCCGCGTCGCCGAGCACCGGCTGGAACCGGAGGACCACGCCGGACGCTTCGACCCGCACCGGGATCGTTACCTGGTGTCGTGGGGCTCGGCGACGATCGAGGTGTTCGACGACGACCATCGTCCGCCCCGGACGCCGACCCGCCTGCTGGATCGCACGCACTGGGCCCACGACGGCACGTTCCTTCCGGACGGAACGATCGTCACCAGCCGCAACGGGATCATCGGCGGCGGTGACGTCGCGCACTGGAGGACCGAAGGACCCGTCGCCTGGACCCTCGCCGTTCGGGACTCCCTCGGTGCCGGCGCGACGGTCACCCCGGCCCCCGACGGCAGCGCGCTGTACGTGTGGACCCTGGCGGGGGCCTTCCTGGAGATGCCCCTCGATCGAGGCACGAAGCAGCCCGTCCGACTCGTCGGACAGGGGATCCCGTTGAATCGGGGCATGGCCCACGCGTTCCTCGTCTCCGACGACGGACGCGTCGCGGTCACCTACAACGTGAAGGTCGACGCCTTCCGACGGATCGACCTCGAGCGCGACGAGCTCACGCGCCTCGAGAGCGTGGGCCAGTACGAACCGCCCCTGGCGATCGATGCGACCGGCCGCCGCATGGTCTGCATCACCGTGCCACCGGCGGGCGCGAGTCGAACGCTCCGTGTCGTCGACCTCGAGCGGGATCGGGTCGAGGCGACGCTCGAGCCGAACGTGGGCACGATCCGCGAGGCGCGCCTCGCCGGCGAACACCTGCTCGTCCTGTCGTCCGACCACGTCGTCCGGATCGATCTCGACGACCCGGCGCTCCCGCCCGACACGCTGCTGACCGAGCGCGACACCTTCGTGCACGGCTTCACCGACGACGGCCGCCACGTGGCCCTCGTGGACGAGGAGTGGACACTGTGGGAAGTGGAACTCCGGACCGGCACCCGACGTCGCGTGACGAACCTCACCCGCCCCCGCCCTTCCGACGTGGTCCGGAGCGACGAGCTCGGGCTGGTGGCCGCCGCGGGATGGGACGGTGTGCTGAAGATTGCCGAGATCGACGGCGACGGCGAGTGGACCGTCGGGGTGCCGGGCGAGGGCCGGTCGTTCGTCATGGGCCTGCACTTCGATCCGCGCGGCCGTTGGTTGCTGGCCGACACCTCCGCGGGCTGGGTCGCCTGGCGGCTCCCGCTCGACCCCCTGTTCCGCGATCTCCCGCGCGACGAATTCCTCACGCGAACGCGCGACCTCACGAACCTGCGGGTCACACCGGATCCGGACGAGGCCGCGGCCTATCGGATCGTGCTGGACGGTGAGGGCTGACCGCCGTCGAAGGCGCTGCCCCTGTCGAGGGCGAGATCTCCGCGAGCGAGGATCTAATCCGCGAGAACCGTCCGGCCCGGTGAAATTCGGGGATGTCCGGGGATGTTCCGCGCCGGAAGCCTTCGCGCTTCCGCGGTGGAAGTCCCGCCGCTTCCGCCGCGGAAGTCGGACGCTTGCGCGGTTGAGCCGACGCTCCGCGCTGAAGGTGGGATCCGACGACCGAGGCGCGTCGGCTGGCGAACCCAGCTCACGGATGGGTCCCGAGTCGAACTCCTCGAGCCCGACTCCCCTCCTGCGTGAGGGTCATCACCATGTCCGCGTAGCCCTGCCCGGCCTCGGCGTAGAGGTTGAAGGCCACGTCCACACCATGCGCCTCGAGCGCCGGGATCTGGTCGTCGTACTTGGCCGTGGCGGCGACACGGAACCGGGAGCGGATGGGCAGCTTCTCCATCTCCGCCGCGGCCGCGAGGTTGGCCTGGTGATTGGGGAGGGCCAACAGGACCAACTCGATCCGTCCTCCGGTGTCGTCGAATCGGTCCCAGAAGTCGACGTCGGTCGGATCGCCGGGGATGACGTTGCGTCCGGCGTCGACGTGGCGCTCGACCACACGTCGGTCGGTGTCGACGCCGAGCACGCGCCTGCCGAACTGCTCCTGTAGCGCGCCGTAGGCTCCCGTGCCGACACGTCCCATGCCGAAGATCACCACTTCCGCCGCCCCCGGTGACACGGGGATCTCTTCGGACTTCCGCTGCTCGGTCTCGAAGCGCACCAGCGTCTCGCGAAGGCAGTCGTAGATCCGATTCGACATGGCGTTCAACGGCGCCGCCAGCACGAAGGTCAATGCGACGGCCACCGCGAGGATCAGCAACCACTGATCGCTCAACCACCCCGCACTCACGCCGAGTGTGCCCACGATCAGGCCGAACTCGCTGTAGTTGGCCAGGCCGAGCGTGGCCATCAGCGACGTCCGCGCGCGCAGCCGGAAGCGTGTCAGAACGCCGAAGTACAGAGCCATCTTGACGGGAATCAAGGCCGTGAGGAAGAGCGCGATCCCGAGGTCGCTCGCCGAAGGGACCCCACGCAAGCCGATCGTGAGGAAGAACCCGACGAGGAAGAGATCCTTGAATCCGAGGAGCGACCGCGCCATCTCCTTGGCCTTCGGATGATCGGCGATCAGCATGCCCATGACCAGGGCCCCGAGATCGCCCTTGAGTTGAACGATCTCGAAGAGGTTCCAGCCGACGAAGTTCATCATCACGCCGAGAAGGAGGAGCAATTCGCCGTGACCCGTTCGGTCGAGCAACCAGCCCAGAGCCCGCCGTCCTGGTAGCAGGAGCAGCAGGCCGATCGCCCACGGCGTCGGCGCCTTGCCCTGCGAAACGGCAAGGAACACCACGGCCACGATGTCCTGCATGATCAGCAGACCGATCGCGGTGCGCGCGAACAACGTGCTGGACTGCCCCTGTTCCTCGAAGACCTTCACCGCGAAGACCGTGCTCGAGAAACTCAGGGCGAAGGCGATCAAGGCGGCCGTGCGAAGGTCGAGCGATGCGAACAGGCCGAATCCCAGGAACACGAAGACCCCGGTGAGCGACGCCACGACGAGAGCCATGTGGACGATCGACCCGGCCCAGATCTCGGGCCGCAGCAGACTCCGGACGCGGAGCTTGAGACCGATGGTGAACAACAACAACGTGACGCCGAGATCGGCGACGAGCTGTAGATCCGGCGAGGATTCGTAGCCGGTGGCACCCAGGCCGAAACCAGCGATCAGGAATCCCACCAGCGGTGGCAAGCCGACCAGGCGTGCGCAGAGCCCCAGGAGAAAGGCCACGCCGATCAGAACGGGAATGGTCTCCACGGATCACCGTCGCCGGCCTGGGAACGAAGGGTAAGGCGTCTCGATGCGATGGACTCCACCGCGGATGACGAAGAACGTCCGCCTCGGCGAGGGAGGCCTCCGTAGATGCGGAACTCTAGCCCCAATTCCTCGAAACGCGTCATGAAGAAAGGCGGCATCTCTTGCGAGAGCCGCCTTTCTCCTCGAGATCTGGCCACGATCGCGGCAGAAAGGAGATGCCTACTTCTCAAAACCCCGCGTGTCGAAAGGCCACTCTCAGGAGGACGAAGAAAAGCGGATCTGGCCCGCCGTGTCAACGCTCCTCTGGTCCTCGATTTCACCGCCGATCAGCTGACCTCCTACGCCGGTCTCGAGGTCGACGGCGCCGGCGGCGGCGTACGTCCAGCGCCCGCGCCATGCCCAGACCACGGCGCTCTACCGGCTGTTCGAAGGGAACTTCGAGCCCTACGTGCGGGTCCACGTCGAGCGCTTCGAGCACCGGCGCGGTAGTCTGCGGCGTACGGTCCTTCGTGTCGTGGACCAGCACCTCGCGTGCGGCCGCCCCGAGGGTGGATTCGCGCGCATGCGCTGTCCGAGCTGTCGTGGGGAGCGTCTGCTCGCGTTCAGCTGTCACACCCGCAAACTCGGTGGCAACGACCCGCACGAAGGAACGGCGCAGCGGTCCACCACGCAGGTGGGGACGATCGTGTCGGGCCGTCGGGCGCGACTCAGATCGTCAGGAACGCCACCACCGCCGCGACGGCAACCCCGCCGAGCAGCACGATCGAATAGCTCATCGTGATCATCATCGCCTTGATCACCGTCTTCACCCAGCCCTGCCCGTACACCTGCCGCAGTCCCACCAGCCCGTGGACGATCAGCGCCGCGAGGACGAAGACGTTGTCGACCTCGGTGGGCACGACCGTCGCCACGAAGAGTAACAGGAACGCGACGGAGTGACCGTGCAGAGCAGCCACGAAGTGTTCGGCGTAGAGGCGGCGTTGTCGACGGTAGAGCACCGCGAGAATCGCCGCGAACACCGGCACCAGGGCGAAGACCACCTTCGGTAAGTGGCGCATCATGGCCTCGTTGAGCGCCAGCGAGACCTCGTCGGACTCCATCGCTTCGGCCTTCTCGATCTGCGAGCGCACGCGGGACCCCACCAGGGGGAGCGAACCGAAGTCGTCGCCGTCGATCTCCACGGTGTCACGGGGGGCCAACGCATCGATCCAGGCCGAGTCCGCGCGCGCGTCGGCGAGCGATTCGCGCAGCCGCGCGCGTACGGCCGGATCGAAGTCGGCGTCGCGGAGCGCGTCAGCGACGTCCTCGACCGAGGAGCCACCGGCCTGATCGCCGACCCGGACCACGGCGCCACTGCCCTCGTCGCCGGTCGCCATGAAGGTCTGTCCCATCGCCGCCGCGGCGAGGAAGTACAGCAGCGAGTTCAACAAGTACAGACGCAAGGGCCGCACGTACCGCGCCCGCCGCCCGGCGAGGTACTCGGAGGTGATCCGTCCCGGCTTCAACAGCAAGGTCGTGTAGGTCCGCACGACCTTCGAGTCGATCGAGAAGACGTCGTCGAGCACCTGCCCGAAGAGCTGACGCATCGTGGGCAGGCCTTCGTCCTTCTGTCCGCAGTGCGGGCAGAAGGGTCCGTCGGCGAGGGGCTGGTTGCAGTTGCGACAGGACTTCACGGAACCCGGACGGTGGGGGGCGTTCGGCCCACCGAGTCTGGCACACGCGCCCTCGAAGCGGAAGTCCGTATCAGACCGCCGGCGCCCGCCTTCTCGTGCCAGGCCTGCAACTTCTACGCAAGAACCAGGGCATGGTCTTCTCGTCGGCCGCGAGTCCAACGACGAAGCGCGAATCTGTGCACGATAGCCATTGGAGCGCGTCCGCTGCGCGCCACCGAGCACCGGGCAGCACTTTCGACTTGTGCTATATCCGTAACGGATATCTCCTCGCCCCCATGAGTACGAAGCCTCCCAAGCCCCTCACTCCCGCCGTCCTGCACATCCTGCTAGCGCTGTCCGCCCGCGAGCGGCACGGCTACGGCATCATGAAGCAGGTCGAGGCCGACTCGAACGGGCGTGTGAACATGGGCCCGGGCACCCTTTACGGCTCGTTGAACCGGATGATGGACGCCGGCCTCGTCCGCGAGACCGAGAGCCGCGTCGACCCGGAGATGGAGGACGAACGGCGCGTCTACTACGAGATCACTGGCCAGGGCCGCGAAGCGCTGGCCACCGAACTCGAACGCTATCGCGAGGTCGTCGCCGTCGCGCAGCTCCGCGACCTGCGACCCCGGAGTTCCCATGGCTGACGATCCCATGACGCGGCGCCTGGGCGCCCTCTACGCAATCGTGCTGCGCCTCTATCCGCCCGCCTTCCGTGAGCGCTTCGGTACGAGCATGCGGCAGACCTTCGCCGATCTCTGCCGCGAACGCCGCGCGCACGGCCAGGGCCTCGCCGGCCTCGTGCTGTGCAGCTTCACCGACACCCTCTTCGGAATCCTCCGGGAAAGGAGCAGGACGCTCGTGCCTGCCCCTCACGAGCTCGTGCGCGTCGCGCTGATCAACCTCGTCCTCCTCGCCGTTCCTCTCTTCGCCACGCGCTTCACCGACGAAGTGGTCTGGACGCTCGGCGACTTCGTCTTCGCCGGCGTCATGATCTTCGGCACGGGGCTGGGCTTCGAGTTCGCCGTGGCGCGGGCGCGGACCACGACCTACCGCCTCGCGACCGCCGCGGCGTACTGACGGCCGCACCACCTCACCGATCGACCCGCCCGACCCGGCACGGCTCGCGATGGGCGTGAGTCGACTCGGTTACTGCCCACCCCGCGCCGCGCGCACCTTCTCGAAGATCGCGTGCGCCCGCGCCTGCATCGAATCGGCTTCCTCGACGCGCCGCATGGCTCTCAGCGTCTGCGCGATCTCCAGGCAGTCCCACGCGACGTCCTCGTGGTCGGGGCCCAGCAGCTTCTCGTCGATCCGCAGCGATTGCTGCGCCATCGCCAGCGATTCCTCGAGCCGACCGACCGCGCGGTAGGCGGTCGCCAGACTGAACGCGGGATAGGTCACCGCCATGCTCTCCGGGCCGAAGCGCCCGGTCCGGTCGCGGTGGCTGCGTTCGAGGAGTTCGATCGCCTGCTCGTAGTTCCCACCCTCGAGGTGGAAGTAGCCGAGATTGTAGACGGCCTGTTCGTACTGCGCACTGTCGGTCCCCAGTGCCGTCTCCCAGAGTTCGAGCGCGCGTCGCATCTGCACGCCGCCGCTCTCGCGATCGCCCGTCCGCACCGCGACGATCGCCATGTTCGCGCGCGCATTGATCGCACGGGGATGTTCCTCGCCGAGGATGCCCGTGAGTTCCTCGACCGCCCGGATCGCCGCATCACGGGCCTCGTCGAAGCGCTCGAGCACCAGGTTCGGGCCGATGAAATTCTGGACGCACTCGGCCGCACGGAGTGCATCGGGTGGATCGAGCGCGAGGAATTGTTCGCGGGCCTCGCTGAAGAACTCGAGCGCTCCGTTCGGATTGCGGGCACGGTCCTCGAGATTGCCGACCGTCATGAGGTAGCGTCCACGGAGTCCACTGGGATCGGGGAACCAGCGCCGGATCGTCCCGTCGTAGCGTGCGATCAATTCCCGGGCGCCTTCGATGTCACCGGCGGACACGGCGATCGCGATCGCCTGATCA
>CAZQHE010000146.1:0-1765 GCA_964593155.1 uncultured bacterium
GACCCTGCAGCGGCGTCTCCCACTGCAGCGAGCCACCGGCGAGATAGTTCACCGTGAGGTCGGTCATGTTCGTGCCCGTCGAGATCCCGCCCATGGCCGGATCCGGCAGTGCGTCGTAGGCGGCGTCGAAGGTCCGATCGACCGAGCCACCCTGCTCCGCGCCCGTCGTGCCGTAGAAGGCCGTGTAGTCGATCCCGCCGTTCATGCCGGGGATCAGGTTCAGGCGTCCGTAGGCCTGCACGCCGTTGGCGGCGACCAGCAGATCGCGGTAGCGCATGTCGTAGACGCCCGACGGCATCAGGACGGCCGTGCGAGCGGCGTCGAAGTCGGCCGTCTCGTTGTAGAAGCCGTAGGGCATCTTGTAGCGCCCCACGCGGAAGCCGAGCTGGTCGTGCCAGCGGTAGTCGCCGAAGGCCCAGTCGAGTTCGATCTCGTTGTTGCCCAGCGGCCCCAGGTCGCGCGCGAAGAACTGCACGCCCACGCGCAGGTCGTCCTGGATCTGGCTGGAGATGTTGAAGGCGAACTCCTGGTACTCGGCCGACCCGTCCTCGGTGTCGCCCAGGTAGTTGTTCGCGCTCGAGCGCAGATAGCCCTGGCTGGCGAAGCCGTGCACGGCCACGTCCTGGGACCAGGCGGCCGGAGCGGTGGCGAGGACGCACACCAGGGCCATCAGGGCGATGGTCGGAAATGCTCGCATGTCGATTCCTCCGCAGGGCCCCCCGTCCGGTGGGGCCGCGTTCCACGTTGGGTTCCACGCCAGTCTTCGGTCGTTGGGGATGGGAGCCCGAAGAAGGAGAGCGAACCGCGACTGCGCGGAGGTATCGGCGGTGAGGCGTTCCGCTTTAGGGAATCGTTCGTGGGTAGGAATTTCCGCCGCGGGAGAGGGTTTCCCGCGGCGGTGAGGGGTGCGTGGCGGTGAGGGCGTGCACGCGGCGACGCCGGGTCAGCGCTCCAGGCGGTAGGTGGCGCGATCGGTGCCCCAGTTGCCCTGATCGGGGTTGCCGGCGACGATCCGGAGTTCGTGGACCTCGGAGTCGTCGTCCTCGAGGGTCGGCAGCTCGAGATCGCCCGCGAAGACGTTGCGGCGGCCCGAGAAGTCCAGCGGGGCGCTCACGACCAGCTCGCCGTCTCGCCAGAGTTCGGCGCGGACGGTGTAGTCAGCCGCGTCCCACAGGCCGTCCTCCTCGATCGGGCAGGTGCAGAGCAGCTTCACGCCGGCCTCGACCTCGATCGTCTCGCCGGCGGCGAGCGTGGCCTCGGTGGAGGGCTCGATCAGGTTCACGATCAGGCCCTGCAGCGTGAGCACGATCCCGTTGCCCGCGACGTCCTCCCCGGGGACGATGCGGACGGTGCGCGTGGCGTGGTGCTGCGGTGTCGGGAAGCCCATCGGTCCGCGGGCCTCGACTTCGATCAGCGTGGGCGCGTCCAGGTCGAGGGTGGTGGTGAAGCCGGCCGCGCCCTCGGTGTCCAGACGCTGCTCGCCCCGGACCCATGGCTCGCGGACGATGGCGTCGGTCGAGCCCGTGTCGCCGCGCTGGACGCCCTCGGCCAGGATCCGCCCAGTCGCCACGTCGCGGATGGTGACCGCCACGCCTCCGGCGACCGAGCCGATCAGCTTGGCGTCGTGCGCGAGCACACGGACGGTGACCTCGGTCGGTTGGCCCGCGTGGGCGGCGGGTTGGACAACGGTGTGGATCGTCAGGGCGGCGAGCAGGGTCAGCACGACGGGTCGAAGCATCACGGAACTCCGGGAAGAGGTGAGTAC
>CAZQHE010000146.1:1775-8658 GCA_964593155.1 uncultured bacterium
GTGTCGTGGCGTGAACGGAAAGCGCGAAGAGAAGGGCCAGAGCGGCGGAACGAAGCATCACGGAACTCCCCGGAGAGACGAACGGCGCAGGTGGACGGAGCGCGAGTTCCTCTCCGGAATACGAGAGGTCGCGGCCGACGACAAGCCCCTTCGCGGGTCGCGCCGGTCTCAGTCCGAACCCTTCTTCCGGCGGACCGCTTCGCGGAGCAGGTACTCGATGTGTGCGTTCAGGCTGCGCAGCTCGGCGTCGGCCCAACGGCGCAGCTCGTCGTGCAGGTCGGGCGGGAGTCGCAGCAGGAACGCCTTGCGCGAGGATCCCCGGCGGGGACCCTCGCGGCGGTCGGCATCGTACTTCGGGCGGTCTTCGCTCATGGGTCCGGCCCGAGCGGGGCTAGTTGTACATCGTGCCCGTGTTGATCACGGGTTGGGCGTCGGCCTGACCGCAGAGGACCACGAGGAGGTTGCCCACCAGGGTGGCCTTCCGCTCGGGGTCGAGGTCGATGATGTCCTTGTCGGCCAGCGAGTGGATCGCATCCTCGACCATGCCCACCGCACCGTCGACGATCTGCTGGCGGGCCGCGACGATCGCCGCCGCCTGCTGCCGCTGCAGCATGGCCGAGGCGATCTCGGCGGCGTAGGCCAGGTGGCTGAGCCGGGCCTCGATCACCTCGATGCCGGCGCGGTCGAGCCGGTCCTGCAGCTCGGTCAGCAGCTCGTTCGAGACCTCCTCGCTGTCCCCGCGGAGCGACACCACGTCTTCGCTGTCGTCGGCGTAGGGATGGATGCTCGCCAGCTTGCGGACCGCCGTCTCGACCTGGATATCGGTGAACTGGCGGTAGTCCTCGACGTCGAAGACTGCCTGCGACGTGTCGCGCACCTGGTACACGACCACCGCACCGATCTCGATCGGGTTGCCGTCGAGGTCGTTCACCTTGATCCGCTCGCTCGCGATGTTCACGGCCTTCAGCGAGACGTTGGTGCGTTTGGCGAAAGGGTTCGCCCAGAAGAAGCCCGGATCGCGGACGGTGCCGGCGTACTTGCCGAACAGGACCAGGACCCGGGCCTCGCGCGGCGGGACCACGAAGAGGCCGGCCAGGACGAAGGGCAGGGCGATGGTGGCCAGGATCAGGAGCACGAGGTGGGACAGGTAGAAGGAATCGGTCTGGACGGCGACCCAGACGAAGCTCCCGACGATGGCCACGTAGAGGACGATGGTCAACGTGAGGAGCAGTCCGCCGTTCACCGGGCGGAGCGTCTTCTCCTGCGAGGGCACGGAGCTGGGGATCGTGGACATGCGAGCGCCTCCGGTTGTCCGGCCCGTGTGCGTCGGGCCGGTGGGTGGATATCTCGATGATATCACATCGGTATCGGAAAGGTATATGCTCTACGGGAGGTGCTCCGGGCAGGTTGCACTATTCGAGGGTGCGGGCCTCGAAGTCGAGCAGTTCGCCGCCCTCGGCCCGCACGCGGGCCAGGATCGGGCGGCAGCAGACCTCGCAGTCCTCCACGTACTCCTGCTCGTCGACCGAGAGGTCGAGGACGAAGACGATCGTCTCCCAGCAGTAGGGGCAGGTGAAGGCGTGTTCCTCGAGCACGGACGGGTCTCCCGGCCGGAGTGCGGTGGGCCGGGAGCAGGAAAGGAGGAGGGCCGGGGTCCCGCCATGGGCCCAGCCCTCCCGTCCACCGGGTGGGCGGTGGATCAGCGTTCGAACTCGATGCGGCGCACGTCGGTCCAGCGGACGTACGCCGGTTCGTCGGACTCGTCGTAGATCAACAGACCGTCGTTGGCGTCGCTCACGTCCTGGCTGTCCTCGAGTTCGAGTTCGTGGCCACCGCGCAGGCCGATCAACGTGGCGTCGTCGTCGATCGGTTCCATCCAGCGGATCCGCTCGAAGGGGATGTCGAACGACACGTCGCGGATGCTGCCGTTGAGCATCTCCCAGCTTCCCGCCTCGTCGAGGTCGAAGACCAGGCGGCCGCGGTAACGGACCTCGTCAGCGGTGATCACGGTACCGAACAGTGGCTGCGGCTGCGGATACTCGTCGTAGCCGCGCCCGCTGCCCGGGGCGTCGCGCAGTTCGAGGCGGTCGAAGGCGTCCCACTCGACGGTGACCTTCCCGTAGCGGTCGTCCTCGATCATGATCCCGCGGTTGTCGTCGTCGACGTCGTTGCTGCCGCGCAGGCGCAGACGCCGGCCATCGCGCAGTTCGACGATCGAGCTGCTGCGGCCGCGTCGTTCGATCGAGGCGATGCGCCCGAACTCGATCGACAGCTCGCCGTCCTCGCTCTCGCCATCGAGGAGGTCGCGCGTGGTGCACTCTTCCTTGTCCCACATCTTCGAAGGTGCCCGACTCGGTCTCGACGACTCCGTACAAGCGTTCGGCGCCGGGGTCGGCCGTGCGCGGGGCGGCGGAGAAGGAGATGGTGCGGATGCGGTCCCACTCGAGGTCGATCTCTCCGAGGCTGTCGTCGTACATGCGGATCGCGCGACCGACGTCGTCGGAGTAGCCGCTCACGTCGAAGGACTCGCCGCTGCGCAGGACCACGGTCGCGTCCTCGTCGCCCGTCACCTCGATCCGGTCGATGTCGCCGAAGCGGGCCACGAACACGCGCGAGGCGCCCCAGCCGTCGTCCTCCCACTCGATGCGCACGTTGAACAGGCGGAACCGGCCGCCGCGGTCCTCGTCCTTCTCGCCGAGGTCCATGTCCTCGATCTCGTCGACGTAGGGGAGGTCTTCCTTCAACGAGTGGAAGAGGTCGTCCCAGAAGGCTTCCTGCCGCCCCCAGCGCATGAAGCCCCGGTACTCGGTGTCGGACTCGGTGAGAACCGTGCCGTGGATGAAGCCGCTGGGATCCTGGGCGCCGGCGGTCGTGCCGCCGAGCAAGAGGGCCAGGGCCGTCACGGTGACGATCGGGATGCGGGACATGGTGGTCTCCTCGTGCGCGCGGTCGCGCGGGACGGGTTCAGAAGGCGGCGGGAAGGGAAGCGGTGGATTCGCGGGAACGGTCGAAGTCGTCGTCGGACGCGCTGCGGGCGATGCGTGTCTCGCGGGCGGGGCGCCGCTCGTGGGCGCGGCTCTCGGGAACGACGGCCGTGGACCGGACCTCGTCGAGCAGCGCGAACATCTCGTCGCGGTAGCGTTCGTCGGCGCGCAGCAGCTCGACGGCGAGGTCGACGAAGCGGTCGTCGCTCATCGCACCGGCGTTCTCGCCGAGGCGCACGTCGTAAGCCGTGGTGGCCGTGTCCGGGCCGGGGTCGGCGGGGAGCATGCGCGCGAGGCCGAGACCGAGGACGATCATGGCGGCCAGGCCGACGGCCGCGACCGCCAGACGTCGGCGTGATCGACGCGGGGCCGGCCGCCACCGCGGGGCAGGCTGCGGACGCGCGCTGGGATGCGTCGGCACCGACGCGCCCGCACGGGCGATCACCGCCTGCGTGGCACGTGCCTCGCGCCAGAAGCGGCGCGTGTCGGGATCGCCGGCCATGGCGTCGAGCAGGCGCAGCAGTTCGTCGTGGTCGATCTCGTCGTCGAGGGCGAGCGACGCCAGCAGTTCCGGATCGTGGTGGTGGTCGTTCATCCTTCGCTCTCCTCGTCCGCGGTCGGAACCGTGCGGTCGATCGTCGTCGGACGCAGGTCGGACAGCGCCGCGATCACCCGCTTGCGCGCCCGGAACACCGTGATCTTCACCTTCGACGGCGACCAGCCGGTGTGCGCGGCGATCTCGGCGTACGGCATCCGCCCGAGCACGGCCCAGCGGAAGGCCTGCGCCTGGTCGGGGGTGAGGGTGGCGAGCACGGTGTCGATCCTCCGTTGCAGCTCGGCGGCGTCCAGGTCGTCGTCCGGTCCGGGATCGTGGCCGGGCCGATCCGCGAGATCGACGTCGTCGCCCAGATCGGACTCGGGCCGGACCACGTCCGGGCGCCGCTTCAGGTTCAGCACCAGATTCGTGGCGATCCGGTACAGGTAGGAACGCATGCGCGACGGATCGCGGATCCGGTCCTCGTGCACCATGGCCCGCGCGAAGGCCTCGTGGCACAGGTCCTCGGAGAGCTCCGCCGAACGGAGGCGTCGCCGGAGGAAGGCCCGCAGGCCCGGCGCGTGCGCGCGGTAGGTCGAGGACCAGCTCGTCATGATCGTTCCGACGGTGTGGACACCCGACGGCGCCGTTGGTTACGGCGCCGGGCGGCGGACAGGGACGCGCGGTGTACGGAGGGAGCGTGGCGGGGGTTGCGGTGGAGGGTCGTGTGGTCGGACCGGCCAGCACCGCGGTGGCGGTCGGTTCGGGGCGCGTCCTATCGTTTGCGCTCGTCCGCCCGTCCGACGTCGGCTGCGATCAGGAGGCCCTGCGCCGTGCCCTGGAATTTCGTCCTGTTCCCACTGGTGGGCGCCGCGATCGGCGCGCTCACCAACCAGATCGCCATCAAGATGCTGTTCCGGCCCTACGGCGAGGTGCGGGTCGGCGGCATGCGTCTGCCCTTCACGCCCGGCGTGATCCCGTCGCAGCGCGGACAGATCGCCCACAACATCGCGACCACCTTCGAGGCCCAGCTGCTCGGTGGCGACGAGATCCACCAGGCCCTGACCGGCGAGCGTGCCCGCGGGATCGTCGACACCAAGGTGCAGGAGATGCTCGACCAGTTCGGTCCCATGGCGAGCATGGTGCAGTCGATGAAGCCCATGATCGTGCAGAAGATCCTCGAGGGGGTCGAGGACATGGCCCTCGACCTGGTGGGCGAAGGCGGCGAGCTCGACATCGCGAAGCGGCTCGAGGACAAGATCAACGCCATGGACATCGCCGTGCTCGAGGAGCTGATCCTCGGCTTCAGCCGCAAGCAGTTCCGCCACATCACCTTCTTCGGTGGCGTCCTCGGCGCCGTGATCGGACTCGTCCAGGCCGCGCTGAGCGTCGCTCTCGCCGGTTGATCACGCTTTCGCAACGGATCGGAGCGATTCCGGGCACCGTCTGCGGCGGGTGCTTCCTATTGTTGGAGGACGACCCCAGCCGGAGGCGCTCATGGCCATCGCACCGCACGACGTCCGCACCAATCCGTCTTTGCTCAAGCTCGACCTCTACTGCCGGGGCGCCCGCCTCGACGAGAGCTGCCTGATCGAGGACGCCGGCGGACGCCCCATCCTGCGCACCCGCGCCGGGCTGGGCAGCGGACTCGAGGCCGTGCTGCCCGGAGGTCTGTGGACCAACATCCCCGTGGTCGAGCCCTTCGCCATGGACTCGCCCTACACCGTGAACCACGAGGACGGCCGCTTCTTCCTGCGCCTCGACGGCGAGGAGGTCGGCGACCTCCGGCTGTCGCCCCGGCCCGAGTGGTACGACTGGCGGACCACGACCAGCGACAAGCAGATGTCGAAGATCGGCACCCTGCAGGGGACCTACCTCGGCGTGTATCCCGGCAAGGTGTGCGAGTACTGGACCCGCCCCGTTCGCGACAACTGCAAGTTCTGCAGCGTGGGCCTGAACCTCGGCCACGACGACGCCGACGAGAAGAACGTCGAGGAGGTGCTCGAGGTCGTGCGCGCCGCCCGCCTGCAGAGCGGCATCACCTACGTCGACTTCAACACCGGTCACTACGAGGGCGAGACCTACCTCGACCTGCTCGAGCCCTACATCGTGGCCATCAAGGAGCAGACGGGTCTGATGGTCGGCGTGCAGACCCCGCCCCACAGCGACCTGAAGCGCTACGACGAGCTCAAGAGGATGGGCGTCAACCGCGTCAGCTTCTGCTTCGAGATCTTCGACCGCGAGCGCTTCGTCGACGTGTGTCCCGGCAAGCACACCCAGTACGGACTCGACCGCTACCTCGAGGCCATCGAGTACTGCGCCTCGCTCGGCCCCGGCGACCTGACGAAGTTCGAGCCGTGGGTGACCAACGGCGAGATCATCGCCGGCCTCGAACCACCCGAGAAGAGCATCGAGGCCATCGACTGGATCACCGAGAAGGGCGCCATCCCCACCGTGTGCGTGTTCCGCCCGCTCATCAACACCGACTACGCCGACGAGCCCGTGCCCAGCACCGAGTCGATGGTGCCCGTGTTCGCGCGCCTCTACGACCGCTGCATGGAGAAGCGCCTGCCCGTGGGCGTGGCCCCCAACATCCACGTGTCGTTGGTGATGCTCCCCGAGGAGTGCGAGGGCCTGAGCGACAACCCCGGCGGCCACAAGCTCCACAAGATGAAACTGGCCGGCATGAAGAAGGTGTTCGCGGCCGGTTTCCTGCGTCGGTTGAAGCAGAAGGAACAGCAGTTCCCCGAGTTCGACGGGGTGCGGGCGTAGGGGGGCGGACGTGCGATTCCACCACGTCGGCATTCCCACGAACGAGCCGCAGCCCGGCGAGGTCTATCTCGAGCGCTACGACACCCACTGCACCGACCACGAGAGCAATCCCTACGGGATCCAGTGGATGCGCTACGGTCCCGACTGCCCCTTCCCCGCGATCGTGCAGGCCGTGCCCCACGTGGCCTTCGAGGTCGACGACCTCGACGCCGCGCTCGCCGGCCACGAGATCCTGATCGCACCGAACCGTCCGTCCGACGGTGTGCGCGTGGCCTTCGTCCTGTGCGACGGCGCGCCCGTGGAGTTCCTGGAGTTCGATCGGGAGTAGGTCCGCGGCGTTGCGCATGCGTGCGCCGTGCGCTCCGCCTGTGGACGGACCGGGGATGTTCCGCCCCGGAAGCGCGATGTGCTATACACGGCGGAACCGGCCTCCCGGAAGGGCGCCGCCGCGATGCCGAACCGGTCCCCGCGCCTGCTCGAACGCCTCGACCGTGCAATCGAGGCCCGCCACTACAGTCACCGCACCCGCGACGCGTACCGGCACTGGATCCGGCGCTTCGTGCACTTCCACGGGTGCACCCACCCCCGCGAC
>CAZQHE010000146.1:8668-9696 GCA_964593155.1 uncultured bacterium
ATCGAGGCCTTCCTCAGCCACCTCGCCACCGACTGCGGCGTGTCCGCCACCACCCAGGAACAGGCCCTGGCCGCGATCCTGTTCCTGTACCGCCGCGTGCTCGAGATCGACCTCCCCTGGCTCGACGGCATCACCCGCGCCAAGAAACCCCGCCGCCTGCCCACCGTCCTCACACGCCCCGAGATCCGCGCCGTCCTCCGCTGCTTGAACGGAACTCCCCAATTGATCGCCATGCTCCTCTACGGCAGCGGCCTTCGCCTGATGGAGGCCTGCACCCTCCGCAACCAGGATCTCGACTTCGGCCGCCGGACCGTGACCGTCCGCCGCGGTAAGGGCCGCAAGGACCGCACGACCGTCCTGCCCGGCGCGGCCATCGACCCCCTCCGTGCCCACATGGCCCGCTGCAGGGAGGTCCACGAGGCCCTGGTGGCCAAGGGGTGGGGCTGGGTCGCCCTGCCCGACCGCCTGGACGTGAAGCTCCCCCGCGCCGGCCAGGAATGGGCGTGGCAGTGGCTCTTTCCCGCCACCCGCAGCTATCGATGCCCCGAGACCGGACAACACCGCCGCCACCACTTCCACGAGAGCGCCGTCCAGAAGGCCGTGCGCCAGGCCGTCCTGGTGTCCCGGATCGACAAGCGTGCGACCTGCCACACCTTCCGCCACAGCTTCGCCACCCACCTCCTCGAGGACGGCGCGGACATCCGCACCGTGCAGGAGCTGCTGGGCCACGCCAGCGTCCAGACGACCCAGATCTACACGCACGTCCTCGGACGCGGGGCCGGTGCGGTGCGGAGCCCGGTGGACGGGCTGTTCGACGAGGGGTGAGGGGCTGGACCGGGAGGCGGGGAGGGGGTAGTCTTCAGAGGAACGCGGTTCGGCCCGCCTCGCGGGGTTCGCGGGGTTGGGGGGAACTGGCCAAATTCAGTTGGAGCCACGCGGATAGACGGAAACGTCATGTTTGGCTCAGAGGTCTGCCGGGGTTCGCGAGAGCCCCGGTGTTTTTGTGGCGTGTCACCTCGCTTCGGGAC
>CAZQHE010000147.1:0-9643 GCA_964593155.1 uncultured bacterium
GGGTCGACGCGATCAGTGGCCCCGAATGGTCGCCCGACGGCGACCGGATCGCGGTCAGCGGACTGAGCGGCGGGGCCAGCGATCTGTACGTGATCGAGGTCGACACCGGAGCCGTCACCCGGCTCACCGACGACCGCTACGCCACGCTGCAACCGGCGTGGTCGCCCGACGGTGACCGCATCGCCTTCGTCACCGACCGCGGCGGGGAGACCGATCTCGAGGACCTGGTCTTCGACGAGACCGGCATCGCCGTTCTCCGCGTCGACGATCCGTCGTGGGTCGAGGTCCACCGGCCGCTCGGGCCCGACGCCGACCACACCGACCCGGCGTGGACCGGAGACGGACGGCTCCTGGTGCGCGGCATCCGCAACGGCTTCCAGGACCTCTACCGCGTCGACCTCGACACCGGTGTGGTCGAGCGCAAGACGCATCTGGCCACCGGCGTCCACGCGATCAGTCCGATGTCACCGTCCATGGGCTTCGCACGGGGTTCGGGGACGATCTTCTTCGACGTGTTCGAGGCCGGCGGCTACTCGATCTGGGCCCAGCCGCTGGAGGTCGAGGCCCCGGCCGAGGACGACCCACCGGAGCTCGCGGTGTTGCCGGCCTGGAAGGGAGCGCTGCAGGGCCCGGTGGAGCGCGGTCTGCGTGACACGACCACGGGACTGCCGCCCGCCGATCGGCGCTTCGGGCACAGCGACTACGATCCCACGCTCTCGCTGGACTGGATCGGATCGAGTGGCGCCGGCGTGGCCGTCGATCGCTTCGGGACGCGTCTGAGCGGTGGGATCGCCGCGCGCTTCAGCGACATGCTCGGTCGCCACCACGTGGGGCTGGCGGCGCAGATCGACGGTGGGATCTCCGACTTCGGTGCCCAGGCCACCTACACGGACCTGGGCCGCCGCTGGAACTGGGGCGCGAGCGCGAGCCACATTCCCTATCGCTCGTACGTGTACCGGCAGGGCACCACCACCGTCGACGGCCCCGACGGCGGTGAGCAGACCGTGGGCGTGCTCGAGCGCGAACGACTGCGGACCACCGTGGAGCGCGGCGAGGCCTTCCTCAGCTATCCCTTCTCGCGCACGCGACGGGTCGAGGTGAGCGGAGGGGTGGCCTACTACCACTTCGACAGCCGGATCGAACAGCTGATCGTCGACGAGCGCGGTGCGGTGGTCGGCCAGCGCGAGTTCGACGGCGACGACCCGGCCGGGCTGACCCTGGTGCAGCCCTCGGTGGCCCTGGTCGAGGACACGTCCTTCTCCGGGTTCACCAGCCCGGTCATGGGGTCGCGCGTGCGTCTGGAATACGGGCCCACCTTCGGTTCGGTGCGCTTCCAGACCGTGCTCGCCGACGCGCGCTACTACCGGCAGGTCTTCGAGCCGTCGACGGTGGCCCTACGCCTGATGCATTACGGTCGCTACGGAGAAGACGCCGAGGACGATCGCTTCAGCAGCCTGTACCTGGGCTATCCGACCCTCGTGCGCGGCTACGACGCGGGGGACTTCGGATCGGAGGACTGTCCCGAGGGCGACTGCCCCGGCTTCGACCGGCTGGTCGGATCACGGATCGGCGTGGTCAACCTCGAATGGCGCCTGCAACTGCTCGGCACCGATCGCTACGGCGTGCTCGACGGCGGGCCGCTGCCCACCGAGCTCAGCCTGTTCTTCGACGGTGGGGTGGCCTGGACGAAGACGGACGACCCGTTGCTGCGGTGGGAGACCGACACGCGCGACCGCGTGCCCGTGTTCAGCGCGGGGGTCGCCGCCCGGGTCGCGCTGTTCGGTGCCCTGCCGCTGGAGTTCCACCTCGCCCACCCCTTCCAGCGCGAGGACGTGACGCTCGACTTCGGCTTCGTGATCGCGCCGGGTTGGTAGTGCGGGGTGATCCGGCCGGCATCGCTCCGCTCGATTCCCGGCTTGAATCCGCGCTGCGGCCCGCTATTCTCACTATGATCCACTCAGAACGAATACCTCGAGCGGGCCGGGTTTCCATGCGCCTCGACGATATCCGACGGCTCGATCTGCTGGAGGGGCTCGGGTCCGACGGCGCGATCACCTTCGCCGGGCGCCGGGCGCTGCTGCTCGACGCCGATGCCCTCGGCCTGCTGCGCGCGCATCTGGTCGAGTTACTCGGCGCCACGGCGGCGCGCGCCGTCCTCACCCGCTTCGGCCATGCTCACGGTTGGCAGACGGCCGAGGCGGTCCGCGACGCCGTCCCCTGGGACGACCTGCGCGAGTGGAAGCGGGCCGGCGGGGTGCTGCACCGTCTGCAGGGCCTGGTCGACCACCGTCCGGTCAAGCGCAGCGATCCGCGCAACCGGTCCGAGGCCCGGTGGCACCGCAGCTACGAGGCGCAGCAGCACGCACGCCACCTCGGCGCGTCGACCGAGCCGGTGTGCTGGACCCTGACCGCCTTCGTGAGCGGCTACCTGAGCCGCGCGCTCGAGCGCGACGTGTTCGCCGTGGAGACCCGCTGCCGCGGTGCCGGCCACGCGCACTGCCACGTGATCGCGCGCACGCGCGAGGACTGGGGCACGCGCATCGACGACATCGAGCCGTGGTACGACGTGGGATCGTTGCAGGCCGCGCTCGGTGTCCTGCGCGAACGGCTCGTGGCCGAGGAAGGCCGGTGGGCCGCACGCCGGCGGTCGTGGGAGTCGGTCGACGACGGCACCGGGGACGAACTGATCGCCCGCAGCGTGACGATGCAGCGGGCGGTCGACCGCGCGCTGCGGGTGGCGGCCCACGACGTGGCCGTGCTGCTGCGCGGTGAGTCCGGCACCGGGAAGGAGACCCTGGCGCGCCGGATCCACGCGCACGGTCCGCGGGCACAGGGGCCGTTCCTGAGCGTGCGCTGCGGTTCGTTGCCGGCTCCGCTGCTCGAGAGCGAACTCTTCGGCCACGCCGACGGCGCCCTCGAGGGCACGGGTCCCCGGCGGCCGGGGCTGTTCGAGGCCGCGGCCGGGGGAACGCTGTTCCTCGACGAGATCGACGCCCTGCCGCCGACGTTGCAGGTGCGTCTGCTCGACGTGCTGCGCGACGGCGAGGTCCAGCGCGCGGGCGACGACACCGCCCGAACGGTCGACGTGCGCGTCGTGGCGGCCACCGACCGCGATCTCGAGGCCCTCGTGGCCGAGGGTGCGTTCCGCGACGATCTCTTGCACGCGCTGAAGGGGGTCGGGATCACTCTGGCACCGCTGCGCGAGCGCCGGGCCGACGTGCTGCCGCTGGCGCGGCACTTCCTCGACCGCAGCCGCGCGCGTCTCGACCGGGCCGAGGTGCAGGGGCTCGATGCCGCCGTGCAGCGCGCGCTCCTGGACTACGAGTGGCCGGGCAACGTGCGCGAGCTCGCGAACGCGGTCGAGCATGCGGTGGCGATCGCGACGGCGTCCCTGATCACGCCCGACGACCTGCCCGACGGCATCGCGGCCGTGGCTGCCGATACCACCCCGGATCCGGAGCCCGGCGATCCGTCGGCGGATGCCGCGCCGGAGCCCTCGCCCCTGGCCACGCTGGCCGAGGTCGAGCGCGACCACATCCTGCGCGTGCTCGAGGCGGTCGGCGGCAACCGCAGCGAAGCGGCGCGACGGCTCGGCATCGGCACGGCGACCATCTACCGCCGGTTGAAGGAGTACGGCGTGTGAAGCGGCGGCCGGGCCCGTGTTGCGCTACCGTTCGGCGACCATGAGTGATTTCTCCGCACGCGTGCAGCGACTTCCACGCCTGGGCATCGGCGTCAGCACCGAATACGGCGCCGGCGACGCCCCCGGCGGACTCGACGTAGAAGCCCTCCGCCGCGAGCATCCGCGCTGGGCGGAATTCCTCGAGGTCGGCGTGGAGACCTCGAAGGGGCTCGACCGTGACGCCCGGGCCTGGGCCGCGGCCGGCCGCCCGACCACCTACCACTTCCTCGACGTGAACCTCGACGACCCGCGCGACCTCGACGCGCGCTGGCTCGACGAGGTGCGCGCGATCGCCGCCGAACTGCAACCCGCCTGGATGTGCGGCGACGCCGGCCTGTGGCACTTCGGGCCGCGCGGCCGCGGGCAGATGCTGCTGCTGCCGCCGGTGCTGAGCGACGACGCGGCGTCGGCCATGGCCGAGGGCATCGTGCGCATGCGCGAGGAGACCGGCCACGAGGTCCTGCCCGAGAACCCGCCGGGTTCGGTGTACGTGGGTCCGTTGCACCTGCTCGACTTCTTCGCGCGGGTCTGCGAACGCGCCGACACGGGCATGCTGCTCGACGTGGCGCACCTGGCGATCTACCAGCGCACGGCCGGACACGACGCGTTCACCGGCGTCGACGCCTTCCCCCTCGAGCGCGTGATCGAGATGCACGTCGCCGGTGGCGTGCAGCGCACGCACGACGGCTACGACTTCGTCGAGGACGCGCACACGACCGACGTCCTGCCCGAGACCTGGCAATTGCTGGAACACCTCGCACCGCGCACGCCCAACCTGAAGGCCGTGGTCTTCGAGTGCGAACGCAATCCGCTCGAGGCCGTGGTCGACGGCTTCGCCCGCATCGAGCGCACGCTCGGCGACTCCACGCTGGCGGTGCGACCATGACCCACGTCGCCCTGCAGCACGTGATCGTGCGCATGCTGTACGACCCGGCATTCGTGCAGCGCGTGTACGGCGATCCGCGGGCGGCGACGGCCGACTGCGACGTGACCGACGACGAGCGGACCTGGCTGGTGCACGCGGATCGCCGTGCGTGGTCGGTCGATCCCTACCGGCGCGCGCGCTCGTTGACCGGACTGCTCGAGGAGTATCCGGTGACCTGCGCGCGCCTGGTCCGGGCGCTCGGATCCGACGCGGCCGGTGCACGGCTCGACGCGTACTTCTCGAGCGAGCGTTTCCATCGCGACGTGCAGGACGGCGCGACGCTGGCCGAGAGCTTCGGCGACTGGCTCGCGTCGGACGAGGCCGCCGCCGGCACGGACGCGGCGACGGTCCTGGCCGAGCATCCGATCGAACGCGGAATCGTCGGCGCGCGGCGGGCCTACGAACGTCGCGGGGTCGAACCGGTCGGCGAGGGCGCGTGGGTGCTCGCGCCCGGCGTCGAGATCGCCTACGCCGTCGAGGGTGCGGTGGCGTCGTTCGCGGGCGCGCTCGGCGTGCTGCGGGGACACCCGCAGGGGTTGCCCGAGGCGGTCCTCGAAGAGCGCATGTCCCTACCCGACCCCCCGCGCAGCGATGCCCGCGACGGTGTGCTGGTGCTCGGCCACACCGGCGACGTCGGGCTCGAGGCCGTTTCGCCCGAGCTCGCCACCGTCCTCGAGGGTTGCCGCACACCCGTGGACTTCGAGGCGCTCTGCCGTCACGCGAGCGCCGTGGGCGCGACGGCCGACGACGTCCGCGGCATCGTCGACAGTTTCGCCGGCGACGGCGTGCTGCGCGCGGTCGGATCCTGACGGACCCGTCGGCTTCGCCCTCGACGGGAACGCCACGCTTCGTCCATCGTATCCTCTCGGAAATCCCGTTTCCCCGCTCCGGAGCCCGCCCATGCTGCGCACCCTGATCCTGGTCTTCGCCCTCGCCACGCCCGCCGTGGCCAGCGACGCTCCCTCGACCACCCCCGCCGAGGCCACGCGGACCGAGGTCGGCCAGACGGCACCGTCGTTCGAGCTGACGACGGTCGACGGCACGGTCTTCGACCTGGAGGAACAGCGCGGCAAGGTGGTGCTGCTGAACTTCTGGGCCACGTGGTGCCCGCCGTGTATCGCCGAGATGCCGGCCCTTCGCGACCGCGTGTACGAACGCTTCGCCGGCGACGACTTCGCCATGCTGTGCATCGCCCGCGAGGAGGACGACGCGAAGATCGTCCCCTTCGCCGAGAAGCACGAGGTGACGGCCCTGCCCATGGCCGGCGACGTCGACCGCAGCGTCTACGCGCTCTACGCCGAGCACACGATTCCACGCAACGTGGTGATCGACCGCGACGGGCAGATCGTCTTCCAGTCGTTCGGTTTCGAGGAAGACGAGTTCGCGGAGATGATCGAGGTGATCGAAGAGCAGATCGCGATCCGGGCGGTGGGCACGCCGCTGCGCGTGGAGCGCGACGGCGACTAGCCCAGGCCGAGCGCCCGGCCGCCCTGGTAGACCGCGAAGCTCGCCACCCAGGCCAGAAGGGTCATGTAGGTGAAGAGGAAGATCGGCCAGCGCCAGGCCTTGGTCTCGCGGTACACGGCGGCGAGCGTGCTCATGCACTGACAGCTCAGCGCGATGAACACCATCAGCGACAAGCCGACCAGCGGAGTGTAGACGGGCGAGCCGTCGGCGTAGGTCTCGTTGCGGATGTGTTCGCGCAGGGTGGCCGACTCCTCGTCGACCTCGTCGCCCACGCCGTAGACCACGCCCATGGTCGAGATGAAGACCTCGCGGGCGGCGAAGGCGCCGATCAGGCCCACGCCGATCTTCCAGTCGTAGCCCAGGGGCTCGATCACGGGCTCGATCGCGTGGCCGAGGCGTGCGCCGTAGCTCTGCAGGAAGATGTCGTTGGCCTCCTGGGCCTCGAGCTCGCCCAGGGCCTCTTCCTGGGCGGCCGGATCCTCGATGGCGGCCACGGTCTCGGTGCGCAGGGCGTCGTAGTCGGTGTCGAGCGCGGGGTCCTGCGGGAAGCTCAGCAGCACCCACAGGATGATCGTGCAGATCAGGATCACGCGGCCGGCTTCATTCAGGAACAGCGACGCCCGCTGCCACATCATGCGCAGTACGCTCGCCCAGTGCGGCACGCGATAGGGCGGCAGCTCGAGCAGGAGCGGCACCTGGGCGCCCTTGAACACGAACCTGCCCATCACGCCGGCGGCGATCAGCGCGATGATCGTGCTGAACACGTACATCGCGACCATCAGCATGCCCTGCACGGGCAGGAATCCGAGCACCGTGGTCGGCGGGAAGAGCGCGGCGATCAACAGCGTGTACACGGGCAGGCGCGCCGAACAGGTCATGAGCGGGATCGCCATCATCGTGATCATGCGCTGACGACGGCTCTCCATGGTGCGCGTGGCCATCACCGCGGGGACCGCGCACGCGAAGCCGCTGAGCATGGGCACGAAGGCGCGGCCGTGCAGGCCGAGCTTGTTCATGACGCGGTCCATCAGGAACGCGACGCGCGCCATGTAGCCGGTGTCCTCCATCAGTCCGATGAGGAAGAACAGCAACAGGATCTGGGGCAGGAAGACCACCACGCTGCCGACGCCGGCGATCACGCCCTCGACGAGGAAGTCGCGGGCGAGCGAGGGCGGCATGACGCCCTCGATACCGCCGGCGATGGCCGCGAAGGCGGTCTCGACGACCCCGATGGCGGGATCGGCCCAGCTGAACAGCGACTGGAACAGCACGCCCATCGCCAGCAGGAAGATCGTGAAGCCGAACACGGGGTGCAGCAGTACGGCGTCGAGGCGTTCGGTGCGCGAGCGTGCGGGCGGGGTGGTCGAGACGACGGCCGAGGCCGCGTGCTCGTCGATCCACTCGTAGCGCCCGCGGATCACCTGGGCCTCGATCTCGCGTCCCTCGGCCTCGCCGCTCTCGCGGCGTTCGCGGACGATGGCGCGGAGTTCGTCGGGGATCGACTGCAGCTCGTCGTCGTCGTCGAGCGACAGCAGCGCCCACAGGCCGAAGGCCCAGCGCTTGTCCTGGTCGCCGCCGGCCCAGTTCTCGGGCACGCGCCGGGCGACCTGGTCGATGTCCTCGAGCAGCGCGGGATGCTCGGGCCGCCAACGCCACCCGGGACGTCCCTGCGATGGGTCGGTCAGCACGCGGTCCATCGCGTCGCGCAACTCGTCCACGCCCTCTCCGCGGTGGCAGACCATGCGCACCACGGGTACGCCGAGTGCGCGCTCCAGCGCTTCGGCGTCGAGACGCTGACCGCGTCGCGACAGCATGTCGGTCATCGTGAGGGCCACCACGGTCGGCACGCCGAGTTCGAGCACCTGCAGGACCAGGTAGAGGTTGCGCGACAGCTGGGTGGAGTCGACGGCCATGACCAGCAGGTCGGGCGTCTGGTTGCCCTCGAGGCCGGCGATCGCCTGGATCGCGATCTGCTCCTCGGCGCTGCGGCCGGACAGACTGTACGTCCCCGGCACGTCGAGCACCTCGACGTGACCCGCGCCGGGCAGGCGCGTGTGGCCGACGTGACGTTCGACCGTCACGCCGGGGTAGTTGGTGACCTTGAGATCCTGCCCCGTCAGGCGATTGAACAGGGAGGTCTTGCCGACGTTGGGGTTGCCGGCGATGGCCACCAGCGGCGTGCCGGTGGCCGTGCGCATGTCGGTCATGTCAGCTCTGGAGCAGGAGGGCGCTGGCCTCGGACTTCCGCAGCGTCAGGTGGCAGCCCCGGACCTCGATCTCGACGAGGCCCTCGATGTTCGCCCGACGGACCACCCGGATCGGCGTGCCCGGCAACAGACCCATCTCCATGAGCCGGCGCCGGAAGGAGCGCTCTCCCCCGATCTCCGCGAGATGACCGCGGGTGCCGGTGCTGGCGTCGACGAGGCTGGTCATGGCGATGGACCCTTCTGTTGAAAATCGATTTCAATGCTAGGGGTTCGGGGCGGGGAACGCCACTGCCACTTTGTGATCCCTGGGTCCCGTTCCCGAACCCGGGGCTGGGTTCGGGCGCGCCGGGGGTCTACACTGCGGCCCATGGCGGAGCCGAAGCGCATCGGGCCCGTGCGGAGGCTGTTGGAACCGGGGCGGACGCCCGCCGGGATCGGAGCCCGGCGGCGGCTCGTGGCCGACCCGGCGCGGGCCTGGGCCGGGCGGATCTCTCTGGACCGGGCGCGGGTGCGCGACCGGCCCGACGACGCCGACGCCTGGTGGCGGCTGGGGCTCGGGCTGCACGTGCTGGGCCGGCACGAAGAGGCGGGCACGGCCTTCCTGCGGGCGCTGCGCCGGGATCTGGCCGACGCTCGGCACGATCAGGTTCTCGTATTGACCGACTCGGCGGCCGGGCTCGACCGGACCCTCGAGCTCGTCGGCGCGGCGCGCGGCCGAACGCCGGTGCAACTGCTGTGGATCTGTACCACTCCGGTGCTGTTCGACGCGGCGCGGGAGCGCCTGGCCGACCTCGACGGCCGGGTCTACCGGATCGACCCGGGTTATGCGGAACCGCTTCTGCGCGACGCGCGCATGCCCCGCGTGCGGGCGGCGGCCTGCGTGGCGGCGGGGCCGCTCGCGTCGTTGCCGCGGCGCGTCGAACGGGTCCGTATTCCGGCAGCGCCCGTCGAAGACCGGCCCGACGACGCCGACGGCTTCGACCGGCTGCTCGCGGTGTCACGGGAGTCGGCCCGCCGGTGGGCGACGGCCGACGGTGCGTCCGTGCAGCCCGTGGTATGGCCGGATCCGCAGCTGCCCGCGCGGGGCGGGGACCGTCCGGCGGTCGTGCTGGCCGCCGATCCCGGGGTGCGCGGCGTCGAGGCCTGGCCCGACGACGTGTGGGAGGAGATCCTGCCGATCGCCGCCACCGAGCTGCGCGAGCACGAGGTGATGCTGTGGCCCGACCCCGCGCGGCGGGGCGCGGCGATGGCGGCGTGGCGACGATGGGCGGCCCACGCCGACGCCGACGCGCGCGACCGGGTTCGCGTCGCTCTCGGTGACGCGGCGGCGGCGTGCTCCCACCCGGCCACCCTGATCGTCTG
>CAZQHE010000148.1:0-5285 GCA_964593155.1 uncultured bacterium
GGAGTGGTCGTAGTAGACCTCGGTGATGATCACGTCGGCGGCGGCGGGCGAGGCCAGGAGGAGGAGCGCCAGGGTCAGGGCGACGGCGGGGGTGCGCATGGTGGAGACGTCCTTTTCGTTGGGCGCGAAAGTCAAAAGAAGACGAAAGTCGAATTCAGTATCACCCTAACACATCGGTGGGCCGGAAATCAGCCTGCGATCCCCGAAGAGTCCGGACTTGTCGTGGACGGCCGGGATGCGTCAACCTGCCGGCCACCGTGCTGCACCCATCAGGGAGGTTTCCCGTGGCGAACGATGGATACTTCATCGGGGTCGATCTCGGGGGGACGAGCATCCTCGCGGCCGCCGTGCGCCAGGGCGACGTGCTGGTCGAGGAAAAGAAGAAGACCCGCGCCGAACAGGGTCCCGAGGCGATCGTCGATCGCGTCGAGGCGGTGATCCGCAAGGTGCTCGAGGCGGCCGACGACGAAGGCCCGGCCGAAGCCATCTGCATCGGTGCGCCCGGAGCGGTCGACCGGACGAGTGGCGTGGTGCGGCGCGCGCCCAACCTGGGCTGGGAGAACTTCCCGCTGGGAGAGCACCTCGAGAAGCGACTGGGTCTACCGGTGATCCTGGAGAACGACGTGAACATCGGCGTGGTCGGCGAGCACGTCCACGGCGCGGGCCGGGGGTCGCTGCACGTGGCGGCGATCTTCGTCGGCACCGGTGTCGGGGGTGGGCTGGTGATCAACGGGCTGCCCGTCGACGGCTTCCGTGGCGCGGCCGGTGAGTTCGGCCACATCGTCGTGAAGCCGCAGGGCCGCCTGTGTCCGTGCGGCCGCGAGGGTTGCGTGGAGGCCTATTCCAGCAAGACCGCCATGGAAGCCATGGTGCGCGAGAAGATCGACGAGGGCCGGCAGAGCATCGTGCTCGACGTCATGCACGACAAGGGCAAGGACAACCTCACCAGCAGTGTGATCGAGAAGGCGCTCGAGGAGAAGGACGAGGTGATGGGCGAGGTCGTGCGCACCGCGCAGTACTATCTCGGCCTGCTCACCGCCGACGTCGTGAACGCCTTCGATCCCGAGGTGATCGTGTTCGGCGGGGGCGTGGTCGAGCGCCTGGCCGAGTCCTTCGTCGATCCGATCGCCCTGACCGCGCGCGAACACTTCCTGCGGCGGGAGGGCGCCGAGCGCATCCGGATCGTGCCGGCTGCGCTCGGCGATCACGCGGGGACCGTCGGGGCGGCCGTGATCGCCCAGCGCAGCCTGCACCGTTTCTCGGGCTGAGGCGACGCGCCTAGGGCAGGAAGGCCCGGGTGTTCGCCATCTTCCGCGGCAGGTACTCCTCGATCACGTAGTTCAGGCCGTGCTTGGCCAGGGCCTGCTGCTCGACGCGAACGCCCATCTTGATCTGCTGCTGCAGGGCCCGTTGCCACGGCTTGTGGTGCTGGATGAAGGGGTCGTTCTTGATCGCGTCCTTGGCGCGCTTGACGTCGACCTCCTTCAGCGGGTGCGTGGGCAGTTCGAAATCGGTGATGTCCTGCGGCGTCACGCCGAGGAAGCGCGCGTTCGGCACGCAGAAGAACTCGTTCATGTGCGCGGCGTTGCCGCTACCGACCTTCAGGGTGCGGTAGATGTTCGAGTAGCCGTAGGGATCGCCGTCGACGAAGACGTACACGGGCAGTTTCCTGGCGTCGGACAGGCGGCGGATGAATCGCCGGCACGCCCTCGTGGGGACGCCGCCGAGCGAGATCAGGATGCAGTTCGCATCGCGCCAGTAGGTGTGCTTGACCAGGCGCTGGAACATGCCGGCGGTCTCGATGGCCAGGATGAACTTCGCGTCGGTCTCGAAGCCCAGCTCCTCGACACTGATCGGGATCGAGTAGGCGCCGCTGCCGAAGCGCGTGCAGTCGATGCGCAGCTCCTCGCCGGTCTCGCGGTCCTGGTCGATCACAACGAGCTGGCCGGCGACGTCACCGCCCTTCTCCTCGGGGATGAAGCCGAGCTGCTCGCGATTCACACCGAAGAGGGCCTCGACGTCCTCCATGACCGCGTCGCTCTCGGGCTGGTCGTTGAAGCGGGCGTCGTCCCAGTTCTTCGAGACGTAGTAGGCCTCTCGCTTGGTGGCGATGTCGTCGGATTCCACCAGGTCCTTGCTGAAGGCCATCATGCGCAGGGTCTGGGCGAAGGTCTTCACCGTGCCCACGGTGAGCGTGCGCTCCTTCTTGCGGCCCTTGATCTCGAAGAAGCCCTTCGCGGGCTTGTAGACCACGTTGTTCAGGCTGCGGATCGGGAACTTCAGCGACGGCGCGACCTTCTTCAGGATCTTGCCCTGCACGGCCGTCGCCTCGCCCTGGATCCTGCGGACGACGGCCTCGCCGCCGGTGCGCATCTTCTTGGCAACGACCTCGGGAGCCGGTTCGGTCGACGGTCGACGTCGCGCCGTGGTCTTCTTCTTCGCGGCGGTCTTCTTCTTGGAGGTACTCTTCTTCTTGGCCATGGCTACATCTTCCGGCTGCGCTCGAGGGTGTCGGTGAGCGTGACCACGATGTCCTGTTCCTCGTCCTCGCTCAGACCCAGGATCTCCTGCAGGGCGATGCCGATGTGCGGGATGTACTTCTCGATGTACTTGCGCTTCTTCGCGGCGTCGCGTTCGCGCTGACCCTTGCGGATGAAGCGGGCGAGGCGGCGACCGGCGTCCTGCAGCGCGAGCTTCATCTCCTTGACGATCTCGTCGTAGCTGGCGACGGCTTCCTTGGACTCGCTGGTGAACGGAACCCACACGCTGGCGATGTGCACCATCACGATCAGCGGTGCCGTGGGCAGGGCGCCACGGCTCTGCTGCAACTGGTAACTACGCCAGTTGGTCTGCAGGACACTCTTCGTGGTGGCGCAGGCGCCGGCCTGGTACTGCAACGGCACGCGGTTGGCGTAGCGGTACACGGTGGCGAGTTCGTCGTGCGGCAGGTCGCCGCCGTAGGCCAGACCGACCTCGATCTGGAAGGGGTTGCCGCGGTACACGCTCGGTGCGCGGGTGACGGCGGTGTAGAACTCGGCGTCGATCTGCTCGCGCAGGCTGGCCAGGATCCGCTCTTCGCCGATCGGCGAGAGGCAGTTGGTGGGCGGCGCGGGAATCTTCGTGTTGCGGATCGCGGTGATCAGTCTCTCGGCGGCGTCGGTGGTCACGCGCCTGGGCGAGGTCGTGGTCGACAGGCCGGCCTGTTCGATGATCGCCGTGGCCGCCTTCGGCCCCACCCGGCTGAACTCGGTCTGGAAGAAGGCCTTGAGCTGCCGCGACTTCGTCTGCTTGGCCATGCGCAACAGCATGCCGACCTCGACGCCGTAGGGGTGCGGCTTGATCTCGAGGGCTTCCTCGGGAAGCGTGTCGATCGCGCGCTCGTAGCGTGTGGACTCGCCCTTCGGGTCCCTGTAGGTGAGACGGACGTGCGGATTCGCGAGCGCGGTTTGCCGCAGGTAGGCGTCCACACCGTGGCGGCCGCCTTTGTAGGTGCCCTCGAGTTCGATCTCCACGCGCGTGCCGTGCGTCTTCTCGCCCCAGTCGACCTCGCGCTCCCGTTTGATCTGCGGTTCGTTCTTGAGAGTGTCGATCACCAGTTCGAAGTGATGGGCGGGATGCTTCGCGCCGATCCGGCTCTCGATGATCACGGGCTTGCCCGTGGTGAGCTGGCCGTACATGCCGGCCGCGCTGATCCCGATGCCCTGCTGGCCGCGGCTCTGCCGCAGGCGGTGGAACTTCGATCCGTAGAGCAGCTTGCCGAAGATGCGCGGCACCTGTGCCTCGACGATGCCCGGTCCGTTGTCCTCGACGATCACGCGGTAGCGGTTCTCCTGTCGCGCCACCGGCGCGATCTCCACGTACAGGTCGGGCAGGATGTCGGCCTCTTCGCAGGCGTCGAGGGAGTTGTCGACCGCTTCCTTGATGGTGGTCAGCAGGGCCTTGGTGGGGCTGTCGAAGCCGAGCAGGTGGCGGTTCTTGGTGAAGAACTCGCTCACCGAGATCTCGCGTTGCTGCCCGGCCATGGACTGCGCAGTGGCGCGTTGGCGCGGGGCCGGGGCCTTGGTGCGGCGTCCCGACGTCTTCTTCTTCGAGCGCGCGTTGCGGCGGGGGCCGCCGGCCTGGGCGGGTTCCGGGGTGTCCACGGGATCGTCCGGTTCGGGAGTCACACTGAAATCGAGCGAAGCCTGGTTCGAGGCCGCCTTCTGGCGGCGCGTGGCAGTGGCCATCGAGGGTCCGTCCTCGGCTGGATGTTGCGGACAGCAGTGGCGGGAAGCACTCCGGCGGCACTGTAGCGCCGGGCGGCGGGGTTGTCATCATTCCTGGCGGCCAGGCCCTTGCCGGCCGGGGGCGGGGCCGGATACCCTGTGCCCGGATCCCCTCCGGACCGGGCCGGGTCATGTTCCAGCGCATCTTCGTTCTGTGCCTCGTCGTGCTCCTCGCCGTTCCGGTGGGAGCGCAGGAGTCGCGGCGCGAGGAGCGGCGCGAGCGTCCGGAGCGGCGCGCCGAGCCGCCCCGAACGCCGAAGTCCGTTCCCGAGCACCGTCCCGAGCGCGAGCGCGATCTCGAGCGCGGCACCGTGCGCACGCCCGACGCCACGGAACAGCGCACGCGCGAACCGGCCGAGCCCCCGACGCCACGCGACTCGGTCGCGCCCGGGATGCCGATCGGCGGCTGGGCCCCGGGCGACTTCTACGGCTACGAGGAGCACCTCTTCCTCGACTGCGAATCGGTGCGGGTGTGTCAGCTCGAACCGATCGAGGCCTACGCGGCCTGGATGATCGCCGGTCAGACCACCTTCCCGTGGAAGGCGATCGTGGACGCCCGCATCGAAGAAGGCTCGTGGGCGGGCGCCGCGCGGGCGCTCGTGATCCGCCCCTGGGAGATCTACGCCGCCTTCGACCGGCGCGGGTCGACCGACCGCTACCCCACCGATCCCTTCGTGCGCGACCTGGCCGAGGACCATCTCGACGACATCGTCGCGCCGACCTTCCGCTGCACCTTCCCCGTGGAGCTGCACGGCGTGAGCGCCGAGGAGATCGACCGCCGCACCGACGGCGCCCTCGCCACCGTCGACTGGGTCGACCGGGAGATCGCCGCCCGGATCGAGGAGGAGACGGGCTGGTGCGCCGACGAACTCGTCGAGGCGCGGCGCTTCCTCGGCAGCTGGCCCCGCGTGGCGCGGCAGCTGTACCTGTCGCCCTTCCTGTTCGAGGCATCGTTCGGGATCTCGCTGCGGATCCAGAGCCTGGGCACCGGTCTAACGGCCCTGCTGGCGCTGGGATTGG
>CAZQHE010000148.1:5295-9153 GCA_964593155.1 uncultured bacterium
CCACCGAGCGCGCGCGGTACCCGCTGGAAGAAGAGATCCGCCACGTGGTCGAGGCGGATCTCTGGCCGGAGAACCGGAGCTGAGGTTCGACGGCGGTTCGGCGCGGGGTCGCGGCCGGCGGACCGGTGCGAGGCCACGGGCGCGCTTCAGTTCTTCGACAGCAGCACGTCCTCGAACAGGTCGAGCACCCGTGGATCGTCGTGCTGGGCGAGCCAGAAGAAGGCCCTCTCGCGCAGCTGCGGGTGTCGGCTCGTGGTGGCCACGCGGCGCAGCGGCTCGAGGCATTCGTCGATCGGCCGTTGACCCAGTGCGAAGATCGCGTGCTCGCGTACCGACAGCTCGGTGTCGTCGTCGTCGACGATCGCGGTCAGGTGTCCGGTGGCGCGTGCGCCGGCGGCCTGACCGAGCCAGAACACGGCACCGCGGCGCAGGTCGTGCGGGCGATCGCCGTCGCGCGCGATCGCGAACAGGCGATCGTGCTGGTCGAAGCCCTCGGCGATCACGGCGCCCAGGACCGTGTCCTCGACGTCGTCGGTGGTCGCGTTCGTGGCGACGTCGAGCAGGACGGTGGCGGCCGCGATCGGGTCGACGAGCCCGAGGTCGAGTTCGCCGTCGCGCACACGGGGCGCACGGCCCCCGACCGTGACGTCGACGTCGACCACGCGGCCGTCGCGCACACGGAGCTGCACGTAGGCGGGGCCGTCGTCCAGGTTCCGGGTCCAGTTGCCGTCGCCGTCGATCGTCAGGTTGCTGCCGTCACCACGCACGCCTTCACGCGTGGCGTACCGGAGGTGGATCCAACCGTCGTCGGTGGTTTCGATGGCGTCGGCCAGCACGTCGGCCTGAGCACCGGTGCCGATCAAGAGCATTGCGAGGATCCACAGCCTGTGCATCAGAACTCCTCCTCGACCAGGTCGGCCAGGAAGTCGCGGGCCTCGGGGTCGGTCGACTGGCCGAGCCAGAACACGGCCTTCTCGCGCAGCTCACCTTCGGTGGCGTCGCGGGCGATGTCGATCAGCGCGGCCGTGGCGTCGCGCGTGCCGAGCTGGCTGAGTGCGAAGATCGCCTGCTCGCGGACGTCGACGTCGTCGACGTCACGGAAGAGCTGCAGGATCACGTCGGCGTCGACGGTCCCGCCGAGCTGCGACATCCAGAACAGCGCCTGCTTCCGTACTTCGGCGGGTTCGTCCTCGTCACGCACGACCGAGGCCATGAACTCCCTGGCCTCGGCACCACCGAGCTGACTGATCGAGAACAGGGCCTTGTCCTTGAGCTCGGTGTCGTCGGTCGAGCGGAAGAGCTGGACGAGGAAGTCGGACGCGCGCTCGTCGCCGAGCTGACTCATCCAGAACACGGCCTTGGCGCGCAGGTCGTGCGGGGCCGTTTCGTCCAGGGCCAGGTCGCGCAGCACCTCGTGGGCCCGCGCTCCGCCGACCTGACTCAGCGCGAAGATCGCCTTGTCGCGGATCTCGGGGTCCTCGTCGTTGCCGCGGACCATGGCCTCGAGGATGTCGACCACGCGCGGATCTTTGGTCTGGCTCAGCCAGAACACGGCCTGCTCGCGCACTTCGTCACTGGGGTCGTTCTCGATCACGTGCATGAAGGTGTCGAGCACGGTGTCGCGGTCGGGTGCGTTCTGACTCAGCAGGAACACGGCGCGTTCGCGGAACTCGGTCGAGTAGTTCTCGGGCTTCTCGGTGAGGACCTTCTGCAGGATCGGCATCGCGCGCTGCGGGTCCATCTGCAGCAGGGCGTTGAGGGCGGCCAGGCGGGTCTCGTCGTCGAACGCCCCTTCCTCGGTGAGCGTGGTGCCGCTCGATCCGCCGCGGATGTCGTCGGCCAGCCGTGCGATGTCGGCGGCGGCGTCGGCATCGCCGAGCTGGGCGAGTTCGCCGCGGATCTCGACGGCGAGCTCGGCGCTGTCGCCGTCGCGGGCGGCGTCGGGATAGCGTTCGAACTGTTCCTCGAGCGCGCGCTTGGCGGCCAGCAAGGCCAGACGGTCGCCCTGCCGCGACAGGGCGAAGGCACGCCAGTACAGCGCGCGGCCGGCCAGCTCGTCGTCCGGATGACGCTCGACGACCTCGGCGAATCCCGCTGCGGCCTCGGCGTAGTCGCCGGCCCGCAGCTCGGCGCGGGCTTCGTAGTAGAGGTCCTCGGCCGTGACCTCCAGGCCCTCGGGCTGCGCGTGCGTCGGCGCAGCCAGCAGGACCAGGATCAGGCAGGACAGGATGGTCTTCATGGTGGGCTCCTTCGGTGCCGCGCGCGCTCAGGCGCCGCGGGTTCCGGCCTTGGCGGGTACGGCTCGGCGCAGGCGCAACAGCACGCCGCGCTCTTCGAGGCTCCGGCGGATCTCCTGGCGTTCGCGCTCGTCGGCGGCGTCGGCCAGCTGGACGATCTCGGCCAGGATCAGTTCGAGGTCTCGCAGCAGGCGCTGCAGTTCCGGGTTCTCGCCGATCGGGCTGTCCATCAGCAGCCGCGTCTCGAGCAGCAGGCCCGAGGCCCAGGGACCGGTCCCCGGCAGGGCGGATTCGGGGGTCGGACTCGCCGCGGCGAGGCGGAACTCGGTGAGCAGGGTCTCGGTGCGGAGCAGGTAGTCGCGCGTGGCGAGACGGTGGGTCGCGTCGGGGAGTGTCGTGTTCGTGCTCGCCGGGGGGGCGCCGGTGGTCGTGGGGTCACTGGTACTCGCCAGGTGCTCGCCGGTCGTCGTCACCTGGTCACCGGGCCGATCCACCGTCGTCCGGCCGATCAGGATCCCGACCAACAGGACCGCCGCGACTGCGGCGACGGTCTGCAGGCGGTTGCGGCGCCGCGGGTCGATGTGACGGGCCGTGCGTGGAGACGATGTGCTGCGTTCCCGCTGGATCCGGTCCCAGATCTCCTCACGCCGGGCGGCATCGAGCTGACGGGGCGGAGCGTTATAGTCTCGCGCGAGTTCGCGGATGCGGTCGTCGGTGGTCATCGTTCGTCTCCTGCACGCGACGTGCGTGTGTCGACGTCGGCGAGCACCGCACGCAGTTTTGCGCGGGCGCGCGACAGCCGGGCTTTGCTCGTTCCCTCTTCCACCCCGAGCATCTCGGCGACCTCGGTGTGCGTGTAGCCCTCGAGGTCGTGCAGTACGAAGGTCGCGCGCATGTCGTCGTTCAAGGTGTCGATCGCCCGGTGCAGCGCGATCCGCAGCGCGCGGTCGCCGTCGTGTGTGGCGACGGCGAGTCGGTCCAGGTCGTCGGCCGCTCGTTCGTGATCCCGAGTGCGTCGACGCGTGCGCAGGACGTTCAGCGCGACGCTCGTCGTGATCGCGTGCAACCAGGTCGAGAACCGCGACCGGAACCCGAACTCGCCCAGCCGCCCGAACGCCCGCACGAAGGTGTCCTGCGTCACGTCCTCGGCCAGTGCCTCGTCGCCCGTCATGCGGTAGGCCATGCGGTACACCCTTCCGACGTGCTGCTCGTACAGCGCACGTTCGGCGGCCGGTTCCCCCCGGCGCGCTCTCTCGATCAGGTGGCGTTCGTCCAACGTCACGTCCTCGGCGGATCGGTCACCGTCGGTGGCGCGGGTTCCGGAGTGGTGGCCCTACGGCCCCGTCGGCTGCAATGGTGCGACACCTTCGCAGCGGAAAGCGTTGCGGAAAATGTGCGGCGGCCCGTTGAGCGCTGACGGCGCAGCCCCAGCGCTCAACGGCCACGGGCTCCAGGTTCAACCACTGCAAGGCCTTGCGAGGCTCGTGACCGGTCGATGACGGCTCGCTTCGGACCGCGGGAGCACGCGTGCTGCACGACGCGTGGTTGGCCCGTGCCCTGCCTTCGGCACCGATGCCTCAGCATCGAACCCGCTGCGACTTCCGCCGCGGAAGCGGCCCGA
>CAZQHE010000149.1:0-9085 GCA_964593155.1 uncultured bacterium
TGGCCAGGGCCACGAGCACGATCAGGGCCCGCCCGCGCACGGGATGGCCGGATCTCCACACCCACCACGCTCCGACCGCGGTCACGAGCAGTCCGCTGGTCTTGGCCCAGGGCGCGAGGCCCGCCAGCACTGCGGCCCACCACACGTGGCCGGGTCGTGCCGCCAGCACGAACCCGAGCACCAGAGCGAGCTGCAGGTCGTCGGGGTGGAGGATCGAACCCGCGTAGGTCTGCCACGGACACAGTCCGACCAGGGCGACGGCGATCCAGCGATCGCGCCGTTCGAGTCCGCGCCGGCGCAGCCATCGCTCGAACAGCACCAGCACCACCGCGCCCGCGACCAGCGGGACCCACCGCGCCTCGACCAGCAGGGGCAGGGGCCGGCCGAGGGCCAGCAGCAGCTGGAGCAGCGGTGCGTAGCCGGGCTCGGGGTGGTGCGACCAGTAGACGTAGGTCGCCTCGTCGCGGCCCAGCCCGGGCAGCGTGAGCAACGGAAGTCGCAGGGCGAGCAGTGCCGTCGCGAGAGCAGCCCACGCACCGACCCCGCGGAGTCCCTGGGCCGGTCGGGGCACGCTCAAGGGCGCGAGGACGCCGAGTCGGAGTCGTAGCCGGTGAGCTCGACGTAGCCCTCGCCGGTGACGGCCTCGCCGTTCCACGTCCCTTCGTAGCGGCTCAGACCCTCCCAGTAGGCGAAGCCCACGGTCTGCTCGGCGTGGACCTCCTGTTGGTCGAGCAGGGCGCGGACCTCCAGACGCGCGTCCTCGGCCGGGAAGGTGACCGTCCACTCGACCGGATAGGTGGCGCCGGTCCACGGGCTCGTCCAGGTCCGGCCCGGGCTGAAGACGGCGCCCGCGGTGTCGAGCGGGCGAGCCGTGCCGTCGGCCTCGACGACCGTACCCACCGGGACGTCGACGGTGTCGCCGCGGCGCACGCGGAAGAACATGAGGTCGCGCCCGTCGGCCAGGCGCGCGCTGAACCAGTCCCACGAGAAGCCCTCGCGCGGCGAGTCACCGGTGAAGAACTCCTGGTCCATCCAGGTCATTCCCGACACCGGACGCGGATCGCCGTCGAGCACGAGGGTCCCCGAGGTCTGCAGACGAGGAATGCTGTAGTAGTAGCTGGCCTGCGACCGGTCGCTGGTCTTGTACGACAGACCGTCGTCGCCGTGCAGTACCGGCGGGCGCTGCATGCGCAGCTCGAGGTCGATGCCCAGCCCTTCCTGCCGCGCGCGCAGGTGGAAGGCGCCGTCGTCGCGCTGCTCGGCGACCCAGTCGCCCACCCACACGCGCATGCGCGTGGTGTCGGCACCAGCCATGCCGGCCGCGGCGCGCTGGGTGCGTTCGCGCAGGTGGAAACGCTCCCAGTCGACCTCGGTCACGGCGAAGTGCGCCAGGACGATGTCCTTCGCCCGCCACGCCGACTCGCTCTCGACCGCGCCCGGACGCAGCCCCACGCGGAAGAAGGTGAGCTCGTAGCCGAAGCGGTGGTCGTGCGAGTCGACCAGGCTGCCGGTGAAGTACCACCACTCGGTGCCGAACCGGGGATGGGCGGCGTGGTCGCGGGGGAAGTCCCAGTTCCAGGGTCCCTCGGCCCGGCGGAAGTCGGGTGCCTCCGTCTGCGGCTGGGCCGACGCGAGGACGGGAGTCACGAGCAGGAGCAGGATCAGACCACGCATCACGTCACTCCTCTCGTAGCGAAGCGGCCACGCTCATCTTCCGTCCGCGCACGATCGGGATCAACGTGGCCAGGCCGGCGGCGAGCAGGCTCCAGCCCAGGTTCAGCATCCACTCGCCCCAGGGTACGTGGAAGGGGAGCATCCATCCGAAGCTGCGCAGGTTGATCACGCGCAGCAGGATCCAGGCGAGACCGCTGCCGCACAGCAGGGCGAACACCCAGGCCAGGGTGGCCAGCAGGACCGATTCGCCCAGCAGCAGGTTGCGAAGCTGCCGGCGGGTGAGCCCCAGGGCGCGCAGCGTGGCCAGCTCGCGCCGACGTTCCATGAGCATGGCCAGCAGCGCGGCCAGGATGCCGATCGCGGCGACGGCGATGCCGATCACCTCGAGGGCGTCGGCCACCGAGAAGGTGCGCGCGAAGACCTCGTCGGCCTGCCGGCGCAGGCTCTCGTTGCTGTTGATCTCGACGGCCCAGGTGTCGGCCAGGTCCAGTTTCAGGTCGTCGATGAAGGCGTCGGTGTCGACATCCTGCTCGAGGTACAGCGCGACCGAGTTCGGGTCGTGGTCGCCGAAGGTCAGCCTCCACGTTCGCTGGTCGAGCAGCACCACGCCGCGGTCGCTGGAGTAGTCCCGGTACACGCCGGCCACGGTGAGTTCCTCGGTCTGACCGCGCACTTCCATCTCGAAGGTGTCTCCGGGACGCAGCTCGGTCCGGCGCATGAGCGTTTCGCTGATCCCGGCCTGCCCGCTCTCGATGCGGTCGAGGAAGACGTCGACGTTCGGGCCCGCGATCAGCGTGGGTTCGGCACCGCGCCGGAACACGTCGATGTCGACGCCGGCGGTGAACGTCTGCACGCCCTCGACCTCGGCCATGAGACCGCGGTAGGTGTCGACGGCCTCGACGCCCTCGCGATGGCGCAGCACGGCGACCAGCGCGGGATCGAGCCGCGCCTGCAGACGGTCGACCTCGGCGGTGGCCGGGCCGATGTAGACGTCGGCGCGCACGGAGTCGGCGATCCAGTCCTTCACTTCGGCGTGGAAGCTCGCGACCATGGTGCCCATGGCGATCGACATCGACAGCGCCACGGTGAGCGCGGCCAACGCCACGCCGGTGCGGCTGAGCGAGGCGCGGATGTTGCGCGCGGCCAGCGCGGCGACCTCGCCGCCGACGCGGGCCAGGACCGGCTGCAGGCGCTCGAGGACCATGCTTCCCAGCAGCGGAACGATCACCGCGGCGCCCAGCGCCAGGCCGATGGCCGCGACGTAGCCGGGAAGCGGGCTGGAGCTCGGCCACAGGAGCCCCGCCACCGCGATCAGCCCCAGGGGCACCGCCAGCCAGGGCATGCGGTACAGACGGCGGCGCGTCGTGGCCTCGACGTCTCCCCGCGAGGCGGTGTGCGCGGGCGGCGTCGACGCCGCCTCCGACGCCGGCCACAGCGCGGCGACGAGCGTGGCCAGCACTCCCACCACCACGGCCTTGATCAGCGTGGAGGGAACGAGTTCCAGCGTGTCGGCGCGCACGTAGCCGTACAGATCGCTCGCGGTCTGCGAGATCCCCTCGAGGGCGAAGCGACCAGCGCCGATGCCGAGCAGGATTCCCAGCGCGGTGCCGATGGCCGCGATCAGCGCGGCCTCGATCAACCACGCACCGAGGACCTCGCGCCGCGTCGCTCCCAGGCAGCGGACCACGCCCAGGTGGGGCCGACGGCGTAGCACCGCCAGCAGCAGTGCGTTGTAGATCAGGAACAGCGAGACGAACAGCGCCAGGTAGCTGAGTGCCCCCAGGTTCATGCGCAGCGCCGACAGCATGGTCTCGAGATAGCGCGCCGAGCCGCCCGGTTCCTCGATGCGCGTGCCCACCGGCAGCACGGCGCGGATGTCGGCGAGGGTCTCGCGAAGGTTCTCGTCGTCGACCACGAGGTCGATCCGGGTCACGTCGTCGCGGCCCGTCAGCTCCTGGGCCGTGGCCAGGTCGGCGAGCGCGAAGTTGTCGGGCACCTCGAGTCCGTCGATCTCGTCGGGCAGCGCGCCCAGGACGAAGGCCTCGCGCTGGAACGAGCCCACGGCCACGTCCAGGCGATCGCCGGCCTCGAGATCGTGGCGCTCGAGGAAGTCCTCGCTGATCAGCAGGGCTCCGGGCTCGCCCATGAGCCCGAAGAAGCGCTGGGTGGCTTCTTCGACGTCGAACTCGGTGTCGTCGAGTTCCAGGCCGAGGTCGCGCACGCCGGCTTCGCTCAGCGGGTCGATGCCGTACAGGCGCAGCGGTTCCTGGGCGAGCACGAAGGTCTCGAGCACCGGCGCCGCCGCTTCGACCTCGGGCAGGTACGACAGCTCGACGGCAAGTTCGCCGCGCAGCCCCTCGCGGCCGGGCAGGACCTGGTGGGTGGCGCGGCCCTCGAGGCGTTCGACCGTTCGCCGGAAGCTGCTGACGGTGCTGCCGCTGCCCAGGTCGATGGCGATGATGGCGGCCACGCCCAGGGCGATGCCCAGGGCCGGGAGCAGCGCCTGCGTCGGGTGCTTCTCCCAGAACGGCAGGTGGACCAACCGCAGCAGGCGGAACATCAGGACCCGTCGTCGTCTTCGCCGCCGTCGGAGTCGGCGTCGTGGTCGGACTTCTGGAACAGCGCCGCGGCCTTGGCCGAGGGCCGGACCTTGGGCCTGGACTCGGGTTCGGCGGGGCGTTCCTGGGTGGGTTTCTCTTCGGACGGTTTCTCTTCGGACGGCTGGTCGTCGGGCGGGTCGTCATCGGCCACGCGTTCGTCGGCCGCCGCCTCGTCGGTCGATCCCGCCTCGGCCTCCGGTTCCGGCTCGCTGGCCTTCTTGAACAACGCGCCCTTCGGTGGTCCCTTCTTCTTCTTCCGCTTCGGGGCTTCTTCGGCCGGAGCGCCCGCTTGCTCGGTCGCCACCTCCTCGGCCGCCGTGTCCTCGACCACGGGCTCCGGCGGCCACTCGATGCGTCCGCCCACGAGGTGGGCCACCCGCTGGGCCGTTCGCGCGGCCTCGTCCGCATGGGTCACCAGGAGCACGGTCACGCCGTGGCGTTCGTTGACCTGGCGCAGCAGCTCGAGCGTGCGCGCGGCGGTGTCGGCGTCGAGGTTGCCGGTGGGTTCGTCGGCCAGCAGCAACGCGGGATCGTTGATCAGTGCCCGGGCCGTGGCCACGCGCTGTTGCTCGCCGCCGCTGAGGTGGTCGGGCATCTCCGACGCGCGGTCGCCGAGTTCGAGCTCGTGCAGGAGCTCGTGGGCGCGCTCGAACACTTCGTCCCGCGCGCGACCTCGCAACAGCGCGGGCAGGGCCACGTTCTCGAGCACCGGCAGCATGGGCAGCAGGTTGAAGAACTGGAAGACGATGCCGATGCGGTCGCGCCGCAGGTGCGTGCGCTCGCGGTCCCCCAGGGCGCTGAGTTCGACGTCGTCGACGTGGATGGAGCCCGCGTCGGGGGTCTCGATCCCGGCCAGGCAGTTGAGCAGGGTGCTCTTCCCCGAACCGCTGCGGCCGAGCAGGGCGAGGAACTGACCGTCGGCGATCTCGAGGTCGAGCCCGTCGAGAACGGTGTGGATCTGTTCCCCGTCGCGAAAGGCCTTCGTGAGTCCTTCGATCCGGATGGTCGCCATGTCCGCTCCCTTCCGCCGACACCATAGGCCGGGAGGGAGGGTTCGCCCAGCCCCGACTCACCGTGGGAGATCTTCGCGGAGCGCCTCGGCCTGGATGCGGGTCTCGGCGCGCGCGCCGTAGATCTCGTACTTCGTGTCGAGCTTCTGGGTGATGAAGCCCGAGAGCACCACGAACAGGGCCGGCACCAGCAGTGGCAGGAAACTGCGCCAACGCCGCCGGTGCAGGAGGTCCATCGACAGGGCCGTCCCCGCCGCCATGATGAACACGAAGCCCACCGACACCTGGTACAGGTAGCGGATGTTGAGCCAGTCGTCCGGGAACTGGATCGCGCAGTACGGCAGCACGCTGATCAGCGTCCACGCCAGGAAGAAGCGGATCGTGCGGTTGCCGAACACGAAGCCGAAGATGCCGTAGCTGACGATCGCCCAGCCGATCAGCACGCGCAGGACCGGCGCGATCGAGTACACCAGCTGTACGAGGGGATGACCCCGTTCCACCAGCTGGCTCACGTGGATCGGGAAGAACATGTGGATCAGGTAGGCGATCATGTTCTTCACGAAGTTCAGGCTGAATTCCAGGGGGTCCTGCCCCGCGGCTGTCCACGTGAAGTCGATCACCCCGGTCAGCTGCCGCGCGATCGAGAACGCGGCCGCGCCCAGCACCAGGACGAGCAGGTGTGGCTCGAGGATCTTGCGATTGCCCCCGCGCTCGCCACGGAAGAAGAACTTGTAGGCCAGCAGCCCTCCCACCAGGGCGAAGGTGGTCGGCCGCGCGAAGCTCACCAGCAGGAACAGAACGAGGATGGCCGCGTAGCGCAGGCTGAACATGCGTCCGCCACCGAAGAGATCGTTGCGGATGTACAGGTTCACGATCAGCAGGTACAGCGTCGCGATCAGCAGGTTCTCGGCACCGGCCACGAAGAGCACGGCTTTGCCGTAGCTACCGACCCCCAAGGCGAAGAGCACTCCCGACAGCACGGCGATGCGCCGGTCGTAGAGGAGCGCGGTGACCAGCCAGTAGACGAGGAATGCATTGATCCCGTGCAGCAGGAGATTGGTCGCGTACCAACCGGCGGGGTCGGTGCCGAAGAGCCGGTACTCGATCCAGAACAGTGCGAGCGGGACGGGGTGGTGGCGTTCGACGGCGTCGTTGCGCAGCAGGACCGAGGGGTCGGAATCGATCTCGTGCGCGGTACGGACCACCTCGAAGTCCTCGGCGTGCCAGAAGGGATTGTCGAGAGCCTTCCCGTAGAACGCGAACGACAGGGCCACGGTCATGAACAGGATCGCGATGTTCCAAGACCAGCGGACACGCGCCGGGGCGAGATCCGCGGGCAGCGACGTCGGGTCGGTCATCGTGGTCACGCCACGGGCTCCCTCCAGCTGCGTTCACCTCGGCGCGAGGCGCACAGCACGATGCTCATCCAGGCCAGTTGCTCGAGGTCGCCCCGATAGCGCGGGTCGAGCCTGGGTGCGACCTGCCGCACGTAGTCGTTGTCGAGCACACGGCGCGGGTACACCCGTAGATCGTACCAGCCCGCGCGCTCGAGGTGCGCGAGATAGTCGTCGGGCCGCACACGATTGGGAATCCCGGAGAATCCCAGGGAACGATAGAGCTGGCGGCTGTAGCGGTAGATGTTCAGTGGATCGTGGTCCCGGATCCAGCGGGTGTGCGTCTGCAGGTCGATCTCGGCGACGAGGTGCGCGCGGTCGGTCACCGCGTGACTCAATTGCTCGAAGCTGGTCTCCACCCGCGAGAGGTGTTCGAACGCCGAGTGGCTGACCACTAGATCATAGCGGTCGCTCGGGAGCGTGCTCAGGTCGAAGCCCTCGATCACGTGGTACTGCAGGGGCCCGTCGGGGGCCGCGGCCTCGAAGGCATCGACGGCGTCGTACAGTCGTTCCAGCAGCTCCACGTCCTGTCCGGCGATGCCCGCCGCCAGCGCCCGGTGCAATTCTCCGGCCCTTCGTCGTCGGATCAGGCGATGGGCGTCGACGGCGGTGTAGCTCTCCGCGCCGGCGGCGAGCCAGAGCAGGCCGGTGCCCAGGTCCGGCCCCGGCCCGATCTCCAGCACCGCGTGGCCGGGCAGGACGGGGTCGCGCTGGAGGTAGTCGCGCAGGTGTCCCATCCAGTTCTCGAAGACCTCGCGGTCGTAGTGCAGCGCGTCGGCGGCGTCCGCCGCGGAACCCGGCCGCGGATTCCGGTAGCCCAGGACCCGATGACGCACCGAGTTCAACGCCAGGATCACCAGACCGGCGGCGTGGTGCAGCCGGTTGTGGACCGGCGGTGGGCTCAGTGTCTGGACGTCGCGGATCATGGGTCGGGCGCGCGATGGTGGGCTCGGAGAACAGGCGGTCAAGCGTACACCAGCCGGTGACCCCGTTGCCACCCGCAGCCTCGGTCCCGCGCATGGCGGGCCGCGGTCCGGAAGGCTACGCTACTGCCGTCCAGACACTCCCCGCTCCGGGCCGTCGATGACCGACCCCACCTCGCGCAACACCACCGGCCAGCAGGCCGAGGTCCACGACCGGCAGATCCGCGACATGTTCGCCGGCATCGCCGGAGTGTACGACCGCATGAACGGCCTGCTCAGTCTGGGCCTCGACGCCCGGTGGCGCGAGCGTCTGGTGCGGGCGATCGATCCCGGCGCCCGCGACGTCCTCGACACCTGCACCGGGACCGGCGAACTCGTCCTGACCGCCGCGCGCATGGGCCGCGGCGCGCGCCACGTGGCCAGCGACTTCTGCGTGCCCATGCTCGAGGCCGGAGTCGCCGACAACGGCCTGGCCCGGACGGCGCGCGTCCTCGCCGCCGACACCCAGCGCCTGCCCTTCGCCGATGAGTCCTTCGACGCCGTCATGGTGGCCTTCGGTCTGCGGAATCTCGGCTCGCTCGAGCGGGGCCTGGGCGACATCGCCCGCGTGCTCCGGCCCGGCGGGCAGTTGCTGGTGCTCGAGTTCTTCCGTGTGCGCCGGGCGTGGATGGAAGCACCCGTGTCCTTCTATCTGTCCCGGGTCGTGCCGCTGCTGGGTCGCATCGTCGGCGGAGCTCCCGATGCGTACACCTACCTGCCGACATCGATGGGTAGATTCGTCACCGTAGCCGAATTCCAGGAAAGCCTGGTCGCGGCGGGGTTCGAGTCGGGCGCTCTGGTCCGCTCGCAGACATTCGGGATCGCGCACCTGGTCGTGGCGCGGAAGGCTTCGGGCCCTGGTCGTCCGGCGGGCGGTTCGGCGTCGAGGTGACGTTTCCCTGACGTTCTGTTGACACGCAGCCCGCCGGATTCGCGTATATTCATCCGCGTGCATGATGCATCTGCATCATCCCCTGGTTCGATTTCGATGACGTCATGAGATCCCCCGCCCGGAAGGTTCGATCGACCATGCGCACGATGAAGATCCTGGCCCTGTCGACGCTCGTCGTCGGCTTCATGGCCACCTCGGCATTCGCCGGCGACTGCGGCAGCAAGGCCACGGAGGCCAAGGCCGCCAAGGCCGAGACCGCGATGGCCAAGTCCGGTGGCTGCGGCGCGACCAGCACCGCGGCCGCGAAGACCGCCAAGGCCGGTGGCTGCGACAGCAGCGCCAAGGCCGCGATGGCCAAGACCGCCAAGGCCGGTGGCTGCGACAGCGGCGCCAAGGCTGCGGCCGCGAAGACCGCCAAGGCCGGTGGCTGCGACAGCAGCGCGAAGGCTGCGGCCGCGAAGACCGCCAAGGCCGGTGGCTGCGACAGCGGCGCCAAGGCCGCGGCCGCGAAGACCGCCAAGGCCGGTGGCTGCGACAGCAGCGCGAAGGCTGC
>CAZQHE010000150.1:0-1310 GCA_964593155.1 uncultured bacterium
CCGGACATCGCCCCGGGGGCCGGCGGCGGCCGTGGGCGAAGGTGGGAAGAAGTTGGAGAGGTCCGGCCCTCTGGAACGACCCAACCCCCTGCTGCGCAAGGGGTTGTGTCATCATAAAGAATCTTTTCAACTACGGCGCGATCAGGAGTCCGGTGATAGACCGAACACGCGGATCTTCTGGAGGAGCGTGGGATAGCTGACCTTGAGGCGGCGCGCCGCCTCCGATCGGTTCCAGCCCGCGTCGTCGAGCGCGGACTGGATCGCCCGCCGCTCGAGCTCGGCGATCTGCTCCCGCAGAGGGCGCACCCACGGCTGCTCGCGGTCGTCGGAGTCGGGATCGTTGGCACCACGCATCTCTTCGGGCAGATGATCCTCCCGCAGACGCTCGTCGTCTGCGGCCATGATCAGGGCCCGCCGGATCACCTTCTCCAGCTCCCGGACGTTGCCCGGCCACCGGTAGGCCTCGAGCCGTCGTGCCGTCGCTCGGGTGAGACGCGGAACCGGTCGGCCCAGTTCGTCGCAGGTGCGCCGCAGGAAGGTGTCGGCGAGCAGCAGCACGTCGTCACCGCGCTCGCGAAGCGGCGGAACGTCGATCGGGAAGTCGGTCAGGCGGTAGTAGAGGTCCTCGAGGAAATCGCCCTGCTCCACCATGCGGCGCAGGTCGCGCTTGGTCGCGCAGATCACGCGGACGTCGACCGCACGCGCCCTCCGACCACCGACCGGCCGGATCCGACGATCGTCGAGGAAGTGCAGGAGCTTGGCCTGCATGGTCAGCGGCATCTTACCGACTTCGTCGAGGAACAGGGTCCCCCCGTCGGCCGATGCGATCAGACCCTCCTCGTCGCGATCGGCACCGGTGAACGCGCCCCGCACGTGGCCGAAGAGTTCGCTCTCGAGCAGGGTCTCGGGTATCGCGGCGCAGTTCACCGGAACCAGCGGACTCCGCCGTCGCGGACTGAGTTCGTGGATCACGCCGGCCAGCAGGCCCTTGCCCGTCCCCGTCTCGCCGGTGAGCAGGACCGTGTAGGGGCTCGGCGCGACCTTGGCGCAGAGGGCCAGGACCTCTTCGACGGAGCGGCTCCCGGTGATCACCCGGGCCGTGGGGCCCTCGCCGGTCTCCAAGGGCACGCCGCCGGTCGGTCGCGACAGTTCGTCGTACAGCACACCGGCCCGCGCCGAGACCACGGCCAGGTCCTCGGCGCCGAACGGCAGCAGGCGATCGTCGCCACCGGCGGTGTCGAAGTACAGCACGCCCGCGACCGTGTCCTCCACGGCATCGCGGTCGACCAGCGGAAAGGCCACGGCACCGG
>CAZQHE010000150.1:1320-5841 GCA_964593155.1 uncultured bacterium
GGCCAGAGGGCCTCTTCGGGTCCCGAAGAGGTCACTCCAGTCCGGGTCGTGTTCCGTGTCGCTCCAGACCCGCGCCGCCGGGGCGTGCTCGCGCTCGAGCAGCGCGTGGGCCCGCGCGCAGAGCTCGCGGGCCGTGGACCGTGGCACCGACCGGGTTCCGAGCACCTCCACACGACCCCGCTCCGACACGAGGGCCAGAACGGCGCGGTCGGCGCCCAGCTGCTCGGCGGAGGTCTCGATGAGACGTTGCAGCGACTCGCGTCCGGCCTCGGTGGTGACCGTGAGACCCGCCACGTGATCGGGAAGCTCGACGAGTTCGTGCAGCGAGGTGCGATCGCGATCGACCCGACGGGCCATCCCGTCCTCGATCTCGCGCCGCAGGACCTCGGCGGCACGCACGGCCTCGCCGGTGTCGCCCCCGGCGAGACGTTCCAGTTCGAAGAGGGCGATCATCGCGTCGTCGTGGTGGCCGAGGGCCAGCTCCGCCCGTGCCAGGGCGAGGTGCAGGGAGATCGCGTCGACCGCCCCCTCGCCGTCGCGCAGTCGGAGTGCCTCCTGGACGCGAGCCCGGGCCAGGAGTGCGTCCTCGGAGGTCCCGCGCCTCAGGTGCAGCTCGGCCAGCTCGCGGAGGGTGTCCGCGATCTCGGCCGTGAGGCGGTGCTCGCCGAAGGCTTCCACGGCACGCCGGTACGAATCGACGGCGGCGTCGGTGTCGCCCTCGAGGTCGCGAGCCCGTGCCGCGGCCCGGCACAGGAATCCGCGCTCGAAGTCCTCGCCCACGCGTTCGGCGATACCCAGCCCATCGACGGCCAGCTCGATCGCCTCGGCGGGACGGTTCAGCTGGAGGGCCAGTTCGGCCTGCCGGCGCCGGACCTCGGCGACCACGTCGTTCTCGTGGCTCAGCGTCCGCGCACGCTCGATCGCCAGGTCGTAGTTGGCCGCCGCCTCGGCGAACCGCTCGGTCGCGCGCATCAGATCGCCCAGGAACTCGTCGGCCAGGGCCATCTCGCGGATCATGTCCTGGCGCTCGGCCAGGACCTTGGCCTCGAGCAGGGCGCGTTCGGCCTCGGCGAAGCGCCGGTCCTCGACGTCGAGCTGACCGCTCAGCAGCAGGAGGCGGGTGAGGTCGGCCTGGTCGCCCCGGCTGCGCGCGCGGGCGACGCCGCGGACCGCCGTGGCCCGGGCCTCGGCGCGCTGACCCATCTTGCGGTACAGGACCGCCTCGTTGAGCAGGAGCACGTCGCACTCGTAGGTGGCACCGTGCGTCCGGAAGAGCTCCTCGGCGCGTGTGTACAGCTGCAGGGCGCGGGTCCAGCGGCACGCCCGCTTGGCCAGCAACGCCAGGTTGTTGAACACGTGCGCCTGCGAGACCACGTCGCCGATGCGGCGGTAGGTGCCCAGGGCGTCCTCGAAGAACTCCTGCGCCTTCTGCACGCGCCCGGTGCAGGCGTGGGCGATGCCGAGGACCATCTGCGCCGAACCCACGTCGGCGTGACGATCGGTGATCGAGAGGACGCCGAAGGCCTCGAGCGCGAGGTCGAGGGCCTCGACGAAGCGCCCCTGCCCCTGACGCACGCGGGCCAGGCGGACCCCGATCACGGCACGGCCGATGTCGTCGTCCGGCTCGCGAGTCCGCCAGGCCTGTTCGAGCTCACGGGCGGCGTCGTCGAAGGCACCCTGCAGCCGATGGCAGTCGGCCAGCTTCGACCGCAGTCCGGCCTCGTCCACCCGGGCGCCATCGGGCCGCCGGGCCCGCAGAGCCGACCGGTAGTAGTCCACCGCGGAGGAATACGCCGCCGCGTGGAAATGGAGGTCGCCGACCTCTTCGAGTCGGACCGACGAGGTGGTCGCATCGTTCTCGGGCCGGGGTCGGGGCGGTGTGGGTCGCCGCCTGTCGTCCCCGTCACGGAATCCGTCCATTGGGCGTCCCTTGGGCGAGAAGGGGTACAAGGTAGCCGGGATACGCTCCGGAGCTCCGGATCCGGGAGACCAGCGTGCGCGTCGGCGACGCGCGCACGGTCGGCCTCCTAACGGAGCCAGCCGAAGGTGAGCAGTCGGATCAGGCCGGCGAACCAGTCCGCGATCTCCCAGGGATCGTCGTCGGACTCGTCGCCCGCCGGGCGGTTCTGGCCGCCCAGCCAGTTCTCGGGATCACCCTCGGTCTCGACCGGGGGGCCGTCGTCGGAGTCGTCGCCGGCTCCGCCTCCCGGAGGGGACAGCGCCGTCTTGCCCGACACCGACCATCCGTAATTGTTCACGTCGGCCGACGCCGGGGTGACCATCGCGCCTCCGAGCGCCAGACCAAGGACCAGAGCCAGGACGACCAATACGCGGCTCTTCATGTTGACCGTGCTCCTCGTGACAGGACAGGGGTTGCGGCAGACCGTGCCACACCCGGACCGGACAGGTCTCGTGGATCGCGGGGCGAGTGGGCGCTGTACAGGGAGGGAAGCCCCGGGAGCGCGATCCCGTCGACGGTCCGACCGGTCTCGTGCTCCAAGCTACGTCCGGTGTCGAGCCGGTGTCAACGGGCCTGGGACGAGTCGTCGGGGCTGGTCCGCAGGCCGTAGCGCTGGATCTTCTTGTACAGGTTGCTCCGTTGCATCTCGAGGACCTCGGCCGTCCTCGACACGTTGTAGTCGTTCTCGTGCAGCTTCGCCTGCAGGTAGGCGGCCTCGCTGGCCGCCTTGAAGTCCTGGAAGGTCGGTGCGTCGAGGAACTCCGCGCCGCTGCGTGCCACGTCGCCACCGCCCATGGCCGGAGGCAGGTCCATGGAGCGGATCACTTCGCCAGGCGAAACGATCGCCAGACGCTCGGCCAGGTTCCGCAGCTCCCGGACGTTGCCCGGCCACGCGTAGCGCCGCAGACGCTCCATGACGTCGTCGGACACGCCCTTGCGGGGCTGCTTCATCTCGCGCGCGGCCACGTCGAGGAAGTGGTCGAACAGAAGGGGAACGTCCTCGGGCCGTTCGCGCAGGGGCGGCATGTGGATCGAGATGACGTTCAGCCGGAAGTACAGATCCTGACGGAAGCCGAGCTCGGGATCCTGCAGATCGCGGTTGGTGGCCGCGATCACGCGGACGTCGACCTCGATGAGGTCCTGCCCCCCCACCCGTTCGAAGCGGTTGTCCTCGAGCGTGCGCAGCACCTTGGCCTGCGCGGCGGGGCTCATGTCGCCGATCTCGTCGAGGAACAGCGTGCCCCCGTGCGCTCGCTCGAACTTGCCGATACGACGCTGGCCGGCCCCGGTGAACGAGCCCTTCTCGTGGCCGAACAACTCGCTCTCGATGAGCTCCTCGGGGATCGCCGCGCAGTTGACCTCGACGAAGGGCCCCGACGCCCGGTCGCTGCCCGCGTGGATGGCCCGGGCCACGAGCTCCTTGCCGGTGCCGTTCTCGCCGGTGACCAGGACCCGGGCCGGGGTCGGCGCCACCTTGGCCACCAGTTCCTTCACCCTGTCGGTCGCCGCGCTCTCGCCGATGAGATCGGCGCTCCAGCCCGAGGTCTCGTGCAGCTCGCGGTGGGCGCGCCGCAGCCGGCCGTGCTCCGACGCCCGGGCCACGCGCACCACCAGCTGCTCGCGGCCGAAGGGCTTCTCGAGGAAGTCGTGCGCGCCGCGCCGGATCGCCTCGACCGCGTTCTCCACCGCGTCGTGGCCCGAGATCACGACGACCGGCACGTCGATCCCGTCCTCGCGCATGCGCTGCATGACCTCGAAGCCGTCCATGCCGGGCATCTTGACGTCGAGCAGCAAGACGTCGATCCCACCCTTGGCCAGACGGGCCAGGGCGGCCTCGCCGCTGTCGGCCTCGTCGACGGCGTAGTCCTCGTAGCGCAGGTGCATGCCGACGCTCTGGCGGATCGCCGCCTCGTCGTCGGCCACCAGCACCCGGCCGCGCACCGAAGTGTCGGCGGACCCGGGGTTCGTCGGGGTGGGTTCGGGCATGCGCGGTCGACCTCTTCTATCATCCTGGGTGCACGGCCGGAACCTTCCGGCCCCGTCCTCGACCCTGTCAAGAAAGCGTGACGGCACGATGACGCGAGAGACCCTGGTCGGCATGAGCCCGTGCCAGCTCGAGGAGCTGGCCGAAGCCCACGGGCAGCCACGCTATCGCGGTCGTCAGCTGGCGCAGTGGATCTACGGCCGTCGCGTGGCGAGCCTGGACGAGGCCACGAACCTCCCGCGTCGACTGCGCGAGGAACTCGACGACGCTCACGGATTGCCACGCCTCGAACCGGTGGAACGCTCGGTGTCGCCGGACGGAACCGCCAAGCTCCTGTTCGAACTGCACGACGGAGCGCGGATCGAGAGCGTGGCCATGCCCCGCCCCACGGGGCGCACGACCTACTGCCTGTCGAGCCAGGTCGGCTGCCGCATGGCGTGCGTGTTCTGCGCCACCGGGCGCATGGGAATCGTGCGACAGCTGTCGGCCGGAGAGATCGTCGGGCAGGTCCTCGCCCTGCAGCGCCTGTTTCCCGAGCCGACGCATCCGAACCTCGTGTTCATGGGCATGGGCGAAC
>CAZQHE010000150.1:5851-9050 GCA_964593155.1 uncultured bacterium
CGCGCCCTGCTGCCCGCGCTCGAGGTGCTGCTCGACCCCGACGCGGTCGGACTGTCGGCGCGCCGGATCACCGTGAGCACGTCGGGGCTGGTCGACGGCATCGAGCGCCTGGCCGCCTGGGGCCGCCCGGTGGGTCTGGCCGTGTCCCTGACGACCGGCGACCCCGAGGAGCGCCGGCGGCTCATGCCGGTGGTCGGCCAGGTGCCGCTCGAGGAACTGCTCGCCACCGCCGCCGACTACGGCCGGCGGGTCCGGCGCAAGGTCACGCTCGAGTGCGCGATCATCGCGGGCCGCAACGACACGATCGACGAGGCCGAGCGCCTTCTCGCGCTCGCCCGGACGGGGCCGTTCAAGGTGAACCTGATCCCGCTCAATCCGATCCGTGAGTTCGACGGAGGACGCCCCGACCTTTCGCGCATCGACGCCATGGCCGACGTCCTGTGGCGCGGGGGTGTGGTGGCCACGGTCCGCGACAGCCAGGGACGCGAGGTGGATGCGGCCTGTGGACAGCTGGTCCGCCGTCAGCAGCGGCGCCGCGAGGGTGCTCCGCGCGGCCCGGCGATGTCGCGCCGGCGCTGACCCCACGCCGCGGCCCGTCACTCACCGTGCGCGGGTAGCGCGAGCGCTTCGTCGGGCTCGGCCGCAGCTCCGTTCTCGTCGGCCCCACCCCGGGTCGCCACCACGGCCCCGAAGCCCACCGACAGCGCGGCGTACTTCAGCAGGAAGTCGAGCGCCCGGAAACCGACCACCGCCGACGTGCCGGGATCGGACGCGGCGAAGGCCAGCGACACCAGGGCCGGGACCTCGAGCACCACCATCCCGAGCAGCGCCACCTGCCACGCCCGGTGCTTCGCCCCCGGTCCCGAGTGAAGGGCCAGCAAGCGGTCGCCCAGCACGTGGCACCCGACGGCGTAGGCCAGCAGCGACACGATCCCGAAACCGGCCACGAGCACGAGGACGACCGGAATCCCGATCACCGAGATCACCAGACCACCCGAGGCCAGCACGAACAGGCCCAGCACGACGGCGTACCACAGGGCACCCGAGGCCAGGTCGCGGCCGGGATGCTCACCGCCGTGGCGGGCCAGCCGGTTCATGCGCGTCTCCACCAGGTGGAACCCGGCGACGATCAGCAGGGCCAGGACCGCCACGCGTGACCAGTGCACGAGCCACGCGATGCCACCGCCCGAACCCATGGCCGGCCCGAGCCCCGGCGCCGTGGTGCTCACGTCGAAACGCCGTCCCCGCACCTCGGAGTCGTCGTCCACGCGCACACGCCCGCCCACGCACACGGCATCGGCGGCGACGGTGCCGCGCTCCTCGACGAACAGGTCCCCGAACAGGACGAAGACGTTGCCGTCGACCTCACCGGCCACGTACGCATCGCCGCCGACGAGCAACACGTCGCCCTGGACGATCTCGTACTCGCCCACCTCGACGTCCTCGCCGATGCGGAAGATCGACTCGGCGATCACGGTCTTCTCGCGCCGGCGGTCGACGAAGAACCCACCCGCGACGTCGTCGGGCAGCTCGTCGATCAGCTCCTCGAGTTCACGCCCCCAGCGCCCGCGGTTCGTGTCGCCCAGCACCCGCTCGAGTTCGACACCGACCTCGGCGATGCCCCGCCGGAGCTCCTCCTTGACCTCCCTCGGAATCCGGAAGGTGACCCGGCTGCCCGACCCGGTGTCGATGCGAACGCGGTCCTCGTCGATCTCGACCTGCAGATCCTTGAGTTCGTCGCCCAGCAACGAGAGGCCTTCGCCCCAGGTCTCCGCGTGTTCGCCCAGGGTCTCGGCCAGACCCTCCCAGTCGGCGTCGGCGGCCGTCGACTCGAGGTCGCGCAGGAAGCCGTCGAATTCACGCTGCCACTCCTCGTCGGCGGGACCGGGGCGATCCAGGGTCCGACCGCGGCGCTCGATCTCGCGGGCGAGCACGCGGATCTCCGTCAGCAGGCTGTCGCGGACCGCACGCAGCGAGTCGATGTCGGCCGTCGGACCGTCGCGCCGGCCGAGCTGCATCTGGATGCCGTAGAGGTCGCGGTAGAGCTGGTCGAGTTCCTCTTCGGTGAAGACCTCCGGAACCTCGGGAGGTTCGGGCGCGCGCACCGATGCCTCGGGCGCCGTGTCCTGCGGCGCAGCCCCCACCACGGGTACGAGGACGCCCCCGATCAGGAGCGTCCACACCCCGAGGGCGAGTGGAACGGAGCGGCGATGCGACATGCGAAGACCTCGCGGGGGTGTCGGTCGGAGCCGGGAGCCGATCCTCAGGCTCCGACCGTCGTCGATCCGGCGCGGCGGCGGCGCTGGGCAGTGGCCGCGACCAGGACCACCGCGGCGAGCGCGACTCCGAGCAGCAGGGTGGCCCCGTGCAGTCCGACCGCGTCGGCCAGCCCTCCCACGGCGCCGGTCACGGCCCGGTGGACCGCTCCCAGGAAGCCGACGAGAGCTCCGAGCACGGGCACCGACTCGCTCGCCGACGCCCACGACTGCAGGGTGGCCGACACGCGGTCGGCGGCGGCGGACACGGCCCGCCCCACCTGGGTCCCCGCCACGACCAGCGTCAGCAGGTAGGCCGCGACACCGGCGATCGAGAGCCGGCCCATCGACTGCAACGTGCGCACGAGACGCGAGGGCGCCAGGTCGCCGATCACGATCACCGGCGTACGCCTTCGCGGCGCGGTGGCGTAGCGCTCGAGCGGGACCCGGGCCAGCACCGCGGCGTCGAAACCCTCTCCCGGCTCTTCGCGGGGCATCGACCGGAGGGCTCCGAAGAAGGCGCGGGTGGACTCCAGCCGTGCCTCCACCGCGGGATCGGCCTGGGCGCGCAGGTGCAGACGCAGAGCCTGCTTGTCGTCGAGCGTCCCGTCGACGTAGGCGTCGACCAGGGCGTCGAGTGCGTCGTCGTGCGCACGCGGGTGGTCGGCCGTCATGGCATTCCCTCCGTTCGTCGGGATCGGTGCTCCGCCGCCGGCGGCGTCAGAGCACGGATCCCAGTCCTCCGCGGCGCCGCTGGAGCTTGTCCTTCATCATGGCGCGCGCGCGATGGATCCGGGCCTTCACGGTGCCGAGGGGCAGATCCAGCACCTCGGCGATCTCCTCGTAGCTCAGCTGCTCCTGGTGCCGCAGAACGATCATCGACCGATAGTGCGGCGGGAGCTCCTCGGTGATGCTCAGCAGCAGTCGACCGATCTCCTGGGTCT
>CAZQHE010000151.1:0-8815 GCA_964593155.1 uncultured bacterium
GTCCGGAGGCCAGGCGTTCGTCACCACCGAGCTCCACCGACATGGGATAGCTCGCCACCGCGGTGGGCGTGGCCGCGACCAGGACCGTCGCCTTCATCGTGAGCCCCGTGACGCCGAGCCAGGTCAGCCCGACCATCACCAGGGCCGGGTACACCGCCAGCTTCAGGATCGTGACGAGAGCCGTGATCGGGAGTTCGAGGCGCAATCGGGCCATGTCCAGTGCCGCTCCCACCGAGATCAGCGCCAGCGGCAGTGCACTCCTCCCCACGAGGTCGAGCGACGTGTCGAGGACACGTGGCAACGTGGTCGAGGTCGCCGACAGCGCGATGCCGACCAGGCATCCCAGGGCGAGCGGATTGGTCGCGATGGAGCGTGCACCGTGCAGCATGCCGCTCCAGCGTGCCGCATGCTCGGCACGATGGGGCAGGGCGAGCACCGGCACGGACAGAACGTTGTACACGACCACCATGAGGCCGACGACGAGGGCGACCTCGCCCACCGCTTCGTCTCCCCAGGCGTTGTGGACGAGCGGCAATCCGAGGAAGACCTGGTTGCTGCGGTAGGCTCCCTGGGTGATCACGCCCCGCCGGGCCGGCCCTGTGCGCGGGGCGGCCAGATACACCGCGACGGCGACGGCCACCGTGACCGCGGCCATGACGAGCAGACCGGTCAGGTGCGTTCCCGACTGCAAGGGGGTGATCGACGCACTGCGCAGGAGCAGTGCGGGCGCGGCCACCCAGTAGACCAGACGCGTGAGCACACCGTTGGCTTCGGCCGTCAGGAAGCCGCCGCGCCGCAGACCGTAGCCCAGAGCGATGACGAGGAAGACGGGCAGGGCGATGTCGAGCAGGGCCACAGCGACTCCGTCGGTGGAGGGCGACGATCGGAGGCGGCGCCACGATCGGACGCAGTCGGGGTCCGGTCAAGGGGCGACATGCGCCCAACTGGATCGTGGCTCGTTCCGTCCCGGTCTCGAGCCGTGACCGGTGGTGCACAGGCGTGTGATCGGACGGCGACGATCGGAGTCACCACATCCCACCGCGTGTCATCCCGAGAGTGCAGTTCTGGGCCTCTGGACCACCGATCGGGTCGGAATCGACGATGTGCGCCGAGGGTGGCCCGGGCATCGCAATCCACGACCGGAGGGACGGTGGCACTTCGAGCACTTCGTCCCCGTGCACTCGATCGAGGAGCGGTGTCCATGATGCTCACGATGTCGATCCTGATGGCCGGTCTTTCACTCGCCGTTCTCGGCGCGCCCGCGGGCGCCGCCGAGACGGTGCGGCGCGGCGACACGATCCGGGTGACGACTCCGACGGGTACGGTGTCGGGACGTCTCCAGGAGATCGACCAGGGACGTCTGGTCGTGAACGTCTTCCCGAAGCACCGCCGAGGCGCGCCGGCCGCGGACCTCGACCGTTTCGAGGTGCCGGCCGCGGACGTCGAGCGAATCGAGATCCGGCGTGAGATCCCGGGCACCGGCCGGGGTGCCGAGTTCGGCCTGATCCTCGGTGGTTCGTGGCTCCTCCTGCGCATGCTCACACTTCCGGATGACGAGCCGGACGATGCTCTGATCGACGTGGACGAACGCGGGAGTCACTGGTTGGGAACCGTGCTGATCCTGCCGCTGGCCATGGTCACCGGGCTGATCATCGGCGACCAGATGGTCGACACGGAATGGCACGATGCCGGGCTTCCCGACGACGTCGCGGTCCGTCGTGCGGCCCTGCTGCGGGAGCTCGAGGCGACACGCATCCGAGCGCAGCCGGTCGGGCTGTCGATCCGTGGGTCGTTCTGAGGCGAGACCGTCGCGTACGGCTGCACCGACCGGGAGCGCCGGGCGCCGTTTCGTCTGGGCGTTGCCGTTCTCCCACGACGATTCCGACCGGGGCACGCGGGGCCCCGCGGGGGGCACGGGCGCCGCCGACTTGACCGGTTTCGTACCGGGGTCCAGACTCGACGCTCCACCGGGCATCTGCAAACCACGGAGCGCATCCATGTCCCACCCCATCCGCATCTTCGTGACCGGTGGCACCTTCGACAAGGAGTACGACGAGCGCACGGGCAGCCTGTTCTTCAAGGACACGCACCTGCGCGACATGCTCGAACTCGCTCGCTGTCGGGTGCCGGTGGAGGTGCGCACGCTGATGATGGTCGACTCGCTCGACATGGACGATCACGACCGCGAGCTGATCATCAACCAGTGTCGCAAGTGCGAGCTCGAGCGCATCGTGATCACGCACGGCACCGACACCATGGCCGACACCGCCCGCGCGCTGGCCGACGCGGGGATCGACGGACGGACGATCGTGCTCACCGGCGCGATGATCCCCTTCGCCTTCGGTTCGAGCGACGGTTTGTTCAACCTGGGTGCCGCGCTGGCCTTCGCCGAGTCGATGCCCCACGGCGTCTACGTCGCGATGAACGGCCGGGTGTTCGATGCCCACAACGTGCGGAAGAACCGCGACATCGGAGAGTTCGAGGAGATCCGGGCATGAGGGCGAAGAGTGCTTCTGCGCACGCCACCGGGGCGGTATGATCCGGCGTGGCGCGATCCGGCGCTCGCCCGAGCGGCTCGTGGTCCTGCGAAGGGAAGCGTGACCCGGTCGCCCATTTCGTGTCCCGAAGCCGAGGATCGGCCATGCGCGTCCCCCTGCGCCGCCGCGCGCTCCTCCTGTCGTTGGTCGCGATCGTCGGGTGCTCCGACGACGATCCCGCTCCCCTGTTCCCGGATCCGGAGCCGGATCCCACGCGGTACGTGATCCCCGGCGACTTCTCGTCGATCGGCGAGGCCCTCCGCGCGGCCACGGTGGGCGACACCGTGCTCGTGGGGCCGGGCAACTATGCCGAGCGCGGCCTCGGCGTGCCGCGCTCGGTGCACCTGATCGGTGCCGGCGCCGATCGCGTGGTGATCGACGCCACCGGGCTGGGTGGCGGGTCGGTGCCGGTCGTCCAGACCAGCGATCGCATCGAGGACGGTCGGCCAGCCCGGATTCGGGGCCTCCGCGTCCGGGGGGACACGCAGGTCCTGTTGTCGGCCGGCGACGGGGATCACGTACTCGTCGACGCCTGCATCTTCGAGTCCTCGACGCAGGGGGTACGCATCGCCGCGCCCCGCTCCTTCGCCCAGGCCGTGTTCGATTCGTGCGTCTTCCGCGACGTCGAGGCCGAGCGGGATGCCGCGGCGCTGGCCGTGCAGGGCTACGCCGACGTCGTCGTCCGCCAGTGCACGTTCCGCGACAACCGCGGCGGGAGCGGACCGGCTCTTCGTCTGGACGGGACGCTCGGTACCGTCCAGGTCCTGGGATCGACGTTCGTCGACAACCAGACCGACGACACCATGGCCCCCGAGGCCGCCGTCGGCGGCGCCGTAGTCGCCTACCGGGTGCAGAACCTCGAATTCAGGAGCTGCACCTTCGAGAACAACGCCAGCGGGACCGGTGGGGGCGCTGTGTTCGTGCGACGGGCGCGCCAGGTGCTGGTGGACGGAGGTACGTTCCACGGCAATCGCGCCGGATCCGACGGCGGAGCGATGCGGATCGACGACGTGTCGCGGTTCTTGCTGGCCGGCGTCGATCTCTTCGACAACGAAGCCCGCCACGGGGGCGCGCTCCATCTGCGGGACACGCGCGCCTTCTTGAACTGGTGCGTCTTCGCACGCAACGGCGCGTCGATCGGCACCGAAGGCGACAGCAGCGGTGGTGCGATCCGTCTCGACCAGAACGTCCGCATCGATGTCGACGCGTCGATCTTCCACGCGAACCGGGCCCGAGGCTTCGCCGGACGCGCCGACGAGGAAGGTGGTGGGTCGAGTCTGTATTCCACGTCGTCGGATCTCCTCACGAACGTTCTCGCCCTGAATGGCAGCGCACTGGTGTACGCGCCCGAGGGCGAGCCGCTCGGAGGAGCCTTCGCCGAACTGCTGGTGCGCACGACGAACGTGTTCGGCAACGTCGACGGCGATTGGGTAGGGCTCCTGGCGGAGTTCGAAGGCGTCGACGGCAACACGTCGGTCGAGCCGGACTTCTGCGCGCCAGGGGAGGACGACTTCGAGCCCTGCGGGTCGTAGGGGAGGCCGGATTCGGGGACGCCACCCGCCACGTTGACCCCCCGTGACCCCCAGGCTATGCTCCACCGCCGCTGCGGAGCTGCCCTGTGATCGGTCGCACGCTCGCCCACTACGAGATCGTCGAACTGCTCGGCAAGGGTGGCATGGGCGAGGTCTACCGCGCCCACGATGCCCGCCTGGGCCGCGACGTCGCCATCAAGGTCCTGCCCGAGAACATCGCCGCGAATTCCGAGGTGCAGTCGCGCTTCCGCCGCGAAGCGCAGACGATCTCGTCGCTCAACCACCCGAACATCTGCGTACTGCACGACGTGGGCGAGGACGGCGACACACGCTTCCTCGTCATGGAGCTCGTCGAGGGTGTCACCCTGCACGAGCGGCTGCGCTCCGGTCCACTGCCGATGCAGGACGTCCTGACCTGGGGCGCCCAGATCGCCGATGCCCTCGACCGAGCGCACCGTGCCGGGGTGATCCATCGCGACCTCAAGCCGGGCAACGTGATGATCACCCGCGCGGGGGCGAAGCTCATGGACTTCGGGCTGGCGCGGGTGACGGCGCCGGAATCCGGAAGCGGGGACCTGACGGTGGCGGCGTCACCGACCGTGGCGCATCCGCTCACACAGGAGGGCTCGATCGTCGGCACCTTCCAGTACATGGCGCCCGAACAGATCGAAGGCCGCGAGGTCGATGCGCGCGGCGACCTGTGGGCGCTCGGTTGCGTGCTGTACGAGATGGCGACCGGTGAACGTGCCTTCGGAGGAGCGACGCAGGCCAGCCTGATCGGCTCGATCCTGCACACGCATCCCGAACCGGTGGCGCAGCGGATTCCGTTGGCGCCGCCGGAGTTCGACCGGCTGGTGGATGCCTGCCTCGAGAAGGATCCCGAAGATCGCCTGCAGAGCGCCCACGACGTCAAGCTGCAGCTGAGTTGGCTGCGCGACGGGTTGTCGAGCGCGTCGACGGCGAGTCCCGCGCTCGGATCCGGGCCCGGCGCGAAGCGCCGCTCTCGGCGTACGGCGGCCGTCCTGATCCCCGCACTCGCTGCGATGCTCGGGGCGGCCGGCGTGTGGGTGGCAGCGCCCGGGATCAACGACGCGGCCACCGACGCCGTGCCGGTTCGGTATCGCCTCGGTGGCTGGAACCTGCGCCCCGCCATGACTCCGGTGATCTCGCCCGACGGGCGCGCAGTCGTCTTCGCCGTCCGGTCGGGTCTGAGCGGAAGCCTGTACGTCCGTGATCTCGATGACTTCGAGGTGCGCGAGATCGGGGGCACGACCGACGGCTTCGCTCCCTTCTTCTCACCCAACGGCCGGTGGATCGGCTTCGTGACCGAGGACGCCGTCTACAAGGTCCCGGTGACGGGTGGCATGGCGCAGCTGGTCGCGAGCGTCGCCAACGTCAATTCCGCCGACTGGGGGCCGAACGGCTGGATCTACCTCGCTCCGGGTGGCGGCGGAGAGAGCGGGGACGTGGCCATGTATCGGGTGCGCGAGGACGGGGGGGCGGTCGAGGTCTTCGGACGGCTCTCCGAGACCGACGACGAGACCGGGGTGTGGCTGCCCGAGGTCCTCCCTGACGGCCGAACCGTTCTGATCACGGTGATCGGTGGTGGGCGCGAGAGGATCCTCGCCTTCCGGGACGACGGCACGCGGCACGAAGTCGTCGACGGCGTCTTCCTCGCGCGCTACGTCGAACCCGGTCATCTGGTGGTCCAGGACCGTGCCTCGCAGGGCACCGCCGTGTTCCCCTTCGATGCGGAGCGAGCGCGCGTCACCGGTGGCGCCGTCGTCGTCACGGAGCAGGTCGACGGCAGCTTCTGCTTCGACGTCTCACCCACCGGTTTGCTCGCGTACGTCCCCGCCCCCGTCGAGGGCGAGGGGCGTTACCTGACCTGGGTCGACCGCGATGGCAGCCGATCGATCGCGTCGGACCTGAAGGGATCGTGGGCCCAACCCCGGCTGTCGCCCGACGGGCGCCGCGTCCTCGCGCGCCGGACCGGTTCGAGTTGCGAACTGTGGATGCTCGACCTCGACCGCGGATCCTTCGCGCGGATCGTCCAGGAGGACGACACCCACGATCCGCTGTGGTCCCCCGACGGTCGGAGCATCCTGTTCGACCGGATGGAAGCCGGCGAACTCGTCACCCTCGACGTGAGTGGATCCCGACGGACCCGCGTGATCGCGAGTGGCGCGAACCGAGGGAGGCCCGAGTCGTGGTCTCCCGGAGTCGATCTCCTCGCCTACACCGTCACCGGTCACGCCGGAAAGACCGACATCTGGGTGCGACCGATGAACGACGAAGGTGAATCCCGCCCCTTCGTCGCCACGCCCGAGTCGGAGAGCGAGCCGGAGATTTCTCCCGACGGCCGCTGGATCGCCTACGTCTCCGACGAGACGGGCGTGCCCGAGGTCTACGTGCGCGGCTACCCCGACGACGGATCGGTGTGGCAGGCCTCGGCCGGCGGAGGCACCAATCCCCTGTGGTCGCGCGACGGCACCGAGCTGTTCTTCATCCGGCTGGAGGACACGGCCCTGGTGTCGGTGGCGGTGCGCGACGACGTCGAGCTCGAACTCGGCGTTCCCACGAAGCTCTTCGAAGGTTCGTTGAGCACCTCGCGCGCCGGCGACTTCGACGTCGCTTCGGACGGTCGTTTCATCACGGTGGCTGGCGACAGCGACGACACCAATCGTCGCGAGATCCGCGTTCTCGGCAACTGGCAGGCCGAGGTGACGCGGATGCGGGGCGAGGCACGGTGAGCCGGACAGTTCCGGTGGCGTGACCGTCGCGGATGCTCCGCGCGGCGAGCGGCCCTCTTCCGCGGCGGAAGTCCGGACCTCCGACGTCTGTTCGTCGAGCCGACTTCTGGATTCGCACAAGGCCATTCATCGCAAGGGCTTATGGGAAGGACGCGAGAGTCTACTCGCGGGCGCGGCCGCTCCGGCCCCGAACCCCGACCCGTAGTGCGTCGGCCGAGACGTCCCGTGTCGGTGCGACACCCCCACCGGAGGTCGCCGCGGCCGCATCGGTGTCGTATCGTGTCGGCCCGCCACCGCCGGGTCGCGCGCGCCGCCGACCGGGCGGCCGAGCGCCGACGTCCCGGATCCGTCGCCGGACCGCCCTGGAACACCGAACGGGAGAACCGACGTGAAGTTCGAGCTGACCAGCGAGCAGGAACTCATCCGCAAGACCGCGCGGGAGTTCGCCGAGAAGGAGATCACTCCCCACGCCGCCCGGTGGGATCAGAACGAGGAGTTCCCCGCCGAGACCGTGAAGAAGCTCGGCGAGCTGGGCTTCATGGGGATCGCCGTGCCCGAGCAGTGGGGCGGCGCCGGAATGGACAACCTCAGCTACATCCTGGCGATCGAGGAGATCAGCCGGGCCTGCGGCAGCGTCGGCGTGATCATGTCGGTGAACAACTCGCTGGCGTGCTGGCCGCTGCAGGCCTTCGGGACCGATGCGCAGAAGGAGGAATGGCTGAAGCCGCTGGCGAGCGGGCAGAAGCTCGGCGCCTACTGCCTGAGCGAGCCCCAGGCGGGCACCGACGCCGCCGCGCAGAAGACAACGGCGAACCCCGACGGCGACGGCTGGGTGCTGAACGGCACCAAGAACTTCATCACCAACGGCGCGCACGCCGACACCTTCATCGTGTTCGCCATGACGGACATGTCGAAGGGTCACAAGGGCATCAGCGCCTTCGTGGTCGACGCGCACGCGCCGGGGGTGGCCGTGGCGCACACCGAGCACAAGATGGGCATCCGTGCGAGTGACACCGCGCAGATCACGCTCGACGACGTCAAGCTGCGCGGCGACCAGTTGCTGGGCGAGATCAAGGACGGCTTCAAGATCGCCATGCAGACCCTCGACGGTGGGCGCATCGGCATCGCCGCCAAGGCGCTGGGCATCGCCCAGGCCTCGATCGACCACTCGGTCGCCTACGCCAAGGAGCGCCAGCAGTTCGGGCGTCCGATCGCGCAGTTCCAGGCCATCCAGTTCAAGATCGCCGAGATGACCCTGCGCACCGAGGCTGCTCGTCTGCTCACCTACCGGGCTGCCGCGGTGAAGGACCAGGGCCGTCGCCACTCGAACGAGAGCGCCCTGGCCAAGCTCGCGGCCTCGACTGCGTCGGTCTACTGCTCCGAGGAGGCCGTGCAGATCTTCGGCGGTAATGGCTACTCGAAGGAGTACCCGGTCGAGAAGCTCATGCGCGACGCCAAGATCTGCGACATCTACGAGGGCACCAACGAGGTGCAGAAGATGGTGATCTCGGCCACGGCCCTGGCCTGATCGCACCGCGGCGGAAAGAGACGTCATGGATTTCGAACTGCGCGAGGACCAGGAGCTGTTCGTGAAGGGGGTGCGTGATTTCGCCCGTGGCGAGATCCAGCCCCTGTGCGCGAAGATGGACCGCGAGGGCATCATCGACGGCGAGTTGCTGGAGAAGATCAAGCAGCAGGGCTTCTTCGGTCTGAGCTTCCCCGAAGAGTACGGCGGGGTGGGTCTCGACACGCACACCTACGGTCTGGTGGTGCGCGAGCTCGCCCGCGTCGACGCCGGCGTGGCGATCATGATCGCCGTGCACAACAGCGTGGGCAGCTATCCCGTGATGCAGTACGGCAGCGACGCGCTCAAGGAGGAGTACCTGCCGAAGATGGCTGCCGGCCGGATCGCCAGCTTCTGCGTGACCGAGCCGGGCGCTGTCTCTAATACACATCACCGAGCCCACGAGACCGTACTAGATCTCGTATGCCG
>CAZQHE010000152.1:0-8804 GCA_964593155.1 uncultured bacterium
GATCATGGGCCTGGGCCCGGTGCCCGCCACGCGCAAGCTGCTCGGCCGGCTGCAGCTCGAGCTCGACGCCATGGACGTGCTCGAGTTCAACGAGGCCTTCGCCGCGCAGGCGCTGACCTGCACGCGGGAACTCGGGCTGGCCGACGACGACCCGCGCATCAATCCTCTGGGCGGTGCCATCGCGCTCGGGCATCCCCTGGGCATGAGCGGCGCCCGCCTGGTCACCACCGCGTTCCATCAGCTCCGACGCAACGGTGGGCAGCGTGCCCTGTGCACCATGTGCATCGGCGTCGGCCAGGGCATCTCGATGGTGATCGAAGCGGTGGAGGCGCGGTGAGCGACGTCCACCACATCGTCGATCTCGGCCTCGATCCCCGGGGCTTCGACGGCGACGACTACGTGGTCGAACTCGACGTGCAGCCCCGCCACCTGAACATCGGCGGGATCGTGCACGGCGGCGTGTTGTGCAGTCTGCTGGACACGGCCATGGCGCGTTCGTTCTTCATGGCCGACGGCGGTCGGGACCTCTCGGCCGCGACCCTCGAGATGAAGGTCAACTTCCTCGGCAAGGCCCGCCGCGAGGTGCTCGTGGCCCGCGGAACGGTCGTCCACCGGACGCGACGGACCGCCTACGTGGAGGGCTGGGTGCGCTCGAAGGACGACGACCGCGTGGTGGCCCGGGCCTCGGCGACGATGATGGTGATCGACGCGTCGGGGTGAGGGCGGCGGGTCAGTCCTCGGTGGTGGTTTGCGGCGAGCCGCCCCGCGCGCGCCGGTCCTCGTCCACCGTCCGCAGCAGCCATTCCTTGAACGCGACCACCGGCGCCCACCCCGCGCGGTCGTGGGGGACCACCAGGTAGTAGCCCTTCTCGCTGCGCAGCGGCCGATCGAGGATCGGCACGAGTTCGCCGCGTTCCACCTCGCCGCCCACCAGGAAACGCGGCAGCAACACCGCTCCGAGTCCCGCGGCCGCCGCCTGCGCCGCGGTGAGGAACTGCTCGAAGTACAGACCTTCGGTGGTCGGGGCCGAGACGTCCTGCGCGCGGAACCAGTCCTCCCACGCACTCCGCCGCGTCGAGATGTGCAGCAGGCGCACCCGGGTGAGGTCGTTCGGCGTCTCGATCCGGTGCTGGGCGACGAACTGTGGCGAGGCGAAGGGGAGGATGACCTCGCCCATCAGGTAGGTGCTCTCGGCGTCGGGCCAGGTCGAGGTGCCGAAGTGGATGGCGGCGTCGAGATGCTCGAGCCGGAAGTCGAAGGGCGAGAGCTTGGTGTGGAAGTGCACCGTCACGCCCGGGTGCTCGGCGAGGAAGCCGGGCAGGCGCGGCATGAGCCACCGCGTGCCGAAGGTGGGCAGCACGGCCAGGTTGAGCGCGCCGCCCTGCGGATCGCTCATCACCCGCATCGACGCCGTGAGGATCAGGTCGAGCGCCGCGCGCACGTCGCGGGCGTACACCCGCCCGGCCTGGGTGAGCTCCACGCGATGTCCGGAGCGGTCGAAGAGGTCGACACCGAGCTGCTCCTCGAGCGCGATGATCTGCTTGCTCACCGCGCCCTGGGTCAGATTCAGCTCGCGCGCGGCACCCGTGAAGCTGCCGGTGCGCACGGCGGCGTCGAAGGCGAGCAGCATCGCGGTGCTGGGGAGCAGCTGGCGGGTGGGAGGGGTCTCGGACACGGGGATTCTCATGGAAGAGGGTACGCTGCACATGCCGCCACGGGCGGTACGAACGGGTCCGGCCGGACGGTTCGGGGCCGACGTCCCGGATTATAGATCGTCGTGGCGATGCTGTCCCCCCGCGACCGCCGCTTGCGCGCAGGGATTCGCGATCGGTAGCTTGCGCGCGAGGCCCCTCGATGCCTGGCCTCCTCGCTCCGAAGGGACGAGACATGCAGTGCACGGTACGGACCGTCGTGGCGGTCCTGGTCCTGTTGTCCGCGGTTTCCGCGGGCGCATCGGTCCTGGGAATCGCCCCGCGTCCGCCCCGGATCTGGCACCCGGCCGAGAACCTTCCGCGCGACGAGGTCTTCGCGCGCATCGACGCGCTGGCCGCTCGACTCCATGCACAGGGTTTCCGTACAGATCACGAAGACTTCGAGTTCGCCGTTCTGAACCTCTGTACGGGACGTTCCGAGGATCGGTCGATCGCGCTGGACATCCTGGAGGGCCTGGCCCAGCGCGCACCGGATCGCCTCGACGTGCTGTTGTGGACGATGCGTGCCCATCATCGGGCACGCGACGGAGCGGGGGCGATCGCCGCGCTGGAAGCAGCGCGCGATCACTTCGAGGAGCAGGCAGCGTACCACTACGCGCTGGGCTTCGCGCACTGGTTCGATGCCCAGCGCCACCTGAAGCCCGAGTCCGTGGGGGTGGCGATCCATCATCTGAAACGTGCCACCGAACTCGCCCCCGGCTCGGCGGATCACTCGGCGGCCTTGGCGTCGGTGTGCCTCGTTGCGGATCGGCCCGACGCAGCCCTCGACCATCTGCCTCCGGTCGAGGAGGGTCGCGCGGTCGCTCTTCCGCTCCTCCTGCTCAGGGCGGGTCTGCTGTCCTACGAAGCGTCGACGCAGGAATTGTCGGAGAACCTGTTCGGTCAGGCACTCGCGGCGATGCCGGACGAACTCGCGAGTGTCTTCGAGCACGGGGGTGGCTGGCTGCCCGGTGTCCTCGACGGCGACGTGGCCACGGTGGCACGCTATTGGGATCGGGTGGATCCGGATCCGGTGCGTCGCAGCAACGGGCACCGTCTCGAGTTCTGGCGCCGGCTCCTGCAGGCCGACGCCGTGTGGGGTGACGCCGAGTCCGGGACCCCGGGCTGGGACACCGAGACCGGTGACGCCTGGGTCCGTTGGGGACGGCCGACCGTCACGTCGGAGATCACGCCCGACATCGGGGCCATCGTCGCCGTCCGCGACGATTTCCGGCCGCCCTCGGCGAACCGCCGGTACACCCGACGGAACTACCGGACCTGGGTCTGGACCTGGGTCCGCGGTCCGTCGACGTTCAGCCTGAACTTCGTGGACCAGAACTACCTGCGGGACTGGGCCGTCGCGCCGGAGTCCAGGCCGCGGGTCGAAGCCCTGCGCCGCGACAAACCGCTCCAGTTCTCCCGCGGAGGCCGGTCCTCGCCCTTCGACCTCGCGCTCGAGATGGCGGTGCTCGCGAGCACGCGCGAGCGGGCCTCGGCGATCCTTTCGATGGCGGTCGTCGCGTCCGACGAATCCACGGACAGGAGCGTCAAGGATCTCGGCGACGTCGAATTGCAGTGGGCGCTGTTCGACACCGCGGAGAACCGGCTCGACCAGGGGACGATTCTCGCCGACCCGTCGCGGGATCGGGAGTCCCTCCTCGCGGCGTTCGATCCCGAACGCCGCGCCCACGGGCTCCGACCGGCACGCACTGCCCGCGTCGGTCTGGACGTGGAACCCGGGCGCTACCGTCTCGCACTCGAGGGCGAGGACAGGCTCACCGGTGCCCGTCGCTGGATCGACCTTCGCTTCGCCGTTCGTGGTCGTCCCGACGACGCGTCACCGACCATGAGCGCTCTGATGCTCGGTGCCAGCTTCGACGACTACGCCGGCGACACCGACGTGCCCACGGAGTTCGTGCGCTACGCGACCGTCGTCCTTCCCTTGCCCGAGCGCGTGATCCCGCGTGCGCAGGATCAGCTCTTCGTGTACTTCGAGGTTTATGATCTCGGTCTCGCGGCCGACGGTCGGACGCGGTTCTCGATCACCTACCGTGTGACGCCGATCGGCCGTGCTGACGGCACGCCGAGCATCGACGAGTTCGTCGAGGAGCGGACCGGCGTCTCGCCGGACGGTGTGGTGGTCAAGGGCACGGGGCTCGACCTGGGGGAGCTCGAGTCGGGTGCGCACGAGCTCGTGGTGACCGTCGTCGACCAGGTGCGCGACGTCACCCTCGAGCGGTCGCTGGAGTTCGTGATCGAGGAGCCGTCGGGGCCCGAAGAGGGTCGTTGAGGGGACACGAACGCGGGCCGCTGGCCGGGGCGGCCGGTCGTGTCATCCTCGGCTGCGCGACGCCTCCTCCAGCAGATACAGGAACGACTCGAACGAACGCCCCGTCTGCGCGCCCAGACCGGTCTCGCACGTGAGGTTCGAACTCACGAACCGTCCGGCGTCGGCGGCCTCGAGGTCGGCCTTCTCCTTGCGCAACGCACTGGCCGAGAGCTCGGGGAAGATCAGACCCCGATCCCCGGCGGTGCCACAACAGGCCAGGTTCTCGGGCACGACCACGTCGCGGCTCGCCGCCTCGACGCAGGCCACGAGGTCGACGTCGGCCCCGAAGTGGCGCGCCGCACAGTTCGGGTGCACGAAGGTGGTGCCGTCGATCGGGGTGATCTCGAGCCGCGGGACGATCGTCTCCCGCGCGAAGCGCGTCACGTCGCGAAGATCGAGGTCCTCCCACTTCTGGCGGACCGTCCCGTCGAGCTTCTCGCCGTTCTCGAGCGCGGCGTGCGTGCACGACGAGGCATCGAGCACCACCGGGATCCGGCCGCCGTCGCTCAGGTCGTGCAGGCGTTCCACGAGATCCTCGAGCAGTTGCATCGAGGCCTCGGCGTGGCCCTTCGACGCCATGGCGAGGCCGCAGCAGGCACCGCCGAGGGAAGCGGGAGCCCAGGCGGACACGCCGGCCCGCTCGCAGAGTTCGAGCAGGACCTCGGCCTGCGACGCGTCACGGCCGCGCGGGCGCCCCATGATCCGTGAGACGCAGGTGGGGAAGACGATGGCCTCGGGCGCGGTCGCCGGGCGGTCGGTCATGAAGTCGAGCCCGCGCGGGGCACGGGGCTGCGACGGAACCCAGTCGGGCAGCTGCCAGCCGGTGGCCCGGCGCGCGACCGACACCGAGCCCCGCACGAATCCCGCGCCGAACGTGCGTTCGAGGGCGTGCGCACTTCGCACGCCGAACCGCAACGCCGACTCCGCGGTGCCGGCGTGGTCGACGATCCACCGCGCGATCCGGTGACTCCCGTCGTCGTTGTTCTCGTCGCGCAGTCGCTTGACCATGTGGCCGGTGTCGATGCCGACGGGGCAGGCGGTCGAACACAGGCCGTCGGCGGCGCAGGTGTCCAGGCCGGCGTAGTCGTAGTCGGCGAGCAGGGAATCGACGGTGCGGTCGATCGCCGGACCGTCGCCGTTCACCGATCGCCGGGCGTGCTGCAGACGTTCCACGTGGCGCAACACGGCGATGCGGCGCCGGGGAGACAGCGTGAGATCCACGCTCGGACACACCTTCTCGCAGAAGCCGCACTCGACGCAGGCGTCGACCTCGGGAGCCGCCGACGGCAGGTGCTTGAGGTTCCGCAGATGGCAGTGCGGGTCGTCGTTCAGCACGACCCCGGGGTTGAGCACGTCGTCGGGATCGAAGATCTCCTTCAGCCGCTTCATCACCGCCAGCGCCTCCGATCCCCACTCGGCCTCGACGAAGGGCGCGATGTTGCGGCCGGTACCGTGCTCGGCCTTGAGCGCACCCTCGAGGCGCACGGCGATCAGCTCGACGAGTTCGTCCATGAACGCGGCGTAGCGGCGCGTGGCGATTTCGTCGTCGAAGCGTTGCGTGATCACGAAGTGCAGGTTCCCATCCTTGGCGTGGCCGAAGATGATCGAGCCCGCGTAGCCGTGACGGTCGAAGTGATCCTGCAGGCCCTCGACGCATTCGGGGAGGCGATCGACGGGAACGGCGACGTCCTCGATGATCACCGTCGTCTCGGCGGCACGGACCGCGCCGACGGCGGGGTAGAGGCCCTTGCGTGCCTTCCAGATCAGGGCCTGGCGGGCGGCGTCGCGCGTGAACTCGGCGGGTCGGGCGAGATCGATCGACTCGACGGCCGCCGTGATGGCCGGTTGCAGGGCCTCGAGTTCTTCCTCGGTCCCGACCTGGTACTCCACGAGCAGCGCCGACGAGCCGTCGTGGAACTCGACGTCGCCGCCCAGGAGTTCGCGGGCGACGTCGTCGACGGCGGCCAGGCTGGCGCGGTCGAAGAACTCCACGGCCCGCGCGCCGGACTCGGCCAGCACGCGGGTCGCCGCCGCGGCCTGCGCGGGCGAGTCGAAGAGCATGAAGCTGGTCGTCTTCACCGGATAGGTGGGCAGAGTCTCCAGCGTGGCCTCGGCGATGAACGCGAGCGTGCCCTCCGAACCGATCAGCACCCGCGGTAGGATGTCGATCGGTTCCTCGTGGTCGATCAGCGCGTTGAGCGCGTAGCCGGTGGTGTTCTTCTGCCGGTACTTGGCGCGGATGCGCTCGGTGAGGGCCTCGTCGGCCAACACGTCGGCGCGCAGACGGCGGAGGCCGTCGGCCACGTGCGGCGCCTCGCGCTCGAGCACGGCGGCGGCCTCGGGGGCTCCGGTGTCGATCAGTGTTCCGTCGGCCAGGAGCACCCGCGCCGAGACGATGGTGTGGTAGGCGTTCTCGTCCACGCCGCAGCACATGCCGCTGGCGTTGTTGGCGAGGATTCCGCCCATCATGCAGCTGTCGATCGACGCCGGGTCGGGTCCGATCCGGCGGCCGAAGGGGACGAGAAAGCGATTCACGTGGGTGCCGATCACGGCGGGCTGCACGCGGACGCGCGCGCCGTCGTCGACGGCCTCGATCCCCTGCCAGGCACGCGAGAGCACGACGAGGATCCCGTCGGTGACCGCCTGTCCCGACAGGCTGGTTCCGGCCGCCCGGAAGGTGACCGGCACGCCGAGTTCGCGCCCGACACCGATCACACCGCGGACCTCGTCGACGTCGAGGGGATGCACCACCGCGCGCGGCAGGAGGTGGTAGAAGCTCGCGTCGCTGGCCCAGGCCACCAGGTCGATCGGCCGCGTCTGCACGCGGTCGGGGTCGGTCACGGCGGCGCGGAGGGCGTCGTGCAATCGTGCGATCTGCGGGTCGCTCGCGCTGACGGGGATCACGTCGGATGCGTTCATGACGGACCTCTCGATCAGAAGGTGTCGGGGACGACGACCAGCATCAGCAGCGACGCGACGAGGCCGACGACCAGACCGTACACGAGGAAGGGCCAGACCGTTCGCCGCAGGATGATGCCCTCGCGACCGGACAGGCCGACCACCGCGCACACGGCCACGATGTTGTGGATGCACACCATGTTGCCCATGGCGCCGCCGACCGCCTGCGCGGCGACGGTGATCGTGCGCGACAGCCCGAGCTCGGTGGCCACGCCCCACTGGAACTCGGCGAAGAGGAGATCGCTCACCGTGTTCGAGCCGGTGATGAACGAACCGAGCCCACCGATGAACGACGCCACCATCGGCCAGGCGTTGCCGACGGTCGCGGCGACCACCTCGGCCAGGGCCAGCGGCATCGACGGCAGCCCCTGCGGGTTCGTGGCCGACAGGCGGAAGATCGACACCAGGGCCACCGCGAAGACCAGCGCGATGGCCGGGTTCTTCATCTTGGCCACCGACTCGCTCCACGCTTCGCGCACGGCCGGTCCGGGCATGCGGTGCAGGACGATCGTCAGCAGGGCGACGAGCACGAAGGGAATCGTGCCCGGCAGGTAGAGGATCGCGATCGAGTTGTTCACGTTGTCGTAGCCGAGCATCGCCTCGAAGGGGATCGCCACCCCACTCAGGAAGCCCTTCAGGCCCAGCTCCGGAATGCGCGTCACCACGAGGATCGCGCCGATCAGCACGTAGGGCAGCCAGGCCTTGAACTGCGACATGCGCGGCTTCAGGTCGCCGGAGGTGTCGGCGGTGATCTCGCCCGTCCACTCTGCGTCCCATCCGCTGCGCGGTCCGAAGGTCCAGGTGTCCTCGGGCACGAACCAGCCCTTCTTCGCGCCGAGCACGATCACGCCGAGGCCGACCAGGCCGCCGATGAGCGACGGGAACTCCGGTCCGACGAACCAGGCGAAGCCCAGGAAGGGCACGAGGAAGGCCACCGCCGCGAACACGCAGAAGCGCCACGCGCGCAGGCCGGGCTTCCACGAGCGCTCGGGCCCGAAGGTCCGCGTGACGAAGCCGAGGAAGAAGATCGGCAGCAGGACGACCATCGGGGCGTGGAGCACCGTGGCCCACTGGGCGACGAGCGCGTTGAAACCCTCGATCGAATCGAAGGGCAGCCCGGGCACGTCGGCCGCGATGGCGCGCTCGACCAACGGGTGGACGTAGCGCAGCCCGAGGACGATCGGCGTTCCCACCGCCCCGAAGGTCACCGGGAAGGAGTTGAACACGAGGCAGACCACGGCGGCGGCCAGCGGAGGAAAGCCCAGCGAGATCAACAGCGGCGCGGCCAGGGCCGCCGGCGTTCCGAAGCCCGCGGCGCCCTCGACGAAGGCGGTGAACATGTAGCCGATGATGATCGCCTGGATCCGCGCGTCCGGCGTGACCTGCTGCATGCCCCACTGGATCGTCTCCATCGCCCCGCTCGCCTTGAGCGTGTAGAGGATGACGATCGCACCGAAGACGATGATCAGGACGCTCACCGCGGTCACCACGCCGTGCAGCGAGAGAGCGGCGACGTACAGGAGTTCGAGTTCCCAGCCGATCAGGGCGCCGGCGACGGCGGTCAGCCAGGCCAGGGGCATGGCTCGGGTGGCCGGCCACCGGAAGCCGACCATGAGCACCAGCGCGACGAGGATCGGCAGGAGGGCGAGAAGAGCGAGCAATGTGGGTCCTTTCGTCCGCCGCGACCGGAACGGTCGTTGGCGCGCGAGGGGGGCGCGGGCGCGAGGGAACGGACCGGGACGGCCTGGACTCGTCCGAGTGGGCGAAGGAAGCGAGATGCCGTCGGACAGGGGGACTCCCACGGTAGGGGAGCGACTGCACGATGT